>JAKSBZ010000371.1 GCA_022360875.1 Cytophagales bacterium | reverse complement strand
ATTTTAATTTCAAAGGGTTACAAATGTTTTAGTAATATTGCTGAATTGGCGAAAAAAGATAGTAATGAATTTATTGTTAATTATGGGACTAAATATAACGCTATTCGTAAAGAATATAATTTAATTGAATTTGATGAAAAAATATTTAAGCTCTATAAATCACCAAAAGGATACTTTAAATGGTCAAAACATTATGGGGATATAGAAAATTACCCATATTTAGAACATAAGTATACACAAATTAAAGATGGTTTAATAGTGAAAATCACAAAAGAATATTTTCTTTTTAAGGATGAAGAAGAATATAATAATGAAGAACAGCTATCCTATAAAGTAAACATCCATGATGGAAAAATATATAAAATGTAGTTATTCATAAAAATCTCTCTCCCTTCGTCAGAAACACGATTATAAGTACAAGATGTGTTTTTTTGACCCAGTTTTTACACCCTTCGGGCGCTGGGAGAAATCAACAATTTTGCCTCCTTCGGAGGATGGAGCTAGGCTTTTACTGAAAAGGAGAGAATAGTTTAAAAAAACGAGGCGATCATTTTGGTCGCCTCGTTTTTTTAAACTGTGAGTATTTTCTGAATTCTTGTTAAAACACCAGTCTGCCAAAACTTTTGGAGGGCTGGTTTTGCTGACTACAGCGCCTCTTTTTGAGGCATTTTCCGCTTATTCAATTTCCGTAGCGAAGGCTTTTTTTGCTTCGTCTATGTGGTTGTAGAAGATCGTGTCATGAAGTTCGCGGGCGCTGCTGGACACATTTTTTGCGACACTCGTGGCCAAAGCGTCGGATCCCAGCACAAGGCCGACAATCATGCGCTTGCTTGGCAAAGCGCACATAACAGGAAGAATTTCCTCTGCCAGTTCTTTCTGGGCTTCGATGCTGATCGGTCCAAACAGGGAAGTGTCGGTGATGTGCTTGTGGTTTCTGTAGTGTGCCACAAAATCAGTTAGTTTTCTGTGGGCTTCAAGCATTCTCTCGTCGCCGCAGTTTTTCTTGAAGGAAAGTATGGTGGTTTCCATTTCTTCGTTGTAGACAAGGGAATAGTATTCTGTGTCTACGTTGCTTAGCGTTTGTGTACTCATTTTTTTATGAATTATGGTTGAACATATGGTTTGCTTATTATTTGAAAGCAATCGACGCGCTTGTTGCGCCTTCAAGCGGAATTCTCAGGAAGCGAGAAAACCGTATTCGCCTGCCTGTTTTTCGAAGTCCGGGAAGGTGAAGTTGCAGAAGCTGTTGGTTTCAATCACCATGTTGAGCGATATGAGCTTTCCGCTTATTCAATTTCCGCGGCGAAGGCTTTTCTGGCTTTGTCTATGTGGTTGTAGAAGATTGTGTCATGTAGCTCGTGAGCGCTGCTTGATATGTTTTTAGCGGCATACGAGGCAAAAACGTCGGTTCCCAGCACAAGGCCTACAACCATGCGTTTGCTTGGCAAAGCGCACATTACAGGCAGAATTTCCTCTGCCAGTTCCTTCTGGGCTTCGATGCTGATCGGTCCCAACAGGGAAGTGTCGGTGATGTGCTTGTGGTTCCTGTAGTGTGCTACAAAATCCGTGATCATTCTGCTGGCTTCCAATAGCCTTTCGTCGCCGCAGTTTTTCTTGAAGGAAAGTATGGTGGTTTCCATTTTTTCGTCATAAACAAGTGAATAGTATTCCGTGTCTACGTTGCTGAGCGTTTGTGTACTCATATTTTTCTAAATCATTGGTTGGAAAAATCACTTTTTAAGTGTGTATCGAATATGATTTAATATTAAATAAAAATAATTACATATAATAATTATATTTATAGTTTTTGTGTAAAAATATCGGAAAATAAATCATATTCAGTAAAGAGTATTCGGAATTGAGAATTTGAAAAGGTGGGAAAAAATCAGGAAAGTGACCCGGACAAGAAACAATCTTTATATGTTTGACAAGGGGTTTGGCGCGAGCATGCTTGCTTTTATGGGAATTTACGGAGTTCCCAGGTACATGATATTCGACAAGGAAGGGCGTTTGGTTGATTACAATGCTGATCGGCCTGACCGCAGAGTGGAGCAAAAGAACAGTCCGCTGGAGAACCGGCTTCGCAAGCTGGCGGAGGAGCCAGAGGCTGCGGTGGCTTCAAAATAGTGTGACAGTAAAAACGGCGGATCGAAAGCCGCCGTTTTCGTTTCCTGCTTTGTTTTGCAGGGCTTTATTTTTCAAAAAACTTTCTTCCCCACAGCATGAGCGCCAGGCTGACCGGCCAGAACCACCCGATGGCGTAGCTTTTTCCGATGAGGCTGTCGATGCCTTGAGCACAGCTGCAGGCGCCGGTGCTGAGATGTGCCCAAACGGCGGTTCCGTAAAAAATGATGTTGGTTGCTAAAAGTATTCCCCAGTCTTTTTTCATGAATTTATATATCTTTATCTGTTGCTTCTATCAGTCCAGTCAAGCGCTTTGTGCTATAACAAATGCTTGATTGGTTTGCGCAGCTGCTAATAAATAACCACAGCATACAAAAGTCAGAATTCTGATACGATGAACTGATTTTTGTAGTTGTGGTACAGTTTGTAGCTTTTATTTTTTGCCGAATATAACAAACCAATTTCAAAATCGCTTCCAACTGGCAGCCCGTTGATCAATTTTCCGGTGTGGTCATACAAATAAGTGAAGCCTTGCTCCTGGTCGGTTACAGCAATTATCTGGTGGCTCACGTCGAACGCATAGTACTGCACAAGGCTCCGTGAGGCATTCGGTATGTTGGTTTCGAAAAGCATCTCCCCTTCCCTGTTGAGTATGCTCAGGTGGTCCCGGTTTCTTCTGACGATAACAAACGTTTTGTTGAGCCCGTCGGGGCACAGCGAGAAATGCGAATCTCTTCCGGGTTTGTAAAACTGAAACTGGTGCCGCAGCTTTCCTTCGAAACTGTACTGGTAAAGCTTTCCGTGCTCGGTGACAAAGCTGATGAAGCTGTTGCCGAATGAACTTCCTTTTTGGATGTAGGCCGGGCCGTTGATTTTTGCGTCCACGTCAACGGGAAACCCTTTCATGACTTCTCCTCTTCGGTTGAACAGATGCAGCTTCCCGTTTTCCTGCAAAGCGATCATTACGTCCCTTTTGCGGATTCTTACGTGGTTTAAAGGCATCGTAAGCGGTTTGCCAAGCGCTTTTGGCTTCCAGCCTTCCAGTGCTTTGCCTTTTTTGTCGAACAGCCAGATGTTGCCTTTGGCGTCTGCCGAAGCAAAGCGGTAGTTTTTGCTTCCGTCGTAGTCAATCAGGCTGAACTGGCTGACGGGCGCAAGAGGCGTGTAGGCTAAAGGAAATTCTTCCACTTCGCGGCCGAGCCGGTCGATGATATAGAGTTTTTCCGGCGTGGAAAGCGCGTACTGGAGCAGGCTGTTTTTGTAAAAATCCACCTGGAAGACCTTGCCGACCAGCGGTCCGTCCAGCGGACGGTCCCACAACAGCTCGCCGCGGGCGTCAATGAGGCATATGCTCGAGTCCTCCAGCTGCGCTACGACTTCCAGGCCTTTTCCTTTTCGGCCTTTGACAATAAAAGGTTTGCTGAGCGTTTTTTTGTGAAAATCAAGCGATTCCAGCGTTACAAACCGGTCTTTGCTTTTTACAGCTTCCTCCAGCTTGCTAATTTCGGCCACCGCGGAAGTGGTGAATCGGCCGGGAGCGTCATAGAGGAATTCGAACGACATAAGGTGAAGCTGCTTGAGCGGGAATGCGTTTTGTTCGGCAAAGGTTTTCCAGCGCGGGTTGAGCTGCTCCTGCATTTGGCTCCAGATTCTGTTGGTGTTTATGATTACGCTGAGGTTGCTTTCCTGCAGCGTTTCGTTCAGGAAGCGGTGCATCTGAATCGATTTTCCCCAGGTGTTTTCATGTTCGATGTCGTAGATGACGCGCTTGATGCCCTGAAGGCTGTTGGCAAAAACCACAGTTTGTTTTACCACAGCGTAATAAACCTGCGCAAAGCCTTTGAATGTGTCGCCAAAGAAAAGCTGAGGCGCCTGAGGCAGATTCAGGAAGCCGATGGGCACGTCGCAGTAGTTTTCCGAAAAACTGACGGCATACGGGCTGAGCTGCTCTGACAGGCTGTTCAGGTAGTGCCGTGCGTTTTGCGGATCGGGTGTTTGGACATAAGCGATAAGCTCGGGCTGCTTGGGGTTGATGGATTCCAGTTGTGCAAATGCCAGCTCGTCCCCGATCCATTCGATGGTCCAGGGTTTCCGCAGCTGAAAACGGTTGGCAATATTGTCAGGAATTTCGGTTTGTGCGTTAGCCGGTATTCGCTGTCTCCAGCTCTCGAATTCTCCAGTGCCTATGCGCAGCAGCAGTCCCGTGTAGTTCGATATGTACGGAAAAAGTTCAGAAGAATTTGAGCCGGGTTCCTGGAAGCTGTTCAGAAAGTTTTCTGGATTATGCTTGGTGTAGGTTTTTCCGTTGAGGAAAATCCGTCTGTCAGAAAAATTGATATCCAAAAGGCTGAAATCGCCGATTCTGTTTATGAAGCCCGGCAGTTTATGCTTTGTGTAGGCGCTTAGCCATTTTTTTAGCTGTCGGGTGTTGACAAACAGCTTACCGTCCGAGTTGTTCAGGAAGTTCTTTCGAGGCTCAACAGGCAGTTTCGGGGCGCTTCCCAGCATTGTCCGGATAACGTCTTCCACCAGAAAAGAGCTGAAGCTTCCCACAAAAAAATCCTTGTGAATGAAGTAGGAAAACTGCGCGCGCGCGCGCTCGTCTGTCAGATCCTGAATGGAAATGTCTTTGTAAGTGTGAGAGGCAAAGCGGATATTCTTGTTTTTTTTAAAAAATGAAAGCGCTTCCTGGACAGTTTGCCGGCTGTCGGGATCTTTAATATCCATGTAAAATACGGCGTCCTGCTCGTCTTTGTCCTTAAGATGGACGGAAATATACAGCGGCTTATGTCTGAGCAGCCGGTCAAGCTTGCCCTCTTTTCCGCAGGCGGTGTCCAGCCCTTCGAAGTCTTTGGCAAGTTTCTCGAAGAAGCCGATGTTGGCAAGGTTTTTCCACACAGCAGTTTGAAGCAAGTGGTTCCAAGCACTTACCGTTTTTTCTGATTCGTATACCGTGAGCGCGCTTTCAGGAATCATATTCCAGACCCCTGCTTGCTCTCTCTTTTGTTTTTGGTTCAGAAAATAGTAACCGCCGAACAGCAGCGCCGCCAGCAAGGCAATGAGGGAAAACTTATAGGATGATTTCATGGGAAAAATTGTAGTTGCAAAGTTGCCCCTGTGGTTGAAAAACGAATGCCTGAAATTCGGGAAGGGGCGCCATCAACTTACAAAAATGAAAAACCGGAGCAAAATAAAAGAAGTTTTTTTCGCCTGCTTTAGTCTTTTTGGGCTATTCTTCTCATGTTTTGCCCAAACAGCCGAAACCAGGCGCATTGCGTTCTACAATGTTGAAAACCTCTTCGACACTTTGGACAACCCCGGCACATTCGACGAAGATTTTTTACCCGGCGGATTCAAAAAGTGGAACGGAGCCAGGCTGGCTGTTAAACGCAAGCGGCTCTACAAGGTGATTGCCAGTCTGGGAGGCGAACACCCTGTGGCGGTGCTTGGGCTTGCAGAAATTGAGACAAAAAAGGTTCTTGATGACTTGATCTGCTACACGCCGCTGCGCCGGCAGGGCTATCAGTATATCCATTTCGAGTCGCCTGACCGCCGCGGCATCGATGTGGCGCTTGTGTTTCGCACAAAAGATTTCACGCCGCTGCAGACGTGGCCGGTTCCGGTTTCGGTTGGCGGAAGCCCGAAGAGAGATATTCTTTACGTGATGGGACGGCTTGGGACCGACACGCTGCATATATTTGTTAACCACTGGACCTCTCGTTTTGGCGGACATGCCCAAACGGTTGAGGCGAGAAAGACGTTTGCCCGGATTCTTCGAAGAGAGGGCGAAAAACTGCTTCGGCATAATCCTGAAGCCCGTATAGTTTTTATGGGAGACTTTAATGACAACCCGGATGACGAGAGCCTGCGGAAAGTTCTTGGCGCTCTAAAGCGTTTTTCCGGTGCAGACTGGATTAATCTGCACTTTGAGGCCTGGGATCGAGGAGAAAGAACTCTGGAACATACATCGGATGGAAAACTCGAGCCCAGTTTGTTTGATCAGCTGATTGTGTCCCGAAAAGCAGCTGAATCTGGCCGGCTGAAGCACGCGGGAATTTATGCCCCTGACTGGCTTTTTCGGGATGGAAAGATATATAGAAGCTATCTTGGACCGACATGGAAAGGCGGCTACAGCGATCATTTGCCGGTTTTTATGGATTGGGAATTCACAGCCGATTCCGTTTTTTCTTTTTTCTGAAAAGCATTCGAATTATGATCAGCACAAGCACTAGTGCAAATCCGGAAAGCGTGAACAGCAGGTTTTCTGAGTAAGACATCTGATCTTGCGGCCGGGGAAAAGCATATTGGGCAGAGTCTTGAACGGAAGTGCTTTGCGGAAAGTCCGATCGGATTGAAGGATGGAGCAAGGTGTGTTTCATGGTGTTAAGTGAATTTTAAAACTGAGCTGTATTTTTATAAAAAAAGCAGCATTTTCTTCTAAACACAGGTTGTGGAGAGTTGCCTGAAAGTCAGTTTGTAAATTTTTAGACTAGTAAGTTGAAACCCGGTATTCTTCCAGTTTTTGTTTTATGGATTCCACACCTACTACTTCCACGGCTTTTACAAGCATATCCCAATTGGCAAAAAAGGCCTGAAGTTCCAGGGGATGAATGCCGAGCCGCAGTTTTGCCAAGCTTTCTTTCTGGTGCCTGCCTTCGTAAAGCAACAATATTCCCTGTGCTATGCCGATTAACATGTTTTTTTTGCTGTTCTCTGACAGGAATTCATTGCCCGCTCCGAGGGCTTTTATTATTATCTGGTCAGTGAAAGAATGGGGGCTTTCCTGAAGAAAACTGCTTAGCAGGGTTTTGAATAATACAAAAAAGATACCCTGCAGCTCTATCAGGCGGCTTGGCCATTTCGCGAATGTATCTGGGGTGTTTTTTTGCAGGTCTTTATTGACTTGCTGGACATACATCATCGGATTGTGCGTTTCTTTGTTTTCCGCCAGTTTTTTTGCGAAAATATCCATTCCTGCCAAAGAAAGCGTCTGATCAATAGCCGTGATGTCTCCGATATAGGGATCAAGCATGATGTTGCCATGGTTGACGTTGCCGTAGAAGCGGTCGTGGTTTCCCAGAAGCAGGTCGAAAGCCGCAAGTTCTCCCAGCGTACGCATAGACATCGGAGAAGAAAACACCTCATCGCTGTCGAGCTGGTCCAGCGAGCTGCCTTCTGCGCGCGTCATAAACAGCGATGACTCACGCTGTCTTTCGAAGTTATTGGCAAGCTTAAGGGGTGCGCTCATGGGAACTCCGGATTTTTTTATTGTTTTCAGATTGTTGAATTCGCTTTCCGTGATGTGGCGTGATTCGGGCGCAGTGATATTTGCGCCCATAAGCCTGATGAGGTTGTTGGCGAAAATTTCGCTGGCTGATGATCCGAGGTTTTTGGTCGTGTCGTATTGTTTGAAAACATAGTCCATTTCCTCGATGGTTTTGCCCATGAAAAAACACCGGGCCAGTTGTCCTCTTGAACCGATGATGTACATGAAAGCTTCCATTCGGCTCATATCGGCCTGAGGCTTGCCGGAAAATTCTAACGCTAGATTCTGGTCAAGGCTTTTGAACGGAGCTTCAAGCGACGGCTGTTTGCTTCGGAATGGCTGCGCACCAGGTTTGGTTATTGCGTCTGCTTTGCGGATTGTTTGTCTTCTTTTAATCCGCTGGCCTTCAAGTGAGTCTTCTGATAGCTCAGGATAATGTTGGTACCTTGTTTTGTGATTTTTATAGCTTTCAGTTGCTTTTGGGAATACCGGACTTTCATAGTATCGCGGAAAATGAAGACTGCTCAAAGGGTTCCAGGAGCTTACTGCTTGCTCGCTTCGCGTTTCGCTCCCCAATAGACTAATGCTGTTTTGAATCGAGGACAGAACGGAGTAGCCGGGATTTCTTTTTCTTCTATCAAAAAACGATTCTGTGGGACGGACAGACGTAAATGCAATTTCTTTCTCGTAGGAATGGGAAAGAGCATGGGGTGAAGGTGTCCTGGCTTCTATTGCTGCATTTTCTGTTAAATTGCCCTTGGAATTCAGAAGTAGCGTTACCGGCAAATTGTCAAGGCCTTCTGGTTGCTCTTCGCCTGAGGATATTGAGATGCTGGGAGAAATGCTTGCGTTTTGAACCCTGCTTTTGCTGATAGGTTTGGGCTTAGGCGAAGATGGGCTGGAAGCCGCAGACCGAGGTGTTTCCAGGACAACAGGGGCGACAGCTGGCTGGAGAAACTCCTCTTCTTCCTCGGGGATAATCGATATATCAAAATAGTCCTGTCGTCCGGTTTTTCCGGCTTTAGTGGTAGCCGGTACTGAAGCGAATTTATATTTTGGCGTTTTCGCTGATCCCGGCTCTTCTTCTTCGGGAATAATTGAAATGCTGAGGTAATCCCGGCGGCCGGTTTTTGTTGGGTTGGTGGTAGCCGGCACATCAGAAAATTCAAACTTTGCATGTGGTTTGGCAAAGTCAAATGAAGCAACAGCATTTTTTCCGGCGCCATGCTTTTTTTTGTCTTTCTTTTTTTTTGATTTAAACATATTGTCCCTAATTATAAACAAATCAATAAAGATATGTTTGCTTATTTTTGGGATGAAATTGTGTATTGGGGAGTCAACAAGCCAGTTAAGTGGATTATTTAAAGATTACCAAAAAGAAGAGCTGAATAAAAAATGAGAGAGTATTTGCAATTCAATGGCGCATCTTTGCAAAAAAAAGCAAAAGGCTCAAAAAATGAGCCTTTTGGAAAACAAACAAAACTACACACATGAAACGACTATATAAAACGAATTTTATATCTTCAGAATACTAACAGGCTGTTAGGTATATGGTTTAATAAATTGTCGTTTTTTTGCAAATTTTTTTTCCGTTAGTCAATGAGTATTTTTCCCGGCATGTAAGCAGGACAGAAAATGCCGGACAAATAGATTGATAGCGGTTATGAAGATGAAGAGCAGTGTAAAAAAGTTGCTTCAATTTTACGGAGCGAAAAAAAGCCGCCCTGGAAAAGGACAGCTCGATTGGTAAATGGATGCTTGATATTACAGCTCGATTTCCACTTGGTTTTTTATGAGGTCTTCGAGCGTTTCCCGTTTGCGTATAAGATGAGCCTTGCCCTGGTAAACAAGCACCTCGGCAGGTCTTAAGCGCGAGTTGTAATTGGAAGCCATGCTGAACCCGTAGGCACCGGCATTTTTTATGGCCAGAATATCCCCTTCTCTCACCTCATCTATTGGTCTGTCCCAGCCCAAAGTGTCTGTTTCGCAAATGTAGCCAACGACCGTGTAGACTCTTTTGGTCCCGCCAGGATTCGAGATATTGACAATTTCGTGGTAGGCATCGTACATCATTGGCCGAAGCAAATGGTTCATGCCAGAATCTACACCCACGAAAACGGTTGCCGGAGTAGTTTTGATGGTGTTGGCTTTAACAAGAAAATAACCCGATTCGCTAACCAAAAACTTGCCCGGTTCGAACCATATTTCCAGTTCGCGGCCGTATTCTTTGCAGAATTGCTTGAAAGCCACCCCCAGTTTATCACCGATTTTCCGGATGTTGGTAGTAATGTCTCCTTCTTTGTAAGCTACCTTGAAACCGCTTCCGAAATCAATGAATTTCAGTTCGCTGAAATGCTGGGCGGCCTCGAACAGTATTTCGGCGCCCCGCAAAAAAACCTCTGCGTCCAGGATATCCGATCCAGTGTGCATGTGAAGGCCGTGGACGTGGATGTTGCAGGCTTTTACTATTCGCTCGATATGGCGCATCTGGTAAACCGAGATTCCGAACTTGGAGTCGATATGGCCAGTTGAAATTTTTGCGTTGCCTCCGGCCATGATGTGCGGGTTAAGGCGAATGCAGCACGGCTGCGAGCCGCCGTATTCGTGGCCGAACTGTTCGAGTATGGAAATATTGTCAATATTGATAATCAGTCCCAAATCTACGGCTTCTTTAATTTCGCTGAAGCTTACCGAGTTGGGCGTAAACAGAATTTCCTTCGGCTGGTAACCGGCTTTCAGTCCCAGATAGGCCTCCTGAATAGAAACTACATCCAGTCCGCAGCCTTGTTTTCGCATCAGTTTAAGAACCGAAAGATTGGTCAGGGCCTTGCAGGCATACTTGATTTTGAGGTTAAGCCCTTTAAATCCAGCTTTTAACTGTTCTACTTGCTCGACGATTTTATCGGCATCGTATACATAAACCGGCGTGCCTTGTTCTTTTGCGATCGCCTCCAGCGACACTTCCTGAATACTGTATTGGTTGTTTACAAGCTCCATGCGATAAATCAGTAAACCAAATATTATTTGGAATGATGAAAATATTTTTCTTTATAATAAAGTAATTATAAAGAGTTTGCTTTTTTTAGGCAAACAATATTTTGTAAAATTCTTATTTACTCACCGCCTTCTGGAATGCGTTGATGGCTACATGCGCCACAGTAATGATTGCTCCCTGTGCGCGCAGATCGTTTTCCGACATCTTGTGTGCATACACAAAAGCAGAAACAAATTCCATAAGGTCGGCTTGCGGATGATTTTTTAAACGCTCGGCTTGCATTTCAGCTATTTGCTCGTCGGTTTTTCCCACAAAAGCGCTTTTGTCTTGCATTTCACTGAAATAGCTTTCCGCCGTGTTTGCCAGCATTTCTTCGTCTACCAACGGCAGCTCTCCGAATTGCTCTTCAAAAGCCTGCCAGGTTGCGCATAGCAAGAAGACCAGCAGTTCCAGATCGCTTTCATTTTCGAATTGTTCCTCCATCATGAAAGCATAGCCCAAAACGAAAGGCTGCTCCTTGCTGAAACGCTCCATGAGTTCTTCGGCCTGCTCCTGGTTTTGTTTGCTTATGCGCTCAACAATATTTTGTATTTTTTTCTCCGTGATTTTCATATTCGTTGGTTTAGGAAATAATGAGCACAAAAGTACCATTTTATTGCATGGCGCGCCATTTTATTTGCTAATCAGCTGTTTATTTGGAGTCTAGCATTCATTTTTTGGTATGAAAAGTTCTCTTTTTTATAAAAAAAAGCGGCCTCTGTTAGAAGGCCGCTTTTTGAAAAACGTTGAAAACGGAATGCTAGCGTTTCACGATGCGTGTGACTTTAGTTTCGTTTTCGGTGGTGATGCGCGTCAAGTAGGGGCCGGAAGGCAGGGCAGAAAGCTCTACGGTTCCTGTCTGCTCGAGTGT
>JAKSBZ010000286.1 GCA_022360875.1 Cytophagales bacterium | reverse complement strand
TTGTGTAATAGAAGAGAGGCCTTTGAAAGGGCCTCTCTTCGGCATCACATCTATGATTTGTTACACACTTACTAAGTCGCTTTTCAGGTCGTTGAACATCTCGAAAGCCTGTTCAGGGTTGAGATTGTTGTGAACGACTGCGCCTACGGCTTGGATCATGGCTACAGGTGATTCTGACTGGAAGACATTTCTTCCCATGTCAACGCCTGACGCGCCGCCGCAGATGGCTTTGTAGCAAAGCTCCAGCGCTTCTTTTTCCGGAAGCTTCTTGCCGCCGGCAACTACTATTGGCACAGGACAAGAGTTCACCACTCTTTCGAAATGCTCGTTGCAGTAATAAGTTTTTACGATAGTCGCACCGTTTTCGGCACAAACTCTTGAAGCCATAGACAGGTAGCGGGCGTCTCTTGCCAACTCTTTTCCAACGGCAGTCACACCCATGGTAGGGATTCCGTAACGATAGCCTGCATCAGCTGTTTTTACCAGGTTGGCGACTGTTTTTGCTTCGTATCTTCCGCCTACCGATACCATTACCGCCATGGTAGAAGCATTCATGCGGATAGCTTCTTCCGGATCAATAACCACTTCGTCGTTCAGCTCGGTCAGGATGGTGGTTCCTGCCGAGGAGCGCAAACAGATAGGCTTGTTGGCTGTCGGCGGCACAACTGTGCGCAGAGCTGCCTTGGTACACATCAGCGAGTCGGCGTATGGAATCAGCGGAACGATGTTCAGGTCCAGACGTTCCAAACCGGAAGTTGGCCCCATGATGTATCCGTGGTCGAAAGCAAGCATTACCGTACGTCCTGATTCAGGATTGAACATTCTTCTCAGGCGGTCTTTGATTCCCCAGCTCATGTGGTCCATTCCTTTAAGGTAGAACCCTTCTGTTTTTACCGGCACTCCGATGCCAAAATCTTTTTCTTTTGATTCAATTATTCCTTCAGCGTCTGCCATAATAGAATTTCTTTAAGAGGATTGATATTGAAAAATAAACACTGCCAGATGTTTAGCTCATGTTATTATTTAGCTAAATCGTCGGCTATGAAACATTACTGGAAATAATAAAAAGTACGAAGTACTTAGTTGGATGAAATGTATAAAGGGATCAGTTCAGCGCCTGGTAAAACGACTCGAAGAGACAAGCCCATGAAGTAGCGCCCGGATCCTGGCTGCCGATGGATCGTTCGCCCAAGTTGCGTGCTCTTCCGAAATTGGCTTTCAGCGAGGCAGTGTGCACAGCACCTGCTTTGGCAGCTTCTGCTCCTTTTTCAAACTGTTCGCGGATTGGCGCGTCTTTTTTCTCGCCGATGGCTTCGACTGCCGGCACAAGGGCGTCCATTATGGTTTTGTCGCCAACCTGCGCTTTGGTTTGCTGGCGCACTTCGTCCAGGCCGGACTGAAACATCTTAGCTATCTGAGGAGCGCTGAGCGATTCGCCTTCCGCTGTGTTGGACATTCCAAGAAAAAAGGATCCGATGAGTGTGCTTGTAGAGCCGGAAGCTTCCGTCATAGAGCGGAAGGCCATGTCTGTAAGCATGGTTTTGAATTCCGTTCCTTTCTGAGCCTCTGCATTAACTGCTTTCATAGCAGCGACAATGGCTGTTCCGTGGTCTCCGTCACCGCATACGGCATCTAACTCTGAAAATTCTTTTTCTCTCGCTTCGATGTTTGAAAGGGCGAGATTAAGCATTTCCTTAAACTGATCGATTGTAAGCTTTTCCATTTTTAATCTGTCAAAACTCCCGCCCGCCGCATCAAGGCCGGCGGGAGCGTTGTCTGTAAACAAATATAATCTTCAGTAATCCTGGTAATATTAGCCGCAAACGGTCCAGTACGGAGCGTCGGATTTGCGTTTGGTAAGCAGCTCGACGTGGTCTTGGTCAAGTTTGCCGACAATCATCTGGAATCCGGCCATTTCCTGAACAGTAAGGATTTCTGCAACTTTTCCTTCTGCAATTTCAGCACCCAGCTCTTCAAGAAGCTGATGTGCTTTTCTGTAGACAATCAGCAGTTCCATATGAGTGGTTGCTCCCACGCCGTTGATGTACAGAAGCACTTTTTCGCCTTTCTGGATGTTCAGTTTTTTGTTCAGCTGCTCAATCATGCGGCTGGCAGTTTCGTCAGCTGACAGCAGTTCTGTGCGTCCGCCGCCGCCTTCGCCGTGCTGTCCCATGCCGATTTCCATAATGCCGTCAGGCAGCTCGGCGATAGTAGCGCCGTTTTGCGGATGAGTGCATGATTTCATGGCAACAGCCAGCGTAGCCATGTTTTTATTCAGACGCTCACCGATTTCATAAACTTCATCCAGCGATTTTCCTTCTTCCGCCGCTGCTCCAGCTGCTTTGTATACGGCTACGCAGCCCGCCAGTCCTCTTCGGTCGTCAATAGCAGCGTCCAGTCCTGCGCTGATGTCGTCGTGAGTCAGCAAGATTTTTACTTTGATGCCTTCTCTTTCGGCAAGTTTCACAGCCATGTTGGCCGCCATGACGTCGCCGGCATGGTTAAGAACAACCAGCAGGATTCCAGCGTCTCTTTTGAACATTTTCAGCGCTTCCAATACACGCGGAGCGCCTGGAGCGGCAAAAATGTCTCCCACTACCGAAGCATCAAGCATACCTTCGCCTACAAATCCGCTTAGCGCAGGCTCATGTCCGGCACCGCCCAGTGTAACAATGGCTACTTTGTCGGTGTCTTTAGGATTTTTTCTTACGACAATGTTTTCAGCTCCAAGAGCTACTTTGTCTTTATAAGCCATCACGTATCCTTCCAGCAGCTCTTTGGTCAAGTTGTTCGGGTCGTTGATGAATTTAGCGATTTGGGTTTCGGTTACTTCAGCCATTTTTTTTGGTTTATGTTGTTTGAAAAATTAGTGGAAATGCATAAGCTCGATAGGAGCTCCTTCTTCTTCGATAAAGGCGATGGTAAGATTCTCGTTGCTGTCGAAAGGCTCAACTAAAAGATTTTTGCCTTTTAATTCTTCTTCAAGATTTTCTACTTCGTACGCAATGTGCGCCGATTTCTGGATTAGTTCAGGGAAATCAGATCCATCTTCGAATCGAAGCCATTCGATTTTGTTTGGGCTTTCATTGAAATCTGTGATGTAGCATTTGATGCCTTCCAGATAAATCTCCGCCGACTGTTCCTTGTCAGTAGGGATTCCGATGTGGTTAATTTTTCTCATGGTGGTAATAAAAAATTAGCAGCTCTTGCAGAAAGAGCTTTTATAAATGAAGGTTTATGAGTTTATGTTGCTGATAGACAACATTAACATAGGCTAAATTTCATATTTGAAACAACGTTCCATTGCAATTGTAGCAAATATATTTTTAGGGAGAAAGAAAAGGAGGATTTTTTTTTTGAAATTTTTTATTGAAAATTACTCAGACAGATTGAATGCAGCAAAGCTGCTGTACACTGATAAAAATCAGGAAATTTGGGAAGAAAAGTGTGATTAACCTAGGGAGAGTGCTATTGGCGCCTTGGCGCGGGATTTTTGTTGAGACGAGGGCGGTTTATGAAGAAATGCCGAGAGTGGAAAAAAATGCTCAGATTTCCTGAGCATTCGGTTTTTATTTTTTTACTCGGCTGTATTCCTTAAGAATTTCCCATTTCAGTATAAAATACTTTGACTTTAGTGCGTCTATATGGACCAGTGCAACGTCTTCGTCAGTTACTCCCTTGGAGGGTTTGAATTCAATTTCGAATAGTTTTTCCTCGTATTCTCTCGATATAACCGATATGCAGGGAGCCATGCGATGCTGTTCCAAAGTCAGGGGAATGGCGTTTCCGGATTTCCTTACGACTACTTTCAGGATTATTCTTCTCATGTGGTAAATATAGAAAAAATGTGCGTCAATCAGCGCCGGATTGAGGCTATAGAGATGCAGCCGGTTCCGAAGAGCTTTTTCGGAAAAAAAGCAGGTATGGCTAATAATTCGTACAATGATGTTATTTCTGCATTTGTTTTCGGAATTTTATGAGCTCGTGTTGTTGTGGGGGGCATGATTGGTTAAACTCCGAAAAGATTTTTCTACGTGGAGAGTTGTGCTTGTCTGATAAAGATAATTAATATTGATAATATTTTTAAAGATATAAATTTTATATATAATACATGGAATTTCCAGAAGGAACGTGGAAGAGGCTGCTTTCGGGTGAGTTCGGCAAAGATTATTACCTTAAGCTTGGAGAGTTTGTGGACAGAGAATATGCCGAAGAGACGGTTTATCCGCCGCGGCCATTGCTTTTCAACGCCTTTGCAAAGTGTCCGTTCGAAGAGACAAAAGTCGTGATTATCGGACAGGATCCTTATCACGGAAAGGGGCAGGCCAATGGGCTGTGTTTCAGCGTAAACGAAGGCGTGAAGTTTCCGCCAAGCCTGAAAAATATTTTCAAGGAGGTGGAGAGTCAAACCGGCAATCCTGTGCCGTTGTTCGGGAGTCTGGAACGCTGGGCGGCGCAGGGCGTGCTGCTGCTTAATGCCATTCTGACTGTCCGGGAAAAGCAGGCGGGCTCGCACCAGAAGAAGGGCTGGGAGGAATTCACCGACGCGGTGATTCGCAAGCTTTCGGAAGATAGGAAGGGATTAGTTTTTATACTGTGGGGAGCTTACGCGCAGAAAAAAGGGTCGGTTATCGACCGGGAGAGGCACTTGGTGCTTGAGTCTGTGCATCCTTCGCCGCTTTCGGCCCACAGAGGATTTTTCGGCAACAAACATTTTGTCAAGGCCAATGAATACCTGAAGTCGGAGGGAATGTCTCCTGTGGAATGGTAACGCGGCGAGCTCTCGGAACAGCAGAGCGAATTTCTGATAAATTTGTTTTACGGTAAGTCTTTGTTTAACATAATGAGCGTCTGCCATTCTTGAAAGTCAGCTTTTTATAAAAAAAGCAGAGCTGAAAAAGGGAAGAGGCAAACAAGCAGAGGTTTCAGACCAACATATTTACAATGATTAATGTTTGATTTTATATATCCCTCTGTTTTCTGCCTCGTTCCGGCAAAGTCAAATTTTCGGAAAAGAAGGAAGAGACCGAGCGGGCAAGTAAAATTTGAAAGGGGAAAATATGATTAAAATTTTACACCATTCGGGCATACACACATTGAAGGCTTATCAGAAACTTCCGGTCAGCAAAAAGGAGGCGTGGAGTTTTCTTTCGTCGCCCATCAACCTCAACCGCATTACTCCGGACTATATGAAACTGTCGGTTACTTCGGACACCGTAGGCGAGAAGATGTTTCCCGGGCAGATTATAACTTATGATATGACGCCTGTTCCGCATTTGAGAATGAGTTGGGTGACCGAAATCACTCAGGTTGAGGAAGAGCGTTTTTTTGTGGACGAGCAGAGGTACGGACCTTATAGTTTGTGGCATCATGAGCATTGGCTCAGGGAAATACCCGGTGGAACGGCCATGATTGACCGCGTTTCGTACAAACTGCCCTTGGGCATGTTGGGAAGATGGGCGGAAAAAGCGTATGTGAGAAAGCAGCTGAAAAAAATATTTCTGTACCGGGCCGGAAAGCTGGAGGAATTGTTCGGCGTGTACCCCGATTATTCTCCTGCAGCGGAATAGCAGGCGAGATATGGATGGAGAAATGAAGAAGGCAGCCCGATAATCAGGCTGCCCGGGATGTGGCATTTGATTTAACTTCCAGAGTGCTGTTGTTATTGTATGAGTGCAATGCCGCCGCCTCGCTTTTTTATGAGAGGGTCGTTTTTCATGACGGAATTTCTTTGATCAATGCTCGGGAATAATAAAGAGCCTGGAGCTTTTTTACTCTAAATTCAGCGCTTTGCTAAGCTTTAAATAACCGCTTCGCAGCTCTTTTTGCATTTCAGAGAAAATCGCATTTTGGCTCGGGGACTTAATAGGATAAGCTGCATCGCTAAACGTATTAAGCCAGCTCCAGTTTCCATGTTTCTCTGCGGGTTTTGGAATCAGCACGGGATCTTTATCGCTAGCCATTGCCGGTAAGGAATTGGAGAGAATCGGACCGACTCTGAAGTATAGATTCATGGCTTTCAGGGCAGGCTCTATGAATTTGTCTGGAAG
This sequence comes from Cytophagales bacterium, assembly GCA_022360875.1. Taxonomy (GTDB): domain Bacteria; phylum Bacteroidota; class Bacteroidia; order Cytophagales; family Cyclobacteriaceae; genus JAKSBZ01. The sequence goes on along the minus strand of JAKSBZ010000286.1, from coordinate 13,153 downwards.
AGTAAGCGTGGCTACCGGCAAAATGGAGCTTGTTGCATGGACGACGGCACTTGGATCGAACAGAATGGTGAGGAGCTCCTGGTTATTCTTTCCGAAATTTTTGTATATAAAATTTCCTTTCTTTATTTCTTTTACATAGGGATTATTGGCATGCTGAATGGCATCATATGGAAGTGATACGCAGTTGAACGTGCTGTAGTCGTCTTTCTCAAAATAGCCGATGAGCCCGTCTCCTCTCAAGTTGGACTCACCCAGCCGGATAGGAAACATAAAGTTGGTGAATTCAGGGGTGTATTTGCTGCAGACATACTGCCAGGAATAATTATAGCTAGGCGGTCCCATCAATTGATATGAGACTGAACATCGGGCCAGGGCAAGCGGCCTTCCGGCAAGCATGGCCAGGTGCTTATCGTTTCGGCCGCCAAGCGGATCGATTCCCCAGAGCGTCTGGTCAATGACTTCATAAAGATTGTTGAAGGCCACTGCGCTGTTAGGATATTGCTTCAGATTTTTGAGCATTTGTCCCAAATGCGGATATTTGCCGGAAATGGACGCTAGCGTGTTGTTGCTGTCCGGAGGGCTGTTCCACAGTACCGACTTGTTTTCGAAAGCCCTCATTTCACCTAAGTATTCTCCCGAAGGGCTGTAGCATGCCAACGAACGGTCGATATGGTTGGGAAGGATCCAGCCGCATACCGGGTTTGTGTCGTTGTGCAAGTCGATAGGCTGCGAGTCGCTGTAAGCCGAAACAAAATTGAAGTTCAGCCGGGCCGGCTGCATAAGCCTTGGTTTCAGCTGGACAAGCGTGGACGGATCTACCTGAAACAACGTTTGGGTGGTTTGCATATCAGGAGAGACAGCCAAGTTTGTGTTGTTGTCCTCTTGGGTAAAGATGAGGTTGCAGCTTTGACCGAATTGATCCACTAAATCGAGATTCGCAAACTGAAACTGTCCTGAGCGTATTTGTTGAAAAAACGCTGAGGCAGGATTGAATTTCCCGGATTCCGGAAAAGGCCCGAGCACAGGCATTCCTGAGTTGTAATGGCCGATGAGAGCGTTTAAGTTTTTACTGCCGCCTTCCTGCGCTGGAGTCAAGCCGTCTCTGGGGTCAATGCTTATCAGCTGTTCGTTGAATCCGTCCAGTGTCTGAGAAAGAAAGTTCCAGTGGTCCGTGTTGTTTATGAAGTTTGTAATGGCCTTCAGCTGTGAATTATCGATGCTAGGATGATTCTTTACATACTCATTTAAGCTTGCTTTAAAGTTGTAACTCAACTGAGGAGTTAAAAGGGTTATTCCGCCGATAGTGAAAAATTTTGGATATTCTCCTTCGGGAATGGCCTTCATTTTTCTGAGCTGATAGTTTTTTCCGTCGAACAGCCAGTTGTTGTCGTCGCTGCCGAGAGATTGTTCAGGGTTTTGCGACTCAAGTTCTCCTTCCCACGGTATTGGGTAATAGTTTGCGGACCAAACCAGAAACATCGGACTCCAGGGCTGTTCCCAAAGTTTGGTGGACAAGTCAGGAGCTTTTCCTCCTTTTAGAATCCCGTCTAAAGAAACAATTTGCTCGGCCAGTTTTTTTACCATTGGCTTGCTGACAGCATCCTGATGCGTTTTCAGCATTAGAGCTGCGTGAACAGGATTAAGGAGGAAGAACTCGTGAACCAATTCTGAAAAAACCGGCGGCAGTTTGTTAAGCCCTTCAATAACAGGTATGTTTCCTTGCATACTGTCTGCGGTTATTGGCTGCTTGAGGTATTCAATTCCTTTCACCGTTTCGGCGGCCAGCCGGCAGTCCAAGGGCGTTGTCTGTGTTAGCGGCTTTATCGGGCTGTTTTCTCGATTGTCAGAGACCAATACAACGGGGTCATTGCTTTGGAAGTATTCTCCTTTGTTATAGCGTTTCAGTTCGTATCCTTTTTGGATATTATTTTTTTGGAGAAATACCTGAATGCTTTTTTTCAATGCTTCCTGGGTAGCGCCATTAGGCACGTATTGTTTTAGCGGAACTATTGCATTTTGTGCAGCAGTAATTTGCTTTGACAAGCTGTTAATTTCTTCGCCTATGGACTCTGGTGTTATATTGACTTCTTCAAGCGCATTTTTTCCTTTTTGTCCAATGTTGTTAGTTCTAAATTGCTCTTGAGTCCACCACAGCCTGTACAGACGGCTTTGAAGCTCGCTGAGCGCTGCAGTTTTTTCGTCCAGCAATTGCTGTTTTTGGTTTAATGTGTCAAGCCAGGAAGGTTTTAGATAGTTGTTGTTCCATGTTATTGGATTGTCAGGATACTTCAGGGCTCCCGTGCTTGAGCTTTCGGGAGCCTTCTCGACGACCCATTGATAACCTCCCTGATGAGCGCTGAACCAAGCTTTGTGAATCGCCAGTTTGAGAAGCGTTTTTCCATTGGGCTGATCCAGTTTAGGTAACAGGTTGTATGTGAACGCCTCCAGCAGCTGAAAGTCGATTTCTTGTTCTGATACTGATTCCGATTTTTCGAGTTTGCGCAATAAGCTGGAGAGAGCATCTACCGAGGTGTTGCCCACGGAAACATTCATGTTGGACGGATCGGGGATGTTGGAAGTAATGTTCGCTGTGGTGTTCCATTTCACGCCATAGCTCATTCCGTGGAAAATCGATTGAATGTTTTCGGTTAGTGAAGGCGGAGATTGAAGCTCCCAGTTGAAAGCCGAAAGCAGCGTGTCCAGCATGTCGCTTTCGGAAGCGAGCATGAGAGGGTCATAGTCGGGATTGGAATACCAGCCTGCCACCATATAGCTGAGCAGATAAGACGCTTTTGGGTTTTCGAGCGAATCCAATGAATCGTAAATGGACAGGACATTTTCATTATAGGGCTGGTAAGCGGAAAAAGTGGGATTGCCGCAACCCATGGCTGTAAGAAACATGTCTTTGTTTTTGCTGGAGTTATTCCAAGTAGAAAGCGGGAACTTTCGGCCTATTAAAGTCGGAGTCGCTTCGGAAGTGTTGGGCAGCAGGAATGGAGACGTTCCGGAAGCCTGCGGATCCGTTCCCATAAAATCGCTTTCGATTATCCAGGCATCGGCACGGACAGGCGAGTTGGCGGCAACGCCGTCTTCTGTACACTGTTGGGCATAACGAACAACCAGCCAGCGGTTGGGAATGGCAAAATAGCTGTTTGCATAAGGAATGGTTGGGTAGTTTTTTAAAAGGTCTGTGTAATTCTGTCTTAAAGCTTGGGGCAGCGTCCAGTGCAGGTAGATACCCATTCCTACGTTTTCTTCTTTATTGCTGTAAGGAGCGGGCATGGGGCTTCCGCAGGTAGTAACCGCTCCTTGATAATCCATTTGCCAGCGCAGCAGTGTGTCTTTGTTCTGTTCATTGACTACGAAAGACTGCAGTTCTACAGGAATTAGAAGAGGCTGAGAGGATTGTGCGATATCTGTTGTTTTCATTTCTTAGACGATGATGTGGTAATGAATGAAATTTCTCTTGGCGACTTGATCATTTCCAGGCCAAACTGGGCCGGAGAAAGCCTGGTCAGGAGGTATTTGCTTTCTCCGATTGCTTTTGCCAGCGAATCGATCTCAAGTACATTCTGGGTGTTTTCTCTAAGGAAATTCTGAACGGGAAGGAATACGTGTTCGTTCATGTTGTTTGTTACGGGTGCTCCAGTGTTCCCGTTCAGGCTGCGCAGACCGACAGCAGGCACTCCGCTTTTTGAAGTTTCCAAGCCAAAGCAAAGGCCTTGTGAAGGTTCTGCCAGAGAAATCTGGTCGGGAACGTCCAGGAAGAGGCAGAGCAAGACGTTTTTTGAAAGCCGGTCCATGCGCAGGGTCTTCAGTGTGGTGTTGCCGCTTCGGGCTTTCACTACCAGCCCCGGCCATCCTGAGACGAGCTCCGACCGGATTAGAATGCCGGTGATTGCTTCCTTTTCGGAGTCTGGTTCGGTCATTCCCAGACTTTTGCCTAAGAGCTTATTCCGCATGCTTTTAACCGTTGCGGCCAATGATTCGTTGATGATTCCCGACATCACTCCATTCATTTTCGACTCTTTGGAACACTGAACCCCTACGCTTATTGCTCCGTCCATCAGGCTGTTCAGCCAGTTTTGGTCAACGTAAAAAAAGCGGATTGATTCGACAGGCAGCATCTGTTCGGCGGGAACCAGGTGGTCAAACGGCACTCCAGCCAGGAGCTGCAGGTTGGCAAGCCAGTTTGTTATGGACTGAAGTTCACTTTTTAGCTCATTTTTGATAAGCGTTTGAATAGGAGAAGCGGACAATAGCTCTTTGGCAGTATCCAGAGGATTGCCGGCAGTCTCAGCGTTTGGAGCAGCTGGTTTCGGCTTGCTGAAGAGTTCGGCCAGTGTCTGGGGGTTGCTGTTGAATTGCTTCAGGAATTCGTCGCGTACAACAGAGGCATGCAGCCTTTCGGTTAAGTCCGCAGCGGATTTTCCGGATGCCTCGCCGGATTGATCTAGCAGTCTTCCGATGATCCCGTAGGCTTTTCTTCTGAAATTCAGCAGGCTGTTCGAGAAGTTGCCGTCCGCCAGCGCTAAAGCTCTTCCAACAGACCAGGCAGACGCGTAAGACTGGTTGAAAATTCCGGTTTCTTCGTTGTAGATCATTAAGGACGAGGCCGAAGGAAAATGAAAGTTAGGAGGTTGATTGGGAAACGGTTCGGCAACCATAGGAGTAAATGGCCCTCTGTACCAGGCAAAAGTGGATTCGGACCCCGAGCAGGGCAGTTGATAGCTGAAAGGCGTGAAACCCTGGGAAATTGCCTCGGAAGCAGTTGATTTATTGGCAGTGTTTTGGGGAATCCGCAGCAGCAGCTCTTCAGCCTTTGGCTTTGCTAGCTCGCTCGCCAGTTCAACGAAACTGAGCGATTGTTTCTGCGAAAGGAATGACCAATCGTACAGAGAAATTAAAGCGATATCCTGGTCATTTATCGAATTCGGATTGTTCAGCTGGTTGTAATACCCTTCCAGGGAAACTAAATGCGCATAGTAACGGGTTCCTTTTGGAGAATCGGATGTGGGCAGCCGGTTGGCGCAAACAACACTGAACCAGCCCAGGTCTTTTAAGTCTGTGTGCGATACCGCCTGGTAGCTGACGTCCGTCTTGCGCACATGGGTAAGGTAGCGCAGGTCGCTCAAGGCAGGGGCAAGCCTCTGAAACGAGCTGGACTTCACTTGAATGTAAGAGCAACTGGAGGCTTTTACTGCTGGGGAAACCGTGCTGGGATCAATTGAAGGTTTTAGCAGTGAGTTGCCTGAATTCAGAAAGTTGTCAACCGTTGTGTTAAAAATAGGCGTATTGGCAGCGCTGTTCATGATAAGATCTTCTTCGGTGAGCAGCAAAAGACAAAGCCATGGATAAGGATCGGAGTTGCCGGGGCCAAGGGTCCGCTCCCAGGGAAGCATCCGCCGGTTGAGCACGATGTTGGGCAGGTACTCGTCGTAAGTCGAGAAACTGTTGTTGGGAGGAAAGACGCTGTGGACATCTTCGGGAGGCAGGGTAAACCGCGGACCGCTTACTTTGAAATTCTGTGTGAAAGTGTTGTCAAAATAGTTTTCCGTGTCCACCGACGGAAGCTCCATTTGCACGGCTATTTCGTATGTCCCATCGGTTAGAGAGGGCAAATAATGGCTATAAAAAGAGATGTCCTCATGGGATATCGCGGATTTCTCAGTATTCATTTTTTTAGGTTAAAAACGGTGAATCAGAAAACAGATAAGGGGATTCTTTAGCGAAGGTGGTTAACGGATCATTTTTTATTTTTTTGAATCCTATTTTGCGCAGATCTTTGAATATTTCAGTTCTGGTATTCAACACTTCCGAAGACATTGCCTGCTCAATTTTTGGCAAGCTGGGATTATTTTTTTTTGGCAGCATTTTACTTCCTGAACTGGCGTTTACTGTCGTCAGCGGGTTAGCGCCCGGAGGATCTATGGAAAAATCGACCAAATTCTGCATGCTGACATTTATTGCATTTCCATTTTTGCTGAGTTCAGGCGAAGGCGCGCTTATTTGCAAACCAGTCAATTGATTGGGGACGAGAGAATCTCCGGATAGAGAGGCCATGGAATCCCCTTCTCCCCACAATGCGCTTGGCACGCTTTCTTGTATGCAGTCTGCTGTCCAGACTTGCGCATCCTCTGCAGCTTTGCTGTCTTCAGTGTTTTTGTTTATTGTTATAGAAATTTCAGAGACAGTATTTTTTATCTGCATGGGGCGGATATTCAGCAGAGAGCCGTTGTTTCCATCTGCGGGAAAATTGCTGTTCTCAAAATTTACTTGACTGATGGGAACAGCTGATTTGACTTTAAATTGAAATCGGTCGGCCCGGACGTTCCAAACAGAAGCTGAGGTTTTTGCCTTGACAGGCTGAGTCATTAAGCCCTGTGCGGGAACGATCTGGATGGCGTGTTCGGAAGCCGGAAGCAGTTTCTGGAATTCATCCCACCTTTGTTTTTTTAATTTTTTTGATCCGGAAATGCTCGCTCCAAAGTCAACCGTGAAGGAAATCACCCACCAATGAATCTTCACTTTTCCGCCGGTCCTCGGCCCCCAAAGCGTTAAATCGGCTCCTAGTTCCACCGAAAAGGTTTTGGACACGAACCAGAAGTGAACATGGTAGGAGGCTCCCACTTTTACGCCTATGTCGGCGATGAAGTGAAAAGGGTTGTACCAGACTACAATATTCGCGTGGGCGTCAAACCAAGCCTTCAAATCGTGGTGATGGTAAACGGCATTTATCTCTCCTCCGGCCATAATCGCCTGAGGAGTCAGCGCGAAGTAGGCGTCGCCGGAAATGGACACCGAGTGGTCGGGAGACCACTTGAAGCGCAGGCGCGGCTCCTGCGGGTAATATGAAGGGGGAGAGTAAAACGGGCTGTAACCTCCGAGCGTGAGCACGTAATCGCCTGCTTGAGGACTCTCGCCGAACCAGTAGCAGAAGGCAAAGCCGCCGGTGAGGTGGCAGTCCTTGTCCAGCACATACGAATTGGGCGACAGGCTGGACATGAAAGCCGCTTCGCCTTCCTGAGGCATTACAAACGCATCCAAAGCAAGCTCGATATAGGCATAGGTTTTATCCCCGTCTTTTGGAAACTGTGCGACAGAGGTTCCGATGATTGAGTAGCAAGAAACGGAACTGAGCTCTGCCAGCAGCATGGCAGTGGACTGCACGATCTCGTAAGTCGTGAAGTTGAATCCGGCGGCTATCCACAAGCCTTTGGCTTCCGGGCTAATCCAGGAGTTTAAAGAATTCCACATTTCTGGAAGTGAAGGGGATCCCGGTTCGTTCAGTGAAGCAAGCAGCGGAAATTGGTAAAGGTCTTTGGCGGATGGAAAGCGAAGCAAGCTGTTGTATCCAAATCCGCCGCACAGACCTGTGACAAAACAGCATCCCGGACCGCCCAGCGGATGCTCCACGTCGACAAACAGGAACATGGAGGGGAAAGAGCTTTTGCCGGGACTCTTGGCGTACTCGCCCATCACAGACAGCGCAAAATCGCTGAGCAGGACTTTTGCTGTTCCCTCGTATCCATCTGGCGTGTCAGGCATTTTTCCCAGTATTCCGTCTATGTTCAGCATGGAGTTGCTGTAGGCTGCTCCCAGTCCTTCAATATTAAATTTTGCAGCGGGAGGGCTTTCATTTAAAGAAATGCCCATCATCAGCCCGATAACCGTTAGGTCAAATCCGCTTGCCGCCAGCGAGGCGTCAAGCAAAAACCAGAGCGTGTTGTTTGAATACCTCAGTCCGATTTTCTGGACGTTGATAGGCCCGAAGCTTCGCTGAAGCTTGTACCACAGGGTGCCGTCGGCAGACTGCACAGCGTCGCTGGAAGCAGGCTGAGCAACCTTGGTCACTACTTTTGATGGATTTTCTGAAGTGCTGAATTCTTTGATTTCCAGATAGGCCGTTTGAGTCAGTTCACCAAAGGAAAGCTTGAGTGCCAGCACCAGCTGGTCCTGGATTCCGCTGGCTGGAAGCAGCGGATTGCCCGGATGGCTGCTGTTTATCAAGGCATTCAGACTAGTGATGGTTTTGCTGTCGATTAGCGGTGCCGAAGCGATGTTGACTTGCTGAAGGGCGGCTGACAGCTTGAGTGCTGAGGGAAGGGTGTCGTCGAGTATTGGCAAGTCCGAAAGGCTGTAAGAGTAAGGAGACGCAATTGCGAAGTAATATTCCCATGTTTTGGTTTTTTGTGCTTTGCAAACAACCAAAGTGGATTTGCCTATCGAAGTGTTAGCTCCAATCACTAGCTGGCTGTTATCCCATTCGTATAAAAAATTCAGCTCCGTAAATGAAGGATCGAGCGCTTCGGGAAGCTTGGGCAAGCTTTGCTCCAGCTTCAGACCTTCCGCCAAATCATTAATGGTTAATGCTTTTCCTGCAGCTTTCCAGGAACCTCTCAGGCTGGCTTTTTTACCGGACTTAGAAGAGGCTGCAAAGTCTGTTGAAAGGCTGATAGTTTGCTCTGCGATAACAAGCTTTCCGTTCAGCACGACGGTTCTTTCTCTTGAACCCGGGTTTACATCAAATTTTAAATTGTTGATTTGCGTACCGATAAACGGCAAGGAGTCGGCAGCCGAGCCGGAGAAACTGTACGAACCTTTGCTGGGATCAACAGTGAGTGCGATGTCAGTAAACGCAATGTATTGCAAGACTTCCGGAATCAAGGTGTTGCTTCCTAATAGCCTGTATGTCAGTCGGCCGAGCAAAACAGAGTTTGTGCTCTTGCAGTTAATGCTGTTCAGCTTCCACTTTCCTTCGCTTTCGCTGACAGTCGCCGAAAGCTGGAAAGGCTGGCTGAAGACCGTGGGCAAGACAGAGGCGCTACCGCTTATAGATACGTCCGTTTCGTTCAGCTCATTGTTTTTGAATTGAAGGTCAGCGGTTAAGTCTAGGCTTTTTGTTTGGAGAATATTTGGAATAATTTCCCAGCTGTAGAGGCTGACAAGGATTTTAATGTCCGTTACCGCTTTTTTAGCCGGGGAAAAGCTCATACTGTAGTCCTTCAGTGTGATGCTGTCGGCAAGAGATTCCAGCTCGGCGGGGATATAGGAAGAAAACCCTTCGCCGCCGGGCAGGCGCGCGATGATTTCTGACAGACCGATCGTGTTGCCTGACTTTGGAGAGGCATCGAGCGTGAATATGCCGTCGTCTGTGTCAGGGAGCAGCAGCCGGCAGGTCATGCCCAGAGAAGAGACTGCCTGAAGGTAAAGGCTAACGCTCGGCAAATTGGCGTTCGGCTCGCTGATCTGCGTGAGGAAAGAGGGATCGGAAAGACTGAAATCATAAGGAGAATAACCCAAATCAAAATCACTGTTGCCAATAGGAGCGACCAAAGTTCCGCTGGGCTTTCCTTGGTTCGGTTTAATCGGTCCGTAAAACGGGTAGCTTGCATTGACTTTAAGTATTTTTCCCAACAAACTGAGCAAGGGGGAGAAGTCCGCAAAATCCAGCTCGCTCGTGAAGTTGAGCCCTTGGGAAAGAGGAACTTTGACTGATGAATCGTGGCTCCAAGGGCTGAAAGCTTTCAGAGAAACAGAAGAATAAACGAAGCAGGCATTTTTGATGGAGCTGCTTTGGAAAGGATAACCGGTCAGTCCCGAGAAGCTTTCACTGAACGTCCAGTCTGCTGACATGCTGGCTGATATAAGCAGGTTTATTTGATTGCCGGCGGTACGGAAAACCAGTTCGACAGGCACATTGTGCACATTAAGGATCGACGCGGTGCCGCCTTGCACTGCCAGCTGTCCGTTTTCCGCTGCCGGAATGCTTTTCAGGCCTTCAAGAGTAAGCGGTGCATTTTTGTCCAGCATGAAGGCATTTTGGATGGATGACAGCTGGCTTTCTGGCAATATGCTGGAGTTCAGCTGGATGGAACCCCCGGTTTTTTGCAGCTGTTTTTGCAGCAATGCCGCGATGGCAGTCAAGTTATTCATACAATGGAAGTTTTACTTGTGGAGAGAGGCATCCGGAAGGTGTTCGACGCAGCTTCCGCTTTAATTGTATCCTGTTTAAGTGATTCGAAAACCTGGTATTCACTGTCTGCAAGTAGAACCCAGAGAATTTTAAAATGGAGGCAGTTGAAACTTAATTAATGTTGGCTAAGTTTCCCATGCTGACAAGATAAATTTGAAAGTAATTATAATAACTGTAAGGATATTTAGCTTCAATGGTAGACCTAAAGGAAACAGGAATGCAGGCAAAGGTAGAATCTTCTATTTCCAAGTTTATGGTCAATGGAAATGTTATGTAATCATCAGTTTTGGAACGACTTATCGTGATTGTAAGTGTGATGATTCCAGAACCACCACCATTTGAGTGTCCTTGAATAATAAGAAAACTGTCAGATTGTACTGTGCAAGATTGTTCATTTTTATTCATAAGATCTGGAAAAATAGTATTGTATGAATAATCTAAAATTGAAACAGAGTCCCCACTTGTGTTATTCGGATTAAATGACAGGTTGTTGAAAAACAGATTTTTAACAAAAGCTGATTCACGGACGGTTAAATTTTCCGTATTCGTACCAATTTTGGCGGACAGGTTTTCTGCGGTCACTGAGCTTATAGCATGTATGGTGTTAGCTGATATGGAGGCAGCCGAAGTTGATTGAAGAATTGTGTCTTTGTTGACAGTGAGTGTATCAAGCACCAACTTCTGATCGCTCACATTGACGACAGTTTGTAAAGAAAATATTTGCAGATCGTTGGAGCTTCCCGTACTGGCTTGCAGTTCAAATGCGGTAGTTTGCCTAAGCGCTCCGCTTTCCCAGGACGTTTTTCCCTCTTCAATGGGAATGTTTTTCTGCTCGCCCGATGGTGTGGGAGCAATGATTTCTATATTGCCAACCCCGGACATATTCCAGCTCAGCGTGACGCTTTGGCCGGAAAGTACATTGACTTTGTCGCTGACAAAATTGCCGATCCAAAATCCTTCAGGAAATTTGCTCAGCGTGAGTTTTTTTTCTTTTGGAGAGAAAGAGCAGTCGGGCAAATCTGACGAAGCGGTGTATTCGGTAATGGCAAGTCTGCAGGAACCGTTCGCCGTATTGCTGTTTATCTGAGAAAACTGGATGTTGACGCCTTCCTTCGGCATTAGTTGTGGGGCGTCGTGTATTGGAGACATTGTAACCAGTCCGCCGCTTGTAATAGAGCTTACTTGCCATAAATTAGACGAAACGGATATGGCAATGCTTTCGGGGTCATTGGTTAGGTCATTAGAATTTAGTCCGACGGGAAGCGAGAAAACGATTTTTTTACACCAAACTTGATTCTCAGAATTTTTGGGACTGATGGCGATGTTCAGGCAGGCGTTATTGAAATTGATTTGCATAGGAGAGGGGAATGAATACATTCCGTAGGAAAGCAATGGATTGGTGATCATGGGATTTTTCTTGAAAGCATGGGATAATGAAAACACATGGCAATGTGGTGTTAGAAAAATCAAGCAGGGATTTTGGCAAAAGTAAATGCCCGGGAGATTTTTCGGTTGAAAATACAGGGATGGCCTGCGCAATTTGCAGGCCTGTGTTTTAGGTTAAAATGAAAGACCAAGTAAGAAAAAAGGCTTCTGCTAAAGGATGAAATACTGCGGCCTGTTTTCATTCAGCATAAAGGAAATTTGAATAAACGACCGTTGGCTTTTGACCAATATGCTGGAATCCAGATGAATAGTGTTTTTGGCTGCTCAAAACAAAGCCGCGATGTCATTCGGGTTATATATTAGTGGAAATTTTACTTGTGGGGAAGAAGCTGATTAGTTGGTATCTAAAGTATGGAAAAGGCTATCCGGTTCCCATGTTGACAATCCATGTTTGAAAGTATCGAGTTTCAGATGGATTAAATTGTTTGCTTTCAACAATAGATCCCTTGGGGGCAGGAAAACAAGCAAAGGTTGCATCTCTGAGCTTTGAGTTTAATATCATTTTGAATTCTAAGTCTTCGTTAAGAGTCGGAAGTTTACTTATTGTAATGTGCAATGTGGAGATGTCAATAGACTCCTCATTTTCTACGCAGCCTTGAGCAAAGTAGAATCCGTCGGATTTCATTTTGTGTCGGTGCGTACTTGTATCCAGTTTTTCACTTAATATTGGATAGTAGCTGTCCAGAATGGAAACACTGCTTGGAGTGCCTGATTTAATATTAAAGAAAGTCAGATTCGAGACTAAAGCAGATTGGATGTTTGCGGAATTACGCACGGATAAATTTTCCGTATTCGTATTTGAGGTTGCGGACAGATTTTCTGCCGTTACTGTGTTTTGTGCATTTATAGTGGATGCCCGAGTTAACTGGTTAAGCTGTGTGCCTTTGTTGACAGTGAGCGTATCAAGCACTAACTCCTGATTGCTCACATTGACGACAGTTTGTAAAGAAAATATTTGCAGATCGCTGGAGCCTCCCGCACTGGCTTGCAGTTCAAATGCGGTAGTTTGCTCAAGCGGTCCGCTTTCCCAGGACGTTTTTCCTTCTTCTATAGGGATGCTTCTCTGCTCGCCCGATGGCGTGGGAATAATGATTTCAATATGGCCAACTCCGGACATATTCCAGCTCAGCGTGACGCTTTGGCCGGAAAGTACATTGACTTTGTTGCTGACAAAATTGCCGATCCAAAAATCTTCAGGAAATTTGTTAAGCGTGATTTTTTTTTCTTTTGGAGAGAAAGAGCGGTCGGGCAAATCTGACGAAGCGGTGTATTCGGTAATGGTAAGTTCGCAGGAACCATTTGCCGAATTGCTGTTTATCTGAGAAAACTGGATGTTGATGCCCTCCTTCGGTATTAGTTGAGGGGCGCCGTGTATTGGAGACATAGTAACCTGCTTGCCGCTTGCTATAGAGCATACTTGCCATAAGTTAGACGAAACGGAAACGGCAATGCTTCCGGGATCATTGGTTAGGTCATTAGAGCTGAGTCCGACGGGAAGCGAGAAAACGATTTTTTTACACCAAACTTGATTCTCAGAATTTTTGGGACTGATGACAATGTTCAGGCAGGCGTTATTGAAATTGACCTGCATAGGAGAGGGGAATGAATACATTCCGTAGGAAAGCAATGGCTCAGTGTTCATGGGATTTTTCTTGAAAGCATGGGATGATGAAAACACATGGCAATGTGGTGTTAGAAAAACCAAGCAGGGATTTTGGCAACAGTAAAAGC
>JAKSBZ010000406.1 GCA_022360875.1 Cytophagales bacterium | reverse complement strand
TTAGGACTGCAAAACAAGTAAACTTGCTTTTATTTTTACACACTCATAAGCTTCAAAAATTTCAGGAGATAAGTCCAAACCATCATATTGTGCTATTTTTATTGTTTTATGTTAATTTAGTTAAAAATAATTAATTTTATACATAAATTCTATAATTAATAAACTAAGTATAGCAAGTGAATTTAGAATACACTCAAAATGAACTGATTAGGGAGACGGAGATATTGCTCCCTGATTTTTTTAAAATTTCAGTTTGCAGGAGTCGGATCCATAAATCTACTTTTCCTTTTATCCCCAAATCTTTGCAGGTTTTGTGAAAAATATCCGGAAGCGTTTCTAAAAAACTATGCGGTTGCGTCAACAGCTAATAAGCGCGGCCGCAATCAATTCAACTCCTTCCCTGCTCAACTTTTTTTAAACCAAAACCAACTGCACTTCAAGACCTTTTAATATATATTTTTCGCAAAACGCTTTATACTAACCTAATATCTTCACTTAGTATGTTACGGAAACCATCTCATGTTCCAGCGACGGCTTACAACCTGGATTACGTCTTCCCTCGCCGGAACAATAGGTCAGGAAGAAAGGTTAATTCTTACGAAATTTCCCTTATGCTTTTTTCTCCCCGTCGCCGTTCCCCCGCCAAGCCGAATGTCACCAAATCAGGGATTTCAAAACAGCCTCCCATACAGTGTTACCATCTGGAACGCCATTCAGGAAAAGAGTACAAAGTGTCCGACAACAGGGACTTGGCAATACCCCTGGAAGAAAAACCCCGGTGCTTTTACGGCAGCGAAAGAATTATTCAGGAACTGAAAGACTGGTTCGTAAACCTCCGCAACACCTTGGAGGCTGTGGAAACGAATGAGTACCTTGAACTGGAAGGCCAAAGGCTAAAAAAAATATTTATTGCTCTGAAGAAGACGGATGATCTGAAAGGCGCACTAAACAGCTGCTCCAGGGTTGGCAGTGTTGTGGGTGGAACACACAAAGTTAATCAAATAGAACTCGTCTTTCGCGATGAAAAAAGTTCTAGCGAACACATTATGGACGGACGCGATGCGATACGTCCTAGAAGTGAGGAATTATATCTTGGCAGAGAATTTTGCGATGTCTCTACCAGAACGACCTATCACATAAACCGGCTAAACATTACTGATTCCGAATCGGTGCCGCTAATTCTCTCACCCCGAAAAGCGTATTGGATAAAAAGCTATCCCGATGAGAAAAGGCATTTTGAAAGTATGCTTAACGAAACCGACCTCGTCAAAACACAAGTCTTCTATCTGGGGATCAACCAATTTGCCCAACCCGAAGTAGGAGAATCCTACCTACAATATGCTGCTTCTGAATTCGTCAAAAATATCCCTTTGCCATCCGGTGGAATTGACAGTATTGAGGATTTTTTCAAATTGAGGAATTATGACCGTGGAGCAGGCTTGAACGCAGAACCTCCATGCAAGTTTGTTTGGAGACTGCACTGGGCTACAGTTTTAGCTGTTTCGGGCAACGACCGGCTGACTTTCGAGTATTTTGAACCCTATACAAATATGAGGGCCCATCTTATTGAAGCCTTTCAAAGGCTCTATTTGCAAAACGATGACTTCCGGAAGATATCTGAGCGTCTGTTCACCGAACTTTTTCCAAAAGAGAAAAGAACAATTCCTCTGATTGTAAAGCAAGAATACTTTAGACAGATTGCGGAAAAAGCACGAAAGTCGCCTGCACTAACAAGGGAAACCCGAAGGGCTATTGACCAAATCCTGGAAGTAGATTTGGATGACTTTCTTGATGACAGCGACCTGCCCGGTTTCTTCAACATGTACGGCGAAGCTGACCAATCTTTTTTCCACAAACATTCTCCCTCCTGCTTTTCTCCATTTTGGCAGTTCGTAAGTTATCATAAAGTTGTCAGGATTCGCTTTTTTTATTTTGTTACGTT
>JAKSBZ010000110.1 GCA_022360875.1 Cytophagales bacterium | reverse complement strand
GGGCAAAGTGTAAACCTGTTCTACGAATCTGCCTGGCTGCACCTCCAGCTTAAAGCTAATAGACTTTTCTCCCTGGCTTACAGAAGTATGCAGAGGAGCCTGCGACTGAAAATACAAATTGGCAAAATCGATGTTCCCGTTTACGGTGATCAGGTTGTACCCGAACGACGAATTTTCTTTATCCATCAAAACCACTGGGCGCTTGTCCCAAGTGTTATATTTCTTAAGCTCAACCCGCTCGATCAGCGCTCCTTTGTTAGAAAATGTAACGATAACATCTTCGTTTTCCAGAGTGTAAGCCTGCTCAGTACCGCTCGCGGCCTCGGCAAAAACTCCGTACACCTGTTGGTTCAGCGCCCGCTGCAGCGAATCGCTCACGACAGGTTTTGATATTTCAGGTTCCGCCGAAGCGGCTGTTTGTTCCTGAGCCACAGGCTCCTGCGCTGGTTCCGGCTTAGGTAAAAAATAATTCAAACCCAAGAACATCAGGCCGATTATCAGTATCCCTACCGTCTGTTTTTTATCCATATCCTCAAAAATTAAATGACCTCATGCCCGCACAGGCATGAGGTTATATCTTTTATTTATTGATTTTTCAATTACTTGCTTCTATGATAATCCAAAGCAGCTTTTATAAACCCGACAAAAACCGGCTGAGGATTGATCACTGTACTTCTCAATTCTGGATGAAACTGCGTTCCGATAAAAAACGGATGCTCCGGAATCTCAACAATTTCCACCAGGCCGGTTCCAGGATTGATCCCCGAGGCCACCATGCCTGCTGCTTCCATATCCTCCAAGTACTTGTTATTGAACTCATAACGGTGCCTGTGTCTTTCTGAAACAAGATCTGCCTGATAAAGTTGATGCGCCAAAGTTCCTTCCTTCACTTCGCAAGGATAAGCTCCCAAACGCATTGTACCTCCCATTTGCTTCAGATTCTTCTGATCTTCCATCAAGTCAATCACAGGATATTTGGTATCGCTGTCCATTTCAGTAGACGACGCGCCGTCCATGCCCAACACATTTCTCGCGAACTCCATCACAGCACACTGCATGCCCAAACAGATTCCAAAGAAAGGGATTTTGTTTTCACGGGCAAAATTTACTGCCACAATTTTTCCTTCCAAACCTCTTTCGCCAAAACCCGGTGCAACAAGGATTCCGTCAGAATCGGCGAGCTTTTGCTCAACGTTTTCAGGAGTTACTGCCTCCGAGCTCACCCAGTTGATTTTCACCTTGACTTCATTCTCGGCGCCTGCGTGGATAAACGACTCAACAATTGATTTGTAAGCATCGTGCAGCTCCACATATTTCCCTACCAGCGAGATTTTCACTTCGTCAGTCGGATTTTTTAGTCTTCCCAAAAAGTCCTTCCACAAGTCCAGCTTCGGCTCGCTTTCATAAGGCAAGCTCAGCTTTTCGATAATCCGCTCGTCAAGTTTTTCTTTTCTCATCAAAAGCGGCACGTCGTAGATTGTGTCCGCATCGATAGACTCGATGATTCTGTTCATCTTAACATTGCAGAACAGCGCCAGTTTTTTTCTGATTTCCAACGGCAGCGAATGCTCCGTACGGCACACCAGAATATCCGGCTGCACTCCAGCTTCCAGCAGCTGCTTCACCGAATGCTGAGTCGGTTTGGTCTTCAGCTCGCCGGCAGCCTTCAGATAAGGCACCAGCGTCAAGTGGATCACCGCGCAATTATCTTCGCCCAGATCCCATTTTGCCTGACGCACCGCTTCCACAAACGGCAATGACTCAATATCGCCGATACATCCACCTATTTCGGTAATAACAACATCGTACTTCCCGGTCTCACCCAATCTAAAGAATCGGTTTTTTATTTCGTCCGTAATATGCGGAACCACCTGAACAGTTTTCCCTAAATACGTCCCTTCTCGCTCCTTACTGATTACATCGTAGTAAATCCTACCTGTTGTAACGTTGTTTGCCTGAGTGGTTTCGATGTTCAAGAAACGCTCGTAGTGCCCCAAATCCAAATCGGTTTCTGCACCGTCTGTTGTCACGTAACATTCGCCGTGTTCGTAGGGATTCAATGTCCCCGGATCAACATTAATGTATGGATCAAATTTTTGAATGGTAACGGAAAGACCCCTTGCCTGGAGCAATTTGGCCAATGAAGCCGAGATAATGCCTTTCCCCAATGAAGACGTTACACCACCGGTAACAAAGATGTATTTTGCAGCACCCATAAGTTCTTTTATTTTTTCTACTTACGGGATACAAAGGTAGTTCATATTCTCGAAAAATAAAGATAATTCTTAAGAGAAATAACTTAGAAAGCAAGAATCAAAAGACATTATCTTGTAAATCAAGATTTAAGACATCGAAAAATGTTCCCTGCCCGAAAGCCGAATAAAATTTCCTGCCGGTCGTACAACTGTCTGACAATTCACACATCCCGCATAATGCTGGATATTTGTTCATCCGACGATCCTTACCCGCCGGCTCGCACATCCGCAAGCACCAATTCTTTTCCTTCCAAAACAGGAACTCCATGATAACGGTCAACGGCAGTGCAAAACTCCAAATCTTCACCTATTCCGATATTCTTTAAACGCTCCACATGAGCCGACTGCCCCACCACATTTTCAAGCCTTCCTTCAGCATTCCGCCAAAGCGTTTTGGCCATCAGCACCGAATCGCAGCTTGTGGCAAACGTTTCCTCCAGCTGTGCAGCCAAAGCTCCCGCAAACAATGAATCTTCCAGATTGACCCTTCCTTTCCAGCCAGCGCAAACAATCACCGCATCAAGGTTCAAGTGTTTCAAAAAATCAGCCACTGCCTTAAGATTCAGAAAGGCTCCGATCAAAACCACCTTTGCTCCCCGGGACTTTTCAATAGCCAGCGTTCCGTTGGTAGTTGTCACAGCTATTTTGCGTCCTTTACACCTTTCCTCCATATAGCCGAAAGGCGAATTTCCCAAATCAAAAGCTTCAATTTTGACACCGCCTCTTTCTCCGGCTCCAAGATAACCCTTCTCCATCAGCTGCAGACATTCTTCCACCTGCATCACTGGTCGAATAGCCTTTACGCCTTCAGCCAGTCCTGTCACCATGCACGAGGTTGCCCTGAGAACATCCACCACAACCACGGCCTTGCCTTCTAGATCAAACAGATCCAGCAGTTCCGGAGAAAAACAAACTTCAATTTTTTTCTTCATTCTTTCGTTTTTAAAAAAACGAAGGTAAGAAAAAGCAATAAAGACCGAAAGAAAACCAAACGCGCACTGAGTAAACTTTGAATCAACGGACAATTTTCAGCACACCCGTCAGGCGCTCGCCATCAAAAGTAATAACATAAAAATACGGACCTGAAGGCAACACTTTGCCGTCATACGTACCGTCCCATTCGTTTTGGCGGCTATAATTTTCCTGATAAAAAACCTGCTTCCCGAACCGGTCAAACACCTGCACTGTGTTTTCGCTGTAAATCGACAGATTGAGAATATTCCAAGTATCATTCATGCCGTCCCCGTTAGGAGTTATCATATTGGGGATGTTCAGCGGAAGCGCTTCTCTCTCAAATATTAAATAATATACTAACTGGTAAATTGCCTGAGCCCTTTGCGGATTCTTTGCGGACAACTGACTGCCCATGCCGTCATCGATGATCACGCGAACCTCAACAATGCCTATATATTCCCTGTCGAGAACGTTAATATCCAAATCATACCGTTCTCCGTTTCTCCTCAATTCAAAATTCTGCTCGTCAATCACCCCCGGCGGACTGCTGACTAATCTAATCGACGGATCAATGTCTCGGTTCGGCTGTGTATCGGTAATGGTTATCGCGATATTTGCCGTAGAGTCGCCAACCTGATGTGCTTGCTGCTCATCACTGATTGTCTGGATTATAAGCCCATTCAAACTCTCAAAAACGCGAATATTAACAACAACGGACTGCCTGAAATTCTCCCTTGTTCCGTCGGACACCCAAAACCTTACCGGATAAGTATTTCCGCCATGGCTGTCATTCGGAACCCAATGCACGATGCCTGTTTCCGGATTAACATCAATGCCCAAATACTGGAAATCCTGTTCAAGCTCAAAGAGAAAGCTGTGTCTCGGCAAGTCAATGTCATTTACGAGAATCGGAAAAGACAGCGATTGCATTTCATACACTTCCTTGTCCGCAACATCCTCCACAACATGTAGCTCATTCACCTCGTTCACAACAATATTCATCACTTCAACACCAACTAATTCTGCCTGACTTTGGCTCACCGCCCGCAATTCAATTGAATAAGTCGCTGGCCCATGAACCTCTTCCGGCGTCCACTCCAACACCCCTTCCGAACTCACCTGAATCCCCAAGTCCAGTGCACTGCGAGTCAGCACATAGTTCACAGGAACCGTTGTCAGTGCCTGCAGCCTACTCTGATAAATTAAAGTCCGCATCTCATCTGTTTCTATATACTGGCTCAGATTGATTACAGAATCCCCTGAATCCAGAAACAGCTCTACTTCCATGCGACAAGAAGAAGAATTGCCCTCCGAATCGGATACTGTCCATACCACAGGGGTCACTCCCAGACTATAGTTGCCGCTTGCGTCAGAAGTCCCGTTAATGGAATTTCTTATCTGAAGCACACCCGAACAATTATCCGAAACTTGTGCGGCCTCAACCGAAACATACCGAGGCACATCAAAAATTGTTACTTGATGCCTCACATCAATCGGGCATGTTATTGTTGGGCTTATGGTGTCATTCACCTCTATGGGTACAATTTCATTCACAGTATTCCCCTGCGGATCAGACACCGTCACACTTATGGAATTAGTTCCTATGTCGGCGCATGAAAATGTATTGTTGTTGTTGATGACCGCAGTATAATTGCCGCAATTATCAGTAATGTCCAAATCGCCCGTTCTGACCCAAACAATTCCCGAAGAGTCAAGATAAGCCTGAACCGGACTGGTAGAAACTCTTGGGTTTCGGAAATCCTCAACTCTCACTAAAACCATATCGGTGCTGCTATTGCCGTGCACATCAGCAACTGTAAAAACAACATTATTGTCTCCCAAATGAGAACAGTCAAAACTCGATTGACTCAAACTCCTGCTTCCAATCTCGCAATTATCCGTAGAATTATTGTCCACCTGTTCCGGAGTAATGACCGCATTTCCTGTTTCATCCAAACCTACCACTGTGTTTCTTACGAGCACGCGAGGCGGGAGCCTGTCCCCGACAGTCACTTCTACACTGTCTCTGGTAGGACACTGTCCGCCGATGGAATAAACAACCCAGTAGGTTCCCTGAGTGCTGGCCGATAAATTAATTAAGCCCGCAGCCGAATCAATACTCAAACCTGGAGGCGCGCTGAATGTACCCTGTGTATATCCGTCAATAATTGGAGCAGGGTTCTGGGTATCGGCACAGAAATCAGACAAGGAATAACTGATTCTTCCGTAATACGTCGTATCAATCCTAACAGCTGTATTTCGCGTGACCAAACAATTCCCCATTGTCGTATAGCTTACAATATAATTTCCAGTCCGGCTTCTCGACAAGTCAATCTCTCCTGTCGTGGTATTTAAGGCCAGTCCAGCCGTAGAACTGTACAAACCTGTTTGTATTCCCTGAATGACCGGCAAAGGGTCTTCCCCGTTTGTGCAGTAAGAGGCAGATTGATAAGATATGGATGCGTCATTTATTGTCAAATCAAAAACACTAGTGCTCAAACATGTTCCTGTTGTTGTGTAACTAACAGAATACTGTCCGCTTGTACTCGCTGAAAGATTAATCTCTCCGTTCGAGGAATTCAAAGCCAATCCAGGTGTTGACATAAACGTTCCTCCGGTGTTGCCCAAAATAACAGGGCTCGGATTTATGCCCGAAACGCAGTAACTTGTAAGAGGGTATGTAAAAGCGGACACATCTTGCTGCACCAAGGTCACTTGAGCAGACATACTGCCAGGACATGCACTGGCCGTAGTGTATGTCACCGTATGGGTTCCTGGAGAACTGGAAGACAAATCAATGGTACCCAAATGCTGGTCAACCAACAATCCAGCCGTTGAAGTAAACAAACCGCCGCCTACACCTGTCAACACCGGCCTCGGATCAAAATCATCAGGGCAATATCTTGAGTTTGGATACGTAAACGACGCATTGTCCAAATCAACAACACTTACAGGAACCGATTTAGAATCAGGACATGAACCCGTCACAGTATAGTTCACCATATAGCTGCCTGCATCGCTTGCAGAAATATCAATAACACCGCTTGAAGGATCAATGCTAAGTCCTGCTCCGGCACTGAATACACCGCCCGTAATCCCGCTAATGTACGGACTTGGGTCCTCCGCATCAGCACAAAAATTATTTGGCAAATAATTAAAAGAAGCATCGTTTATCACCATACTTGTAGAACTGGTTGAGGGACAAATCCCTGCGCTGGTATAAGCAATCAAATGAGTCCCCCCTGGAGTGGCACTCAAATCTACGACACCAGTTGCCGCATCCACTACAAGATCGCCAGTCAAAGGACTGAATACCCCTCCTGGAAGTCCGGTAATAGTCGGAACAGGATTGGGGTCACTCACACAAAACACAAAAGAAGAATAATTGAAACCTGAATCATCCGCATTGTTGATAGCTATGTTTACGCTTTTGCTGTCAGGACATCGGCCAGTTGTCGTGTAAGTCACCATATAGGTTCCCGCCTGACTGGCAGCGACATTAATTTCTCCTGTAACCGGATCGATAGACAGCCCCGGACTGGAAGAAAAAATACCGCCCCGCTGAACAAAAATAAAAGGCACCGGATTCTGTCCGTTTCTACAGTAAGAAGCAGAGCCAAAACTAAAAGACGCATCCTCAACAGTAACACTAACGGTATTAGTATTCGGACAGACACCTGATGTCCTGTAGCTTACCAAGTAAATGCCACCTACACTCCCCGAAAGATTAATCTCCCCCGTCGAAGAGTTTAAGTCCAAACCAGTTGTTGAACTAAACACTCCCCCTGTCAAACCTGTAACAACAGGAGTCGGATCCGGGTCATTTACGCAATAACTTAGTGAAGAATAATTGAAAGCCGCAGGGTCCGGTTCAACCAAAACCAGGGAAAAAGTCTTTGTATCGGAGCACGATCCGCTAACCGCGTAAGTTACCAAATGGTTCCCCGAAGGGCTTGCCGACAAATCAATCTCACCCGTACCAGGATGGATCTGCAGTCCTGTGCTCGAACTGAAAGTGCCTCCCAGCTGGCCCTGAACAACGGGTATAGGATCCGCTACGTTTCTGCAGTAAGTACTTTGAAGGTAAAAAAACGAAGCATTGTCAATCCGAACCAAAACACTGTCAGTACTGGGACAAATCCCCGCCGATGTATAACGAACATAATATAATCCCCCGACACTCGCAGACAGATCAATCTGCCCGGTGCTTGCATCTACAACAAGTCCGCCCAAGGCACTAAATGTGCCTCCAGGAAGGCCTGAGACAACAGGAACAGGATCAGTGTCGGAATGACAATAATCAGAATCTGAATAACTGAATGAAGCATTGTCCGTATTGTTTATCCGAACATTCTGGCTGTTGGTTGCCGGACAAGAACCGCTCACAGTATATGTTACCGTATAAGTGCCGGACATACTAGCCGTTAAGTCAATCGCTCCGGTGGAGGAATCAATAACTAAACCGGCTGTTGATGAAAAAACTCCCCCAGGCATTCCGGTTATCGTAGGTACTGGGTTTTCGCCTTTCACACAATAAGCAGCGCTTCCATAAAAAAACGATGCGTTATTGACGCGCAAGCCTACCACAGTGCTGTTAGGACAGTTTCCATTAGTGGTGTAAGCGACGCTATACCGTCCTCCCACGCTTGCGGCTAAGTTCACTTCTCCCGTAGACGAGTTAATGCTCAACCCGTTCGTCGAGGAAAACACTCCGTTAGGCTCCCCTGTGACTACAGGTACCGGGTTTGAATCCGTTACACAATATACGGAATCCGAATAATTAAAATTTGCGTTATCATAAGGATTGATCTGAATATTCATCCCTATACTATCAGGACAAAGCCCGGTAGTAGTGTATAACACCCGATAATTTCCCGGCAGGCTTGCTGCGGAAATTATTTCACCGGTGTTCGTATTTAAAATCAACCCCGGCTGACTGCTGAAAACACCCCCTGGCCTTCCGGTAACCGTCGGAGTCTGATTAGCTTCGCTTACACAAAACATACTCAACGGATAACTAAAAGAAGGATCATCCACAATATTTATCATCAAATTATGCCTGCTTGTATCCGGACAAACACCCGCAACAATATAGGATATCATATAACTTCCCGGAGTACTGGCAGATAAATCGATTTCTCCGGTTGATCCATTCAGCAAAATGCCCGGAGAAGCACTGAAAACACCGCCCGTTTGCCCTGAAACAACCGGAACCGGATTTGTTGAACCCAGGCAATATGCCGTCGAAGAATACGCTATTGCCGAACTCACAAAAGATTCGATCGCTAGAGAAACCGTATCCACATCCGGACAATTCCCGGATGTTGTATAGGTAACATAATGTGTCGCAGCATTACTTGCCGATAAATCAATTTCTCCTGTTGATCCATTTAAGCTCAAACTAGATGTTGAGGCAAAAACACCTCCAGGAACCCCGGTTACTAATGGAACGGGATCAGACTCGTTGCTGCAGAAGCTCGCTGCCGGATATGAAAAACTTGCATCATCCCGCGAGCTAACAGTTAGCCGGACGCTGTCCTGGCTGGCACATGTTCCCGAAGTATGATAGCGAACCCAATACACTGCAGGCGTGCTTGCTCCGAAATCGATTTCACCTGTCGAAGAATTCAGACTGAGTCCCGCCGTTGCAACGCTATAAGTTCCACCCGGCACTCCCGTATTTACAGGACTGGCATTCGGCTCATCCAAACAAAATACTGATGACGAATAACTGAAAGCCACGCTGTCCATGCGGGTAACCACAAATGAAACTGAATCCGACGACGGACAAGTACCAAGCGTAGTATAACTCACTTTGTAAGTGCCTGCAGTGCTTGCAGAAAGATCCACTGCTCCAGTACCGGCATTAATGGCCAGTCCCGTACCCGCAGCAAATACACCTCCGCTCAAGCCTGTAACTGTCGGCAGCGGATCAGCGGATGCCGCGCAATAAGAGCCCGACGCATAACTGAAAGAAGCATCGTCGGCAAAAACCCTTACACTAACTTCACTGTAATCCCTGCAGTATCCCGAAGTAAGATACAAAACACGATAAGTTCCAGTATCACTCTCTGTCAAATCAATTACCCCTGAAACGGGATCCACAACAAGTCCTGTCACACTAAAAAATGATCCTCCTGTCATTCCCGTTATCAATGGCGCTGGATCACTGCTATTCTTACAGTATGCGCTTGCTCCGTACCCAAATGACGCATCCTGATTAGCATAGACTGTTAAACTAACCGTACTGCTGTTAGGACAAGATCCGGATGTAGCATACGTCACCGTATATACTCCTGCTCCCGATGCCGCCAAATCAACCTCTCCGCTAGAGCTGTTGACTAACAAACCTGTTGAACCGCTGAAAGACCCGCCGGTTGAGCCAGTAATCACCGGACTGGGGTCATCCTCTGCTATGCAATACTCCAGAGAGCCATAAGCAAATCCAGCATCATCCAGGCTGCTTAAATCAACTGAAACAGCCAACGTATTAGGACATGAAGCGGCTGTTGTGTAAGTTACCGAATAACTGCCTGCCGTACTGGCGGAAAGATCTATCTCCCCTGTGCTCGCATTTATCGCCATTCCTCCGGGAGCTGCACTGAATACTCCGCCGGGCACTCCCAAAATAGTCGGCGACGGATTGGATCCCAATAAGCAAAAACCTGAAGATGAATAATTGAAGGACGCATTGTCCGCGGCAAGAATATCTATGCTCACCGTGCTGAAATTCGGGCATGCGCCATTCGTTGTATACGTTATGGTATAACTTCCTGTCGTACTTGCCGACACATCAATTTCACCGGTTGAGGCATTGATCGACAAACCTGAGCCAGAGGAAAATGTTCCTCCTGCCAATCCGGTTATCGTTGGCGTCGGATCGGCCACATTCTGACAATAAGACGCCTCCGCATAACCAAATGATGCATCGTCTCCAGTGATGGTAAACACCCTGGAAGCCGAGGAAAGCAAACATGAACTTGCCGTATTATACCGGTATGTAAGCGTATGAAGGCCTACCGGGCTGGCAGACAAATCCACAACCCCTGTGGTTGTATTCAACACCACGCCGGCCGAAGCGTTAAAAGACCCGCCGGTAATTCCTGTAATCACAGGCACGGGATCCGAATCATTCCGGCAAAATGTGGTTCCCGGCAATGTAAACGAAACATTTGATGGGGCAACAATCGAAAAAGACACACTGCTGCTGTTCGGGCAGGTGCCGCTCGTCAGATAAGAAACTGAATAGGAACCAGGGCTGCTCGCACTGATATCCACCGCACCGGAAGTAGAATTGATCACCAGGCCCGAAGTCGAAGAAAAAGTTCCTCCGGGCAAACCGGTAACCGTCGGACTGGGATCGGAGTCCGAATCACAATACTCAGTAAATGGATAACTAAACGACGCATCATCCAAGCTATTTACCGTTATTGCTGTATTTCCCGAGCTTGGGCAAGTAACAGGTCCGGTGTATGTCACTGTATATGTATTTGGCGTGCTTGCGGATAAATCAATCTCTCCAGTGGAAGCATTGATGCTCAACCCTGAACCCGAGCTGAAGCTTCCGCCCATTACACCGGTAACCGATGGCAACGGGTCAGTACCGCTAAGGCAGTATGCAGGCGAAGGATAACTCAGGCTGGGAACAATTGGAACACTAATAAGAATGCTCAGATCACTGGTATCAGGACAGGTCCCGGTTGTAATATAACGAACAGTATGCTCTCCCAACGTGCTGGAATTAACATCAATTTCGCCTGTTGACGCATTGATCGACAAACCCGATGAGCCGCTGAATGTCCCTCCGGCCAGTCCTGTTACCGTCGCCGAAGGATCTACCCCGTTGGTGCAAAATACTGTATCGCTGTAATTAAATGACGGATCATCAAGACCGTTCAAGGTTACTGTTGTATTTCCCGAACCCGGACATGTTGCAGGGCCTGTGTAGGTAACAGTATAGGTATTTGGCGTGCTTGCAGATAAATCAATTTCCCCTGTGGACGCATTAATATTCAGCCCTGCACTTGAGCTGAAATTTCCGCCCATTGCACCAATAACCGCTGGCACCGGATCAGTGCCGTTAAGGCAGAATGCAGGCGAAGGATAACTCAGGCTGGGAGTAATAGGAGCACTGATAAGTATGCTCAAATCACTGGTATCAGGACATGTCCCGCTGGTTATATAGCGCACAGTGTGTTCTCCCAGCGTGCTGGCAGCAACATCTATTTCGCCTGTTGACGCATTTATTGACAAACCCGAAGAGCCGCTGAATGCCCCCCCCGACAGTCCCGTTACTGTCGCCGAGGGATCTACTCCGTTGGTGCAGAATACCGTATC
>JAKSBZ010000004.1 GCA_022360875.1 Cytophagales bacterium | reverse complement strand
CGCTCCGAAAGCGGATTGGATTTCGCAACAACACCCGCTCCAGCCTGGTACGACAGCTGATTGTTCTTGCTCAAAAACGAACGAATCATAATCGCATGGTTGAAATCTCCGTTGAAACCCAGATAGCCGATCGCTCCCCCGTAAAATCCGCGGCGATGCTTTTCGTATTGGTTGATCAGCTCCATCGCACGGTACTTCGGCGCTCCCGAGAGTGTTCCGGCCGGAAAAGTATCCGCTACAATCTGGACTGCTTCATCCATGCTTTCGAGCTGTCCAGTGACTTTGGAAACCAAATGAATAACATGCGAGAAAAACTGCACTTCCTTGAATGTCTCAACCTGCACTTTTTCACAATGGCGGCTCAAATCATTCCGCGCCAAATCCACCAGCATCACGTGCTCCGAAATTTCCTTCGGATCCTCGCTCAGCTTCCTGGCCAGTTCGGCATCCTGCTCATCATTGCCCGACCGGCGGAAAGTTCCTGCTATCGGATGAATCGACGCTTCCCGGTTCTTCACGACAATCTGCGCTTCGGGCGACGAACCGAATATCTTGAAGTTTCCGTAATCGAAATAAAACAAGTACGGCGACGGATTTATCGATCGAAGCGCGCGGTATACATTGAATTCATCGCCTGTAAACTGCTGGCTGAAACGGCGCGAAAGCACAATCTGGAACACATCGCCGCGGTTGCAGTGCTCTATGCCCTTCTTAACCATTTCCACATATTCCTCGTCTGTCAGGTCTGAAGTCGGCTCGCCGGCTGACTGAAAACCGTAAAGCGGAAAATTCTTGCTGAAAATCAAATCTTCAATTTCCTTAATTCCGACGCCTGAAGGCTCTTCCAATCCGTGCTCAAACAAGTACAGCTCGTTTTTGAAGTGATTGAAAGCTAACACATACCGATACACATGGTACAACATATCGGGCGCATCGTAGCCTGAAGGCTGATTTTCGGAAAAATCGATTTCTTCGAAGTACTGCACGGCATCGTAGTTCATGAAGCCAAACAATCCGCTGCTGATAAACGGCACTTTCGATTCCGACTCAAAAGCTTGTGCGAACCCCGCCAGCTCCATCACGCCATCCTGCTTGCTCTGTAAGGTTTTCGTTTCGGAAGTACTGTCCGGAAATTGCATGGCAAGATTTTTCCCGCGGAGCTCGAAAGCGGCTATCGGATCGCAGCAGATGTAAGAAAAACTGTTTTCCTGTCCGTGATAGTCCGAGCTTTCAAGCATAACCGATTTCGCAAAACGGTCACGCAACTTCAGATACACGCTCACCGGAGTCACCGTATCGGCAATCAGCTTGTGGCTTTTCGTCTTCAGCGTATATTTTCTCATCTATGGTTAAGTGTTTCTTTTCAAAAAATGTATAAAAAAAGCCCGCTGTCCAGTGAACAGCGGGCCTAGTTTCTTTTATACTCCGGGCATTAAATGCGGCACATAGCAAGGCTGTTCACTGAATTTTTCTTCCAGTGCCACCACCAGGCGCTATGTACAAATAATGTCTTCATTTCAATTTTTTTAACACATCAAAGGTAAAAGAAGTTTTTTGTAAAAACAAAAGGACAGACTTGGAAAATTTTCAATCAATCAGATGGATTGTTTAGAAATTGTGATTGTTTGTAATAATACAGATACCACCCTTCGTCATTTTTAATTTTTCCTGAAGTTTTCCCAAAAAAAATTTCCAACTCAATTTTTTAGACAGCTTATTCCGGAAACTATACTTTCCAACAACTTTCTCGTTATCCCGTGAACATAGTTTCATGAAATGATGCTTGAAAAGTAGAAAAAAAGGAATGTATTAAATTCAGATATTCAAAAAACAAAGAATCAATCTCCCCCAAAAGGAGTTAAATGCCACCCGTTTTATAATGTTTTAAATACAGCTCCTCCACCTTCTTTCTCGCCCACGGAGTTCTGCGCAAAAACTTGAGACTCGACTTCACCGAAGGCTCATTCCTAAAGCAGTTAATCCGGATTCTTTTCCCCAGTACCTCCCAGCCATATTCCTTCACCAAATTAGTCAGTATATTTTCCAGCGTTACGCCGTGCAGAGGATTGTTTACTTGCAGTTGTGTCATTGGGTAATGATACGGGGAAGTTTTGGGAATAACAAGAAAGGTATGCAGGAGATCTGCTTTTGTGCCTTTCTTTGTCCTATGAATGAATTCATAGGATAGGGTGGACACATGTCTTCGACATTTAAAAAAAAACAAAAGGCATGAGACCTATTTAAACTTGGGTTTTAACCCGAGGTGTTTAAAAGCATAACTCTGGTCTTTTCTTTTTCCTATGAATTCATAGGATAGACTGAACACACAACTTCGACATTACCATAATACAAATTGTACGATTTTTGTGAATCCTTGATGCTCATGGCCAATACTTACTCACAAATCTACATACATGCAATTTTCGCAGTAAAATACAGAGAAGCGTTGCTCGATAAAAAATGGCGAAGTCAGCTTTTCAAAATCATCGGAGCTTTGATCAATGAAATGAATGCTCAATCAATTATTGTCAATGGAGTCGAAGACCACGTTCACTGCCTTTTTAGACTTCGACCCGCAATATCAATTTCTTCTGTCATGAAAAATGCCAAGGCAAAGTCTTCACAATGGATCAATAAAAGCAATTTCTTGGAACACCGCTTTGAATGGCAAAGAGGATTTTCAGCCTTTTCTTACAGCCAATCTCAAGTCGAGAAAATAAAGCAGTACATCAGAAACCAAGAAACCCATCACCGATCCGCAAGCTTTTTAGAAGAAAATAAAGAATTTTTAAAGAAGTTTAATGTTGACTTTAAAGATGAGTATCTTTTCAAAGAATTGATATGATCTGTAAATCCACAATATTCTAAAATACCGAAGGCATAAAGCCTCTCCAACCTTGGGTTTCAACCCATGGCATAACGCCAGTTACTCAAATCTTTTTTTCCCTATAAATAAATTCATAGAATAGACTGAAAACACATCTACAACAATCCATAATGCCGAAGACATGAAGCCTTTCCAACCTTGGGTTTCAACCCAAGGCACTAAGCCCCTCCCTCCCAACAACCTTTGCATAATATGGATGTTAGTATTATGATTAACAACAGCCCGCTCCGCAAAACTTTTTCATGATCTATACATCTGACAGAAAAAGGAAGAAACAACTGCACTCCGAATCCAGCCCCCAAAAAAACGCAAACGAACATCTACAAAAAATGCCTCTTCAGGCCATGTGGAGGCGAAAAGGCCGCGAAAAGAAAAAAACTTCCGAAGCAGCCGCTCCCTTCGAAAAAGATGCGCACTACAAGACTGATTTCCTTCCCGTCAGCTCTTTTAGAAGCAAAGAACACGAAGGCCATGAAGGACTTGTGGATATCTCGCTGGTCATCCCCGCAACTCACGAAAGCCTTGGCCAAAGCACAGGTGCAGAAAAAAGCCTGCGCGGGGCATCTCCTGTCGATGAAATCTTTGAGGAAACGCCAAACTGGGAAAGCTTCGACGAAAAAGGAGTAGGAAAAGCTTTTCAGGAATACGAAGGATACTGCACTCATCCATTTCGCGGAAGAGGCGCCATGTCCTATATTGTGGCAGCCTTCGAAACTATTGAAAACCTGCACAAACAAGAAAACGGCCATCTTTTCAAATTCAATCATGACCGGTGCTGGACACCGCACGCCGCCAACGAAGTATTTGCAAGCAACTTTATTCGAGCAGCGGGAAAAAGAATAACGGCGCCAAAA
Source organism: Cytophagales bacterium (assembly GCA_022360875.1). Lineage (GTDB taxonomy): Bacteria > Bacteroidota > Bacteroidia > Cytophagales > Cyclobacteriaceae > JAKSBZ01. Next base: position 3,527 of record JAKSBZ010000004.1, on the reverse strand, counting down.
TCCCGCCGTCTCACACGGGAAGAAGCGACATGGCTGATATCCCATTATGATCATTTTCCTGCAGATATGGGGACAAAGTTCGAAATCAAAAGCTCCACTCCTGAAGCCCTCATTAGCCGGTTCCATGTTATGGAATTCATAAACGGCGACACGCTAAGTAAATTTTCGCGTGAAGAATATGCTGAAAAACTGAATGATGAAGAATTTCTGCTGAGCCTGGGCGAAATTATGGTCCTCGACCTGCTGCTTGGAAATTTCGACCGCGTTGGCGAATGGCTTAGCAGCGGCAATATAATCTTCGACCAGTCCGGCAAGCTTTACGGCATTGACCAAGCACTGTCGCTCGGCGGCATGGACGCATACTCACGCATGGCTATGGGTGAAGGGCCATTCGGGCAAAAAATGTACAGCCACATGCATGCAATAAAAGACCAGCTGAATGATCCAGACCAAGCTTACTCAAAAAAAACCGGCTCTATCAGAGAGCGGCACCTCAAGTTATATGACCGGATGAGGGAACTGTATCAATCGCTTATCGAAGCATTTTTTGAGGACAAAACCCATCCGATTTTTCAGATGACCAATCTAAACCCATCCATGAAAACAAACGGAGAAGAACCTCCGGTTCCGATACAGTTCCACGAAAGACAAAGGCAAATCCTGCAAATCGGCATGATAGAAACGATGCTCCGACTATCAAATATGGGCCAGTCACGATCCCGAATGCCGGAATTCATCATGGACATCTCCCCGATGGAATTCGAGGCCTTCATGAGCCTCTGGAATATTATGGAAAAAGAATTAAAAGCCTTTAAACCTGGGGTTATCGAGCATATGCTTAAAAGCAGAAAGGCAGAAGTGCTCCAAGGACCTGCAAGCGTCCCTTAGTCACAGGGAAACAATGCCACTCACATCTACAACATTCCAAGTTCAGGATCGAAAAACGCTGTGGTTCCAGCATGTTGGAAACCGATAATTTTGAAAAAATATCCTTTTCGCTTTTTTTCCATCCCGATATTTCTATCTTAACATATCATCAAAGTACTTTTGCGCTTGAAACCACTGGAAATACTGGAGTCCTTCTGGGGATACAAACAATTCCGTCCTTTACAGGAAGAAATCATACAAAGCGTTCTTGATAAAAAAGACACGCTAGCCATTCTTCCTACCGGCGGGGGAAAATCAATTTGTTTTCAAGTACCCGCCCTTTGCAATCCAGGAATCTGTCTGGTCATTACACCCTTGGTAGCGCTCATGAAAGACCAAGTGGCTCAGCTCCGGAAAAGAAGCATTCAGGCCGAAGCCATCTACTCTGGCATGAGCAAAAGAGAAATCGACATTTTGCTGGACAACTGCCGGTTCGGAGACATCAAGTTCCTCTATGTCTCGCCCGAACGCCTAAAATCGGAGCTCTTTGTCGAGCGCGCCAAGCTCATGCCCGTCAACTGCATCGCTGTAGACGAAGCGCACTGCATTTCGCAGTGGGGCTACGACTTTCGTCCTTCATATCTGGAAATCAGCAATTTTCTAACACTATTTCCTGACGTCTCAAAAATAGCGCTCACCGCAACGGCCACAAGCGTCGTCAGACAAGACATCGTCGATAAGCTCCAGTTCAAAAACGAGCAAGTATTTCAGGGAAGTTTCTTCAGAAGCAACCTCTCTTATCAGGTCTCATGCCAGCCCCTTACTTCCGACTACATACTTGACAGACTACTGAAAATGTCGGGTTCGGGAATAATATATGTGCGGTCTCGCAAAAAAACTCAGGAAATCGCTAGGCTTCTGGCACGTCATGGCATAAAAGCCCATTTCTACCATGCCGGACTTACGCATCAGGAACGCAGCGCACGCCAGGACGCCTGGATCAACAACCAATTCCAGTTTATGGTCTGTACCAACGCCTTCGGCATGGGCATTGACAAGCCCGACGTGCGGCTGGTGCTTCACGAAGGGGCGCCCGACTCAATAGAATCCTACTATCAGGAAGCAGGAAGAGCAGGAAGAGACCTGAAAAAATCTGTCGCTCTTTTGCTGATGCAGCCATCTGACAAACACCAGATGCTTAACCAAATAGAGCTGGCACACCCGGAGGCCTCGTTTCTCAAAAGCGTTTATCAGTGCCTTGCCAATTATTACCGCATCGCCATTGGAAGCAGTCTTTTGGAAAGCTACGACTTCGACTTGAACCAATTTTGCACAACCTACAAGCTGGAAGTCCGACCGGCATTCTTCGCCCTTAAAAAACTAGAAGAGGAGGACTTCATCCAAATTACCGAAACAAGTTCCGCCCAGTCCAGGCTTTTTGTTCCCATCAGCAACACAGAACTATATTCATTTCAACTCAAACACCCGGAATACGATCTTCTGATACGCGCAGTCCTCCGCATATATGGCGGGGAAATATTCACCACTTATCGGCAAATTTCCGAATCCCATATTGCTTCCATGCTTCAAATTACCCCCAATGATGTCAAAAAAGCACTTAGCCAACTCGACAGCATGACCGTGGTGAATTATCAGGGCGCCAAAGAACTGCCGCAGCTTACTTTCACACAAGCCAGACAGAATGCTCAGCAGCTTACACTCAATTACAAACGTATGCGCGAGAGGAAAACGCTGGCCAAGGAGAAAATCCAGGCCATGGTTCATTATACTGAAAACCAGTCCGTTTGCCGGGCGCAAGTGCTGTCAAGCTATTTTGGGGAGGAACTCGACAAAACCTGCGGTATCTGCGACATTTGCCGCAACCGCAAAATTCAAAAGGAATCACTTTCCTACCAAAAGGAAATTCTCAGCTACCTCAGCCAAAAAGGCGACGCCAGTCCCGAAGAACTAAGGCAGGGCCTGAACGCAGAAATAAATGAAAAACTGCTGGGTAAACAAATTGATGAAATGATTACCAAAGAAATCTTATTTTACAGCCAAAGTGGCAAGCTTTCGCTGAAAAAATTAAAAATCTAATAATTTAAATTCTGTTAATCTGTATTTTTTTAGCGCAATTGAGTAGTATTTTACCTGTAAAGCAAAATAATATTTGCTTTATCAAGAAATTCCCCAATCTTTGAAACTCTCTCACAGAAATTCTTTTATACAGACACGACAAATGAATAAAATGAATTCATTGACTAGCATTATTTCTATTATTCTAGTACTAGTCGTCGTCCTTTACAGGATAACGGGAGAGGAATTTTATATCAAAAATTAATCATTATTGATAAATAAAATGAAGCCTTTCCCAAACGGAAGGGCTTTTTTTTTGACTAAACACAAATGGAGAAACTTAACAAATTCAGCCAAACCATTACCCAGGACGAATCGCAGCCCGCCTCGCAGGCCATGCTGTACGCCATCGGGATGAGCGAGGAAGATTTAAGAAAAGCCCAGGTTGGCGTAGTCAGCACGGGCTATGAGGGCAATCCCTGCAATATGCACCTGAACAGACTTTCGGAAAAAATAAAACAAGGCGTTCAGGAACAGGACTTAGTTGGGCTAATTTTTCATACTATCGGTGTCAGCGACGGCAT
>JAKSBZ010000369.1 GCA_022360875.1 Cytophagales bacterium | reverse complement strand
TTGAAAATGTATTTCTCAATATACATTTCGGCCTCGCCGTTCTGGTCAAAATCAGCAAAATGAACAGGAGTAATGAAAGACCCGAATGAAAAATAACCTGTTTCGTACTTTTGTACCAGAATGTTTTCCTCATTCACTTCCAGGCAACGTACAGTACCTTTTGTATCATCCTCGCGCCGATCCAAGAAGAAGATTTCGGACCGTCCGTCTTCATCTGTATCAGCCAAAGAAAACACCACACCATATCCAAGTGTATTGCTCAACGTATACTCGTATTTTTTGGCAAGTGTATTTCCTCCCAAAACATATATCTTTTTACTGTCTCCTTTCCAGTTATCAACGCCGTACCCCCCCAATACAACAATCTCTATTTCATCGTCTCCGTCAACATTGCCTGCTGCCATCTGAGCAGTACCGTTCACGCTTACCGCTGAGCTCATTTTTACTGTCGGCGAATCCATCCCATTTTGAACAATATCCGTCAACTCTTCCGGCAGCGGCTGCGCTTCACAAACCATGAAACCAGACACGGCATATATAATCAATACCAAAAAAACTCTTCTCATGACAGGCTTATTTTTCTACTACAATATAAAATTCCGTGCGCCGATTCTTTTGGTGTACTTTCTCCGGGCAATCGTCGCCCGCGCAGTCCACAACCGGAAAATTCTCACCCTCCCAGTATTTCAGCAGTTTTACTGGATTCAATCCCCGGCCGATCAAATAACGGGCTGTTGACTCCGCCCTGCTCTTAGAAAGGCCCAGATTATACTCTTCGGTCCCTCTTGAATCGGTATAAGAAGTGAGTATCACTTTATAGTCTTTTCTGCCCCGCAGCTTTTCAACCAGTTTGTCAAGCGTATCTTTTGCCTTCCGGGTAATATTGTACCTGTCGAAACCAAAATAGATGTTCTCCAGGTCGACCACCTCAAATCTTGCCATTTCTCCCGACTCGTCTTCCACCTTCAATTCCAAAGGCTTCAAAAACATATCAACTGTCCTTTCGGGATCAAAAATATCCAGATCCACAATCAAAAAATCTGAAAGAAAAAGTTCTTTGCTTGCCTCCAGTTTGTAAGTCTCCTCTCCCTTAAGCGAAAATGTTTTCATGCCACTAGCCAATACTTCTTCCTGGCTTACATCATGGTTAATCACTGCAATCCCAAGCTTCGCATTCTCAACGATAGAACTGTCTTTCAGCGACCGAATGTTCACACGCAAGTTCACAAAAGGATCCATCTCGAAAGCATAAATATCATCATCGCCCACGCCTTCACGGTTGGAAGCAAAATATCCTGTATACTTATCTTCATTTATGAAAAAAGAAAAATCATCGGCTTGGCTGTTTATGCCGCGTCCTAGATTGGACGCTTTTTCCTTTCGAAACTTCTTGCGATTGATGCGGTAAACATCCAAACCTCCAAGCCCCAAACGACCATTGGATGAAAAATACAATTTGTCTCCCTGAGCAAACGGAAAGGCCTCGTTTTCAGAAGTATTGATATTCGGACCCATATTAACCGGACGAGTCCACTGCTCGTCCACATATTCCGAACGATATATATCCGTACCGCCGTACCCGCCCGGCATATCTGAGACAAAATACATAGTCAGGCCATCATCTGACAAAGTAGGATGTCCTACCGAATAAGCCTCACTGTTGTATTTAAACTCCTCAAGAACATTCCACTGTCCCGTCACGAACTTAGCCAGGTAGATCTTCAACGTACTAACATCTTCGTCATTTCGAATCAGCTTGCCCTCTTTATAGTTATTGCGGGTTACAAAAAAAGCTTTGTGATATTCTGAATACGCCATCGCTCCCTCATGATAAGGAGTGCTAATCGTCCCCTCCAGCTTGGACGGAGCACTCAGCTTGCCGCTTTCATCTATCGAGCATACATAATAGTCCAAAAACGGCTGATCATTCCAATTGTATTTCCTGGATATCAACTCATTTCTATTCCGAGTAGAGGCAAAGATCAACTGGTTCTCATGCACAACAGGCGCGAAGTCCGAATTCTCTGAGTTAAAAGGAATAATATTCACCGAAATTCGGGACGAGTTTCTTGCCAGATTTTCCTTAAGCGAGTCCAAATCGATCACGCCTATCGTCTTTTTCCGCTCGTCGGTATTAAAAGAACGGATAACTTGATTGGCCTGAACATGATCTCCGGATTTTCTCAGAAAGCCGGCAAATTTTAGCACATCTGCCTCGTTATACAGGCTTTCCAACTTCATCATCCGTTCATAAGTTTCCATTACCTTTTCAGGCTGGTTTACTTTTTCGTAGGCGCCGGCCAGCTTGCGAAGCACTGATATATTGGTCGTATCTTTTTTATAAGCATATTCGTAAAGCTCTATAGCTTTCGGATAGCTGAATAAACTATAATATTTATCAGCCATCTTAATGGCTGTTTTCTGACAGAAAGCAGTATTTGCCAATAACGCTACAAATACCGTCATTAAGTATAATTTTTTCATGACAAGTAATGTTAGAAATACCTAGGGGACTTGATTTTTTTAGCCTTAAACAAAAAATCGTATCGCAGAGAAACCTCATGCGAGCCATTACTGGCAATATTCAATCGGGAGGTTGTGATGTCGTAGGAATAGCCTAAACGAAGCGACTCGTCAATCTGATACTGCAGAATAGCGCTTACTGCATCATCCAGGCGGTAGGAACCTCCCACCCAGAGCTTTCTTAGGAAAAAAGCTGAAAGATTAAGGTCAAATGACAATGGCACGCCTTTTACCATCCGGACTACAACCGAAGGCTTAAGCTGGATCATCGGATTCAACTCCAGCCAAAGTCCGCCCATAAAATAATAGTGGGCATTCTGTAGCGTAAGTTCCTCGCGCTGGGCAACAATAGTAGTTGCTTCCTTCAAAAGTTTGGGCACTGAAATGCCGGCATAAAACTTAGGCGAGAAAAAGTAAATGCCCACACCGAAGTTGGGCTTTGCCTCACCGCTGATGTCCTTTTCCAAAAGCTCGTCCCCTTCATCAGGAACATTATCCCGGATAAAAGCATAATCGATGTCTTTGAAGGAAAGTGTGGACTTAAGACCTAAAGCCATATTGACCTTTCGAGAAACCGGAATCCGGTAAGAGGCGTCCAGTGCCACGTCTGTCGATTTCGCCGGTCCGGTTTTGTCCAACTCCAAAGTGGCTCCCAAGCCAATTCTGAAAAGCTCTAAGTAAGTATTGCCCGACAAAACCGTGCTTTCAGGAGCTCCGCTGATCCCCTGCCACTGGTTACGGTACAAGGCCAGTATCTGCGAGCAACTCGCCGACCCAACGTAAGCCGGGTTCAGCGACGACGGGTAATTCAAAGTCTGCGTAAAAAGCTTGTCCTGTTGCGCATAACTCTCCGATCCCAGCAACCCGCTCAGAAATAGTAATAGTAGTAAAATGTGCTTCATGATAAATTCATTTAAACATTTATTCAAAGAAGCATCTACAAGTTCCCTGTATTTAAAGAATTTTCTTGCGCATTTTTCTACAACTTAAAATATTAGTCATATACAACAAGACCTAGCTTAAACACTATTATGTGTATGGGTTTTATTTGTGCAACATCAAAAAAAATTGATAAATAATTTTTTACTTACACTTTAAACCCCTTGTTTGTTGATTTTTTCACATTAAAAAAAGCAAAAAGATATAATAAAAGCAGCATAACCGACTGATATGACTGTAGTCATACACAGCATCAAACAATAAATCCTGTACAATTTATCATGAATATTATCGACCTCCATCAAACACTGAGCTCAGCTAAGTCAGGTCGGTAGCTGAGATAAATCATTCTTTCTACTGAATATTAATGAGATTTTCATATTGAAAACAGAGATCTAACAGTTATACAGCCCATGAAAAGACTATTCAAAATCATCACACCTCCAAAGCGATGGCAGTTTCCCGTTTTGATGGTGATGGGTGTTTTTGCGGGGCTTGCGGCATACGTTTTTTACGTATCCAAAGCGTATTCCTATCTGTCTGACGACCCGAAAACCTGCGTAAACTGCCACATTATGACGCCGCAGTATGCTACATGGAAGCACAGTTCCCACCGGGAGCGAGCCACCTGTAACGACTGCCACGTGCCTCATAACAATGTGGCGAACAAGTATTTTTTCAAGGCCAAGGACGGTTTGAGACACGCCACCATGTTTACCCTGCGTATGGAACCCCAGGTAATCCGGATCCATGAGGATGGACAAGACGTGGTGCAAGCCAACTGCAAAAGATGCCACGACCGACTGAACGAAGAAGTCGGAACCACTGCCGTCACCGTAGCCGGCAAAGCACACGGAGAAGGCAAGCTCTGCTGGGATTGTCACCGGGAAGTTCCTCACGGAAGAGTGAACAGCCAGTCCTCAACGCCTTTTGCCAGGGCGCCCCTTCCGGATTCTCCTGTTCCCGACTGGATTAAAGAAGCCACTAAGTAAGCACTATGATTTGATGAAACACCTTTACAAGATTTAGCATTATGACACCAATAAGTAAAAAAATACAAAAGAAACCCTGGCTAGGCTGGGTGCTGTTTTTAGTTACAATGGGAGTTGTGTTCCTGCTGGGACTTTTTGCCTCCAGCATCACGGAGCGCAGAGCGGAAGCAACCATCGCTTACAGCCCCAACCGCGATTTGGCCGACTATGAGCCTCGGAACAAAGTATTCGAACAAACTTTCCCGAAAGAATACCAGTCATGGGCAGCCACTGCTGACACAACTTTCGAAAGCAAACACATGAGCAACAAACGCGAAGACATGCTGGAAGAAAACCCGAACCTGGTTGTACTATGGGCTGGCTATGGTTTTTCAAAAGAATACAACTCGCCGCGCGGGCACTCTTACGCCATCAAGGACATGCTTGAAATTCAGCGAACCGGTGCACCTACCGGACCGGACAACGGCCCGATGCCAAGCACATGCTGGACTTGTAAATCTCCGGACGTGCCTCGCCTGATGAATGAAAAAGGCGTAGCGGAATTTTACGAAGGAAAATGGGCTTCCAAAGGCGGTGAGATTGTAAACCCAATCGGATGTTCGGACTGCCACGACCCTAAAACGATGAACCTTCGAATCTCTCGTCCTGCGCTTGTCGAAGGATTTCAGGCCATGGGCAAAGACATTAAAGACGCTTCTCACCAAGAAATGAGATCTCTGGTTTGTGCACAATGCCACGTAGAATATTACTTCGACAAAAACAAAGGAAAAGGCAACTACCTTACCTTCCCTTGGAAAGACGGGCTTACTGTTGAAGATATGGAGCGCTACTACGACAATTTGGAATTCAAAGACTGGACCCACAAAATTTCCAAAGCGCCGATGCTGAAGGCTCAGCACCCGGGCTGGGAGATTCACCAAATGGGTATCCACGCAAAAAGAGGTGTATCCTGCGCAGACTGCCACATGCCTTACAAATCGGAAGGCGGCGTTAAGTTCACGGACCATCACATCACGTCTCCGCTGGCCAATGTTGCAAACTCTTGTCAGGTGTGCCACCGAGAAAACGAAAAAGAGCTTAAGAGAAGCGTATACGCCAACCAGGACCGCGTGCTTGACCTGAAAAAGAAAACCGAGCCGTTAATCGTGAAAGCGCACTTCGAAGCTGCAAAAGCCTGGGAGCTTGGCGCTACCAAAGAAGAAATGAAAGACATTCTGAAACTGATCCGTCACGCACAGTGGAGATGGGACTATGCAGTGGCTTCTCACGGAGCTTCTTTCCACGCACCTGTTGAAATGCTGCGCGTAATGGGCGGCGCCATGGACAAAGCGCAGCAAGCACGAATGAAACTGGCAAAACTGCTGGCTGTAAAAGGATTCCTTGGCGAAGTAACTATACCTGACATTTCTACCAAAGACAAAGCCCAGCGTGTCATCGGACTGGATCCGGAAAAAATGGAGCACACCAAACAACGCTTCCTCAAAACGCTGGTTCCTGAGTGGCTTGAAAAAGCCAGAAAGCGCCAGGAGGAATACACGCCAAAAGTAGATGGCTCAAATCAGATTCCTCATTACGAGACAAAATAAAAATACAAACTCAATTATTCTCCCTTGACAACGTTTGTTAAGGGAGAATTTCTTTAAACAACCATTTTCAACACCAAGCTAAGCAACATGTCTGAGGATAAAAACAAGCGCCCGCTGTGGAAATTTCCATGGGCGTATCAAGAGGGGTTTGTTGTTGCATTAGGCCTCCTGTCCATCGGTCTCCTGCTGGAGGCATCTTCCAGCCAATCGCACAACCTGAATCTTACCTGGCCGCTGAACTTAGTATTCGGCACCGGATTTACTGCTTTTTTGATATCCATTTATTTATTATTTCGGAAAAATCCAATTATCAAATGGCTGGCAGGCGTTCCTGCGTCCATATCGAGCATCTCCTTAATAGGGTTTATCGTTATTTTCCTGGGATTCTTCCCTCAAGCGCCCGAGCAAACGCCAACAATCATCACAACGCTGGGCTTTAACCACGTGACCACCTCGTGGCCTTTTTTGTTTTCCGTTGTATACTTCATGATCACATTAGGCTTTGCCGGTCTGAAAAGAATAATACCATTCAAAAAAAACAGCTGGGGCTATCTTCTGAATCACCTTGGCCTTTGGATTACCCTTCTGTCAGCCAGCCTGGGAAGCGCCGACCTGCAGCGCCTGACCATGGACCTGCACGAAGGAAAAATGGAGTGGAGAGCCAAAGACGAGCACGGCCACATCATAGAAATGCCTCTTGCCATACAGCTGAATGACTTCAAAATTGACGAATACCGTCCGAAAGCAGCGATAGTTTCCAATACCGAAGGGCGCCTTCTTCCGATCGGAAAACCCAAAATGCTGCTCATCGAAAACGACAGTATAGAAGGACGCATCATGGATTGGAATGTGAAAATATTGTCCTATGTTTCTCAAGGAAAAAGAATTGACGGACGCTATGAAAAAGTAAACGAAGTGGGAGCCGGACCGGCCGCCAAGGTAGAAGCGGTCAATCGAAAAACAAAAGAAAAAATTACCGGATGGATAAGCTGCGGAAGCTTTATGATGCAACCCGAGTCCATAAAGCTAAATGACGCTGTTTCGCTGGTAATGACCGCACCAGAACCAAAGAAATTCAGTTCAGATGTTAAAATACTCACCCAGTCCGGCAAGGAAGCTGAAGCCGTCATAGAAGTAAACAAGCCGTTCCGCATTGACGGATGGAGTCTGTACCAGCTGAGCTATGATGCCCGCTACGGCAAGTGGTCGCCGACCAGCGTTATCGAGATCGTCCGCGATCCCTGGCTTCCGGCCGTGTATGTCGGCGTCTTTATGATGATCTTCGGAGCGGTTTACATCATATGGGCAGGCAAAAACAAAAACATCAACAGCAAACAATAAGACTATGACCATAACTTGGGACACATTTCCGCTTTTCTCAGCAGTCTGCACAATTCTTTGGTTGGCGGCCCTAGCCTTGTATCACCGCCCAAACGATAATAAAACCGCAGCGCACGTGCTTTATTTCCTTGGAATCGGAACAATGACTGCATTTATTGCAGGGCTTTGGGTTGGACTGGGCCGTCCGCCTTTAAGAACACTGGGAGAAACACGGCTGTGGTACGCGTTTTTTCTGCCAATCATCGGCTGGGCAACCTACGCCCGGTGGAAATACAAATGGGTTCTGATCTACAGCGTAGGCACAGCTGTAATGTTTTTGGGCATTAACCTAATGCATCCGGACACCTACAATAAAACGCTGATGCCTGCGCTGCAAAGCCCGTGGTTCATTCCACACGTTATCGTATACATATTTTCGTACGCCATGCTTGGAGCTTCCTCGCTTGTGGCCCTCAAAGGGCTGTACGATTATTACAAAAAGAAAACCGAAAAACAGCTCCTGTATATGGCAGACAACCTGGTTTACATCGGTTTCGGTTTTCTGACACTCGGTTTGCTTTTCGGTGCGCTATGGGCCAAAGAAGCCTGGGGACACTACTGGACCTGGGACCCGAAAGAAACCTGGGCCTTCCTGACCTGGATTGCCTATTTGATTTACATTCATTATCGCTTCCAGCATCCGCTGAAGGAAAAAATTGCTCTTTGGACGCTGACACTGGCCTTTGCCGTGTTGCTGGCCTGCTGGTTCGGTGTAAATTATATGCCTTCTGCGCAGATGAGCGTGCACACCTATACTTCATAGCATAAGCAGACAAAATGCCCGTGTCGAAAAGAAAGCAATGAGATTTATTAAACAGTAAACATTTCGGAGCGATCACAAGCCGCTCCGTTTTTACATATCTTTTTACTAGCAGCCTTAGCTGAAAAACACACTGTTATGAAACATTTATTTACAATGAAAATCTGGGCACTAAGCCTGACAGCTCTCCTGCTTTGGGGTATCACTCCAACGCTGGCACAGGAAATCAAAGTGGACGCACAGCTTCGTTCGAGAGGGGAATACCGCAACGGCGTAAAATCCCTGAAAAAAGAAGACCAGGATGGACTGTTTGGTCTAACGCAGCGTACCCGCATCAATCTGCACTACAAATCAGACAAACTGATCATTGGCCTGACTGTTCAAGATGTCCGCACCTGGGGAGACACCAAACAAGCCGTAGCCAACGACGGGGCTAAAACCAGTATCGCGCAGGCTTGGGCGCAAGTGCTTTTCAATGAAAATATTTCGCTGAAACTCGGCCGCCAACCCCTTTCGTACGACGACCAGAGAATTCTAGGTGGTCTGGACTGGGCAAACCAAGGTCGCTTCCATGATGTGGGAGTCTTCAAGTACAACCGCAACGGATTGCTGTTTGACGCAGGTTTGGCTTTCAATCAACCGGGAAATTTCAGTGACATTTACATCAGCAATGAAACTGGCCCGATAGGCAACTACAAAAACCTGCAGTTTGCGTGGTTTCACAAAAGCTACGAAACTTTTAAAATGAGTTTCCTGCTGATGAACGCAGGCTATCAGTCAATAGACATAACTCCTGCAAACGAGAGAACCTATAACATGCAAACATACGGAACCCACTTGGTAAAAACTTTCGGCGATTTGAAACTGACGGGATCCGCGTACATCCAAAAAGGCGACGATGCCGCCGGAAACGACGTCAACGCACAGCTTTTCGCCTTGAAAGCCGACTACAAAACTACTGACGCACTCAGCCTCTCTGCCGGTTACGACTATGTTTCAGGAACGGACAGCAAAGAAGCCGCCAAAGGTGAAAACAACAGCTTCAACAACTCGCTGGCGACAAACCACAAGTTCTACGGATTTATGGACTACTTTTTCGTGGGCAACCATGCAGGAAACGTGGGACTATCCGACCTGAACCTTGCCGCGGCTTACATATTCACACCAACATTTTCAGGAAAAGCCATTTACCACTACTTCACATCTGCGGCAGACATTCTTTCCGCCCAGCAGGACGGGAGCATAAAAAATGAAGACAAAGGACTGGGTTCGGAAATAGACCTTGTGCTTATCTACAATTATACTAAAGACATACAATTTATTTTGGGCTACTCAGAAATGTTCGCAAGCGACTCGATGGAAATCCTGAAAGGCGGGAACAAAGGCAAATCCAACAACTGGGCATGGTTTCAAATCAACATCAAGCCAACCCTTTTCACTTGGAAAAAATAATACTGTTAGCTTGATGAATACAAAGCCTTTAGAGTTTCTTCTCTGAAGGCTTTTTTCTTTTGTAAGTAATATTACTAATAAAGTTCAACTTTTTAAAAAAAACTATTTACATAACCTTGGCTTTATAAGTAAATTTTTGATTAGAATATTTCAATTTTAACCAAACTTTAATGCCATGAAAAGAAACTTCACTATTAAAGTCATTTGTTTTAGTTTCTTGTGTTTACTTATTTCCCTAGCCCCTTCTCTAGCACAAAAAATTAAAATTGACGCACAAATCAGGCCCCGCGCGGAACTTCGTCATGGAGTAAAAACCCTGGTAAATGAAGAGCAGCCGGCTGTATTTGGTGTTACGCAGCGCAGCCGCATCAATTTCTGGTATCATTCAGACAAAATAAAAATCGGCTTGTCAGTTCAGGATGTCCGTACCTGGGGAGACACCCAGCAGGCAGTACTGAATGACGGCGCCAAAACCACCATTGCTCAAGCCTGGGCACAGGTTTTTTTCCACGAAAATTTCTCACTCAAACTTGGACGCCAGCCTATTTCCTACGATGACGAGCGTATTTTCGGCGCGCTAGACTGGGCCAACCAGGGGCGCTTTCATGATGCGGGCGTTTTCCGGTATGCCAAAGGAAACCTCACGCTCGATGCCGGAGCGGCTTTCAACCAAAAAGACGGAAATTTTGGCCTTCCGACAAACAACGGAATAATTGACAACTACTACACAACCGCCAACTACAAATATATGCAGTACGTTTGGCTGCATGAAGACTGGGAAGGACTCAAACTAAGTCTCTTGTTTTTGAACACCGGGTACCAGGCCGTTAAAGCCAACGGCACAATCCCTACCGACACAACTACTGCTTTTACACAAACCTATGGTGCGTATTTGGATAAAAAATTCGGTGATTTGGACGTCAACGGATCTTTCTACATCCAGTCCGGACACGACCGTGTTGTGGAGAACGGACTTTGGGTCAGAAGAAGAGTAAACGCCTATCTCTGGGCAATATGGCTTAAGTACAACTTTTCCGACCGGTTTAACGTGTATCTCGGAAGCGATTATCTGTCAGGGACAAACCTCAACGACAACGAAACTAAAAACAAAAGCTTCAATCCTTCTTTCGGCACCAACCACAAATTTTACGGCCTCATGGACTACTTCTATGCCGGAAGCGCGCACAGAAACGTCGGGCTTTGGGATGCGCACCTGGGACTGGGCTATAAATTTTCCGCCAAATTTAAAATGAATTTGATTTACCACAACTACACATCGGCCGCCAAACTATACAGAGCTGTGGGCGGAGACAAAGAAGACAGAGACCTGGGTTCAGAATTCGACCTCACTTTTGTTTACAAACCTGCTAAAGCAGTAACCGTTGTCGGTGGTTATTCGCAAATGTTTGCTTCGAAGGCCATGGAACTTCTCAAAGGCGGAGACTCGGACGTTTCGCAAAACTGGGCCTGGCTTCAAATCAACATCAACCCTACTATTTTCATGTGGACTAAAAAGAAAGAGGAACAGCAATAAATCTTGAATTAAAAACAAAAGCCCGGTGCAGAACTCCGGGCTTTTGTTTTTTTGTGTTATTCAAAAATCCGCCAAAACACTATTTTATTGTCCAGGTAATCGTTACCTGATCTGTCAACTGAATGTCTTCCGGGTTGGCCTCGGGAGCCCCCATGGCATCCATCTGCAATCTGGCATTATCTTTAAAAGACACCCGATAAGGCTCTGGATAAATTCCCGGCGTTTTCTCACTGTAATCTATCGAAACAACTTCTCCAAGCTCCACACCCGAAGCCTTCGCCAGTATATTTGCTTTTTTTCTCGCATCGGCCACAGCCTTGGCTATCAGCCTGCCTTTTACTTTTTCCGGCTCGGCAATAGTATATCCCATATTGAAACTCACTTGGGTAAGGCTTGACACTATAGCACTGAATGCCTTGTCGATCAACTTTTGCTTAAAAGGAAACTTAATATTGATTCTGTAAGAAGCAATATACCCTACAAACTCAGAACGGTTAATCTTATTATTGTACCGGCTTTCCTGGCGAATATTGTAATTACTGGTTTTTATTGTTTTAGGATTAAAGCCTTTCGCTTCGAAGGCTTTGGTCAGCTGTTCAATTCGATTATTCAAATCCTTCACGCATTGCAGATAGTCCGGATTTCTCTGGTCCAGATTCAACGAAATGTTCACTTGGTCAGGGGCAATTTTTTCCAAGCCTCTGCCAGTTATCACCAATGTTTTCTGGGCAAAACCCCATGAAGAAACAAAAGCTAGAATGAGAGAAAATGCAATTTTTTTCATATTAATATTATTAAAAATTAATTATTAGTCTAAACAAAAAAACATAGGTTCCCCAAAGTTTTCACTTGAAAAAGCGGCAAATCATTACCCTATTATAAATATGATTTTTTGAAGCAACGCTGACTGCGAAACTTAAGATACGAAATTTCCTTTTCCGCTCAGACCCTTTCCTGCATTTGTTTAAAAAGGACACTGTTCTATAAAAAAAAGTTCACGGCAAATCTTAAAAAACGGAAGAGAACAACTTTACCAATTGCCTTTATTGTTAACAATCAACTTCTTGACGGAATGCACTTCTCCATTAACTTTTACCTGCATTATATAGGTTCCGTCTTTGAGCGAGGATATATTGAGCTCAGACTGGTCTTCAACGGACATGCTTAAAAATTCTGTGCCCAGAATATTCAGAATGACGATGCTGATTTCTCCTCTTGGATTATCCAGAGAGAAAATTATTTTGTTGTTTGCCGGATTAGGGCGAAAACTCAGAAAATCTCGGGCAACATACTCCTCGTCTTTGGCTGCCGTTTCCAAAACGCCCGGCTGATAAGAAATCGAATATGTCTGCGAATGCAAACCGTCCGCGTATATATAATTGCCATGCACCTGAAACTTCAGCTCCCCGAACAATTCCGACTCAGAATCACCGGAGACAAATCCTTCATACTTCACTTTGAAAGCCGGAAATGGCTCGCCTTTTTGCCAAATGGTATCCTGAACCTTCACCAGCAACGGAATCTTGTCCACAATCAGCTTTCCACTTTTATAACGGATGTCGTACCAGTCCGATGACAAACCGCTGGCTACAATCCTGTTACCTTCCATTACATCAAAAGTCAGCTTCCCTTTTACTTTCTTTCGATCTTTGGGTTTAATAAATCCACTCACCTTCGCACTGAACCGAGGGTTCTCATCGCCGTGGTTTTTCCTGGAATCTTCCACTGCCACTTCCAAAGGCGCCTTCTCTACGATCATCGAAATAATCTCCGTCACGCCTTCCAGATCAGAACTGCCCTTTTTCGACAACTGCAGCACCAGCTCGCCCGGAGACTCCGGGACTATAGTCAATCCCTCAGCTCTGGCATTTGACGATAAAATCTTCATCTCCAGTGATTCATCCCTTGTCTGAAGTTCTACTTCTTTTCCGTACACCAGCGGGGTCTTCAGCACCCAGTCTATCGTTTGCCGTTCTTTGTCAGTAGGTCTAAAACTCGCCAGCACCACAGGGGAACCCATCAAATCCTTCAGACTGTCCACTTCAAAAGAGAGCGCCTGGACAAACGACCTGCTAATGTCTCCTTTGGCAATTAAATGCCGAGTGCCCGACAAATTTTCGGAATGCAGCGTATAGCCCAGCATATCATTTAGGTGCCGGTAAGCTTTCTTCGAAGGGACCAAACTCGTACTGAAATTCCCCGCCGCCAGTTTCTGAGAATATGGAAAAAGCCGGTCAAGCTCCCTGAGATCTTCTATAAAAACACCGGTCTTTTTTCCCATCGCGCTCGCCAGCACAAAACTGAACGAACTCTTGAAAATATCTCCCTGAAATACTGTCAGGTGGGCGCCTCCTTTCAGCCTGCGCGTGTACGAAGGAAAAAGTCTTGAGAAATCTTTAGATGCATAGACAATAACCTGTCCCTTGCCCAAATCCAGAATCGAAAAACTTGTTTTTCCGCCCTGATTCAGCTGATACTGCATAATAGATACGTATTCCTGCGGCATGCCGCCTATCAAATACAAATCAGCGTTAACAGCCCGAATGTATTCAATAATTTTCTGAAAAGAGTCAGCATCCTCAAAAGCCTCTTCACCCAAATCCCACTGAGCAATTTCCAAATGTCTGTCCTGCCAGCTGTACGGGCTCTTCTCTGTGCTCAATGCCAGGTATTTGCTTTGAGCCCCCTGCTGCTCATGACGAATACTTCCGTACACAGACTTGAAATAATCGATCCGAGGTGCAAATCTTACACGAATCCGTTTCGTATCTTCGTATCTGTTCTTCGTAACTTCAAGCTCTTTCGTCCACCGGTGTCCGTCTTCAGAGATTTCAAAAGGACCGAAGACTTTCAAACGGCTTTTATTCTGCAGCCCTCTAAAGGTAAACTTGTAACTTTCTTCTTCACTTTCGTCACCGCCCAAAGCGTATTTCAGCTGCAGATCATTCTTGCTAACACCTAATTCACCTGCAAACTCGTAGGGAATACCTCGCAAACTTACCCGATCAATCACAAAAGGAGCATTTTGCATTCCCGAAGTAGACGAAAAAGAAAAAGCAATATTTCCCTTGCCTGAAAAATCCTTCAGGGACACTTCCAGCAGATTCGATTTCGGCTGACGGATTCTGTCGCTGTCAACAACCTTCCAGCCTTTCGCCCGAATATCCGAGATATCATCTATCGAAACCCAAAGCTTGTGATGAAAAGGACTAAAAGGTTTTCTTAACCGAATACGCAGCACCTTGTCCCAGTACCCGTCGAAAGGAATTGACGGACTGATAATCCAGTCGCGTTCGTTAGTCTTCCTGCTGATGAACTCAACGCTCGAATTGCCAGGGTTCACTTGCCACTGCCCGGTTCCGCTTTCATTAAAAGTCTTCCACTTCTGGACATCGGACAAATTGTTGAAATCCTCTTTCCAAAAAGTGCGGTGAGCATCCAGCGCCCTCCCTGACAAAGGCAAATCGTACCGGATTCCCTCAGTAAGGTGCGTAAGTTTTGCCCGGATACCTCCCTTTTGATCCGCCCTTGGGCTGAATTTCACGAATACCTTAGTTGGATGAAGTGTTCCTCCGTGGTGTCCGATCAAAAGCTGGTTGACATACTCGCCATCCTTGATAAGCGACAGCTGAAAATCAGGCGGGGCGACAATAAAAAGTTCTTCCTTCAGTCCCGTGCCCGAAACTATGTACGATTGTTCCTGGGATACCTTTCCGCCCCTGATCCCTCCAAAAGGCAACATAGAATTATTAAAAATCAACGAGGCTTTGCTCAATGAATCACTAGAAGTTACAGCTTGGGCATAGAGCTTCCCGGACTCTAAATTTGAGAGAAAAAAATGCAGAAGGTAACACAAACAAATGCTTAAAATAAATTTGAATCGATTTGGCATTAGAATCCTAGTAGTTGTCTTTCATTCAAATTATTTAAATCATACAAAATTATATTTCTAATTATATAAGAAACGAAATAAAATTTTAAAAAGTTCTCAACAGGAATACAAAAAAATCAAACTGTTTTCAGTCCGGCAACTTTCTAAGCTTAAAAAAATATGTATGCAAAAAAAATTGAATGCTCTTCTCCCCAAAGATAAACCTATCCGATCAATTATCACCTGAAAACGTTACAAATATTTTCTTTTTTCTTCACCGAAGAGTCCTATTGCATGCAACAATGCAACTATTAGCTGCTAAAATGACACCAACAAAGTTGGTGTTAAAACTTTCTTAAGCAAGAAAGCATTTAAATGTATTTTATTATAATATTTAAGTATTTTTGCGAAAATTTTTAAACTCCTAATCTTATTTTTTTACTCATGAAAAAACACTATCTCAAGTGCCTTCAGCACATTATTGCCACTCTGTTCTTTCTTCCCGCCTTGTCAGGCTGCATTCCTGAAGAATATACCGACGCGGAAAACTTTGACAACATTATTTTTGAACCAAACATCATCGCAGGTCTTGGAAGCACCCAATACAAAGTCGACGACTTCCTCAAGCAGCTGGATGAGGAGCTGGTTATTGAAAAAAAAGAAAACGGGGATCTGCTGGCCTCTTACCAAATAGAAACCATTTCGCTCAGCTCTGAAGAACTTTTTTCCGTCAAAGATCAAAGCGCCAAAATGCGATTCAATATTGCGCTGCCAGACATTCCGCAGGGAAGCGGCACTATTACCCTGCCGGGGAGCCAATTTCCTCTGGCTCCGCAGCCTTTTCAGTGGAATGCGGAAGGCGACCGGCTTAGCAGCATGCTGTTTGAATCGGGGACTCTTGCTCTCCAAATCAATCTGCCTTTTCCTGCCCAGTCAACTTTCAAAGTGGAACTGGAAAACCTGCGTAAAGGCAAGCAGCCGCTTGTTCTGGAAGCATCAAACAATAAAAAAGTGACCGTATCTCTGGCAGGCTATGAGCTGACGTTCAGCAAGGGAAACCAAATAAAAGTGAAGCTGCATATGGGAGAGCTAAGCGTCGAACGCGAACAGTACATTCCGGGAGATCATGCAATACAGGCATCCATAACAATAGAGGACATAAAATCCGAACATGCGAAAGGAATGCTGAGAACCCGGTCCTTCGACTTTGACAAGAGGCAGGTTGATCTCGGTTTGTTTGCCCAGGAGCTTGCCGGTCAGTTCAAATTTACCAATCCCAAAGTCCAGCTGATTATTAACCACAACCTCGGCACTCATCTCGGGCTAAACCTGACAGAAATATACGGGGTCAAACAAAATAAAAATACGCAGCTGGCAGGCAACATAACTTCCGATGCCCACACTTTCAAGCGCGCTGCAAAGCCGGGTGATGAGATTGCAGACACAATTTTCATAGACAATACAAACTCCAATCTTTCGGATTTTTTGGCTTCCTATCCTGAAAAAGTGATTTTGCAGGGCGCTGCAGAAGTCGGAAGCCTCAGCGGCAGCGAACAGTTCATTACCAGCAAAGGCCGAATGAAAATCAACACCCGTCTGGTGCTTCCTTTTGCCCTCACGATGAATGACTTTACTTACACCGAAATCATTGACGCTGATCCTATTGATGTTGAAGACTCAGAAAAAATCAAGCAGGCCACGTTTGTTCTCGATTATGAAAACGGCTTGCCAATGAATCTGGATTTGCAAATTCAGCTGCTTGATGCCAACGAAAAAGTTTTAGGATCAATCTTCAAAAAAGATAAAACAACCATCCTGGAAAGCGCTTCGGTGTCAAAAGAAGGAAGAGCCCTGAAAGCCCGAAAAGGAAAGATCTCCATTCCGCTCGACAAAATGCTGATCGAACAACTCTCAAAAACGAAGTACATTCGGGCAACTTCCAGTCTTAGCAGCGCGAACTCACAGTCCGGTCAATCTGTCCCTGTAATTTTCAACGCCAACGACTTTGTAAAACTCAATTTGGCACTCCAAGCCAAAACTTTCTTCAACCTGGACAGTGATAATTAAATTTCAAAATCGACATGAAAATCCATATAAAACTTTTTATAATTATTGCCCTGGGCTTTTTTTCTCTTACTGCTCAGGCACAGTACGACCAAACACTTTACAACCTGCGGGAATACACCCCGTTCGGACACAGTCTAAACCCGTCGTCCTTTCCCGACGCAGGAAGTTATTTATTGCTTCCCCTTCACTTTCAAACTTATGTTTCCACCGGTTTCAGTTTAAACGACCTGTACCGCAAGCAGAGCGAAGGGAAACTATACGGTAGTCTGGAATATTTGCTTGGCAATATAAACAGAGGAATTTATTCTGCCTCAGGTTATCAAATGCCTGTTCTTGGAGTCGGCTCCCGAATCAACCACAAACATTTTTTCTCTCTGGATATGAGCATCAAAAGCCGAATAGCCTTCAACGTACCCAGAGGCATGCTGAAATTTCTTTCCCAAGGAAACGTGGATGAAAACAGCAATATCATCAACCATGAATTCGAAAGCCTCCATCTCAACGGAACTGTTTACGGAGAAATTAGCGCCGGCTTCGGAACAAAAATCAACGAGAAGCTTCAGGTAGGCCTGCGCTTAAAATACCTTTGGGGAATAGCCAACATATACGGAGACATTGACAGCCGGCTTGTTACCAACGACGATTACTCGATCAATCTTAAGACTAACGAAGAAACCACTGTTTACACCTCCGGTTTGCTAGCTCTGCTGGACGATGACGAATCAGAATATTCCGATGCGGGAGAATATGCGCTGGCCGGAAAAAACAACGGATTTGCTATTGACCTGGGAGCCACCTACCAGCTTGACGAAAATATTAAACTTTCGGCTTCTCTAATAGATCTGGGATACATTAGCTGGAAAGACGACTTGAAAAGCAACCGTCTGCCGGAAGGTGTCGAATTTCTAGGCTCAGACCTTGACCGCCTGCTGGAAGTCAGAAAAAAATACAGCGACGGCTATTTCGACTTCGTTTCAGACTCGCTAAAAAACAAATACGACGTTGTTGAGGGAAAAGACAAATACACAACCTGGCTGCATGGGAAGTTATATATAAACGGAAGCTATGACTACAACCGGTTCTTGACATTCGGGTCCACACTGGCAGGAACGGCCGTCAGCGGAGAAATACACACGGCAATCAGCCTCTATACAACGCTGCATCTCGGAAGATGCTTCCACCTAAACACCAACTACAGCTACCAAAACGGCTCCTTTGCTAACTGGGGCGCCGGCTTTGTGTTCACTCCTGGGCCTTTCCAGCTGTACGTGGCAACAGACAATATTCTCCCGTCAATGAAACCGGAGATTGCGCGGGCTGTAGATCTGCGCTTCGGTCTTAACCTGATTTTCGGCAAAAGAAAATACTACCGAAAAAAGGCAAAAATGTCTTCAACACTGCTTGAAAACTAAAGCTGTCCAATCATCAAAAAAGGCTCCCTGCCAAGTGCTTCCAATTTGTTCAGAAGCTCTTGGCAGGGAGCATTCTCTTAGAAATATCTCACACGAGATATGCAGCTTCAGCTTTTCATTGCAAGCCCTCAGGCATATCTATATTTTCCACTGGGCTTTCAGCTTGGCATAGCCCCGCTGGCTTACCGATATTTTTTTGGTGCTTTTTAAAACAATCAAATGGCTGTCTTTTGAATAGCGCTCCACCTTTTCAATTTCCTCCAATCGCACAATGAACGAGCGATGCACGCGCACAAAGTGCTTCGGATCCAGATGGTCCTCATAAAACTTCATTGTCTGCTGCTTGAGATAGCTTCCCTTCGCCGTTACAATCTCCACATAGTCATCCTGCGCCTCTAAGCAGTGAATCTCGCCGACGCCCACCACTACTATATCATTCCCGTCCTTGATCACAATGCGGTCCACGTATTCCCGGGGCGCCAGCACATCGTCCTTCAGCTTCTCTATTTGATTGGCCTGCCGGCCGTTCAGCCGGAGCTTGGCTTTTTCCAAAGCCTCCAACAGCCGTTTTCCAGAATAAGGCTTCAGCAAATAATCAACGGCGTTCTTTTCGAAAGCTTGAATGGCGTACTGATCATAGGCAGTGGAGAACACAATTACCGGGGGATTTTCAAGAAGCTCTAATAACTCAAAACCCGTAAGCTTAGGCATCTGAATATCCAGAAAAACCAAATCGGGACGGTGTTTCTGTATCTGCTTCAACGCCTCAAATCCATTTTCACAGCTTGCAGCAATCTCGATTTCGGGCTGCTGTTCCAAATGTTTGCTGATAAACTGGCGCGCCAGGCTCTCATCATCAACAATCAGTGTTTTAATGGGCTTCATGAACAATTTCTTTACTTTGTGGAATCAATAAGTCAACAACAAAACGCCGTTCGTATTTTTGAATGCGAAGCAAATCGTCGCGCCCGTAAATCAGACGCAAGCGCTCCCGCAAGTTTTTCAGCCCAATGCCTTTTCCTTTCCGGGGCTTAGCCTCCGGATCGAAAGTATTCTGTATCCGCAGACTGAGAAACTCTCCTTCTTTCCGGGCACCAATCCGAATGCTCACCGGATCTGTGCTCTCGTACACTCCGTACTTCACAGCGTTTTCAGCGAGCGGCTGCAGCAGCATGTTCGGCAGCCGGCATTCTTTCAGCTCCTCTCCGAATTCTGACTCGAACTCCAGCACTTTCCCAAAACGGACTTTTTCAATAGCCAGATATCGCGAAACATTTTCCATCTCCTTCTCCAGAGAAGTCTCTTCCTGAATGTTCTGTCCCAGCGAATGGCGAAGAAAATCCGAGAGCAAAATCACCATTTCCTGCGCCTGCTCCGGGTTTACCATAGTCAGCACATTTACCGAATTCAAGCTGTTGAAAATAAAATGAGGATTGATTTGCGCCTTCAGCCGCTCCAGCTCGGCTTCTTTCAGCAACTGCTGCACCCGCCCTTCCTGCTCAATTTTCTCTTTATATTTTTTCAGGTAAAATATAACATAAAAAACCAGAATACACACAGCATAAAAAAACACACCCTGAATCCCGCGGGCAAACATGCTTTCATCCAAAAAAAGAATATAGTGTAAGCTGTCGGCAAAAATAAACGACAAGAGACCGCTTGACAGCCAAAGCCATACGCCGACCGTCACCATGCATGCCGCAAGCAAGGTTGAGGCTAGTCCCAGAAAGTCTTTGGGGCTGAACTGGACTACAAACCACAGGCTTGGAGCCAGCACGGAAAACAGTATGTTGAACACCAGCGCATCCATAACCGCAGGGAAGACGGACACCTGATAATTGCCGATCAGCACAAGCACATGGACAACCGTCAGCACTGCCCAAAACAGCGCATAGCGCACGCCGCTGATTGCATTGTCGAAAAACGGATTGCTCATTCAGCTGGCATTACACGTTTTTCACCTCGCCGCCGCCGAACATCACAATGCCCGTAATCCTGAGCACTTTCGACTTGTCCGTTTGCTCTGCCGGAAGAAACTTGCGGCTGTCCGAAAAACCGCCGAAAATCGCCACAATATCGTTCTTGACTTCCCAGTCCGACGGCACAATAAAGGTTGAGCCTCCGAAAATTGACACCACTTCGAGTTCGTTTACGCCTTCACCCAGCTCGGCCTTCCGCAGATCGTATTCTCCGCCTCCAAACACCGATACCACAGAGCCGCCGACAAAATCCTCGCAGGTGACCACCTGCTTGCCTCCGCCGAACACATTCACGTCATCAACTATGTTTCCATTGCCATCCTTTCTTCTGTGAGCGGTACGCAAATGCGCCTTGTCTTTTCTTCTAAGCAGCAGCGCCACGCCGCCGGCAATCAGCACCACCGGCCAAAACACTTGGAAATTCACATGCGAAAATCCATAAAACCGCTGCACCATAAAAGCTCCTCCAAGAATCATCAGCACAATGCCCGTTGCTTTGTGCTTGCGGCTAGTGAAAAACGCCGCACCCGCTACAAAAACAAACACCGGCCAGCTGAACACATAATCGCTGATCCAATAAGGCAATCTAAAGAAATCACCCAACAGATAAAAAGCGCCCACCAGAATCATTAACGCGCCTATAAATACACTTCTATTCGAATTTGACTTTGAAAAAGACATGATTGATTTGGTTTATTTGATTGTTTGTTCAATTATTTAATATTGCTTTTTTAATGAAAAAATCAATTTTTATTATCTCTCTTTTCAGCGCCTTTGTCTCTTACCATGAAAAGCACACCGCCAACGATAACAACAAGCTCCCAACTAATCTCCGCGCGAAAATTCAACTGCCCGATCCATCCGCTTAATGTATGGAGCACTTCCCACAGATTCCACTGAAAGTAATTTACAAAAAACAAAAGAGCTCCCGCCGCAATCAGAGTAATCCCTTTTATCAGCCGGTGACTGGAAAGTATTGCCTGCATATCTTTATTCTCGAAATTTTTAATCTACGATAAAGATAGCAACGCGCCCGGCTTCAGGCGACAGCCAATCGGCGAACGCCTCCAAAAAATCGGTGAATGCCCAGATACAAAAAGGAAGCAACCTAAAACGCGGCTGCTTCCTCTGTAATTCCTGCCAAAATCAAAATATTATTATTCTATTTGCCCGGCCTTTATAGAAGCCCCGGGCTTCATATTGAAAGCGGCTTGCAGATAAGTCACAGCGCTTCCGCCGGCAGACACCTTGCATTTCAGCCATCCGTAGTGAGTCAAACCGGAATCGTAAATATTCTGAATCGTGAACCCCACGTAGAACGTCTTTCCGTGTCGGTCCGTCAAGCCCGGAGAAGCTACAACCGGATAGTGCGCCTGTCCTCCAGTTTCTGGGCGCACCCAATCCGAATCGGCTCCAATTTCATGACCTTCAGCCAGCATGTCCAAAATCGGCTGGCCGTCATTCAGCACGCCCAGCACAGACTGATTGTACACGTAAAGAATGTTGGCATCGTAGGAATTCCCTTTTTCCGTGCTGTTGCGCCAAAGGTCGAAGGTTGTTCCTTTTCCGTGCCACATAAAATCTCCGTACCAGAGATCTGCATAAGTCCATTGATTGTTCACGGTGTTTTCAAACTCCTCCCCGGCAAGCTCCCAGTTGTGATGAACAATACCGGAAAGCGAATTCAGATCAATTTTCTTCAGCCGGACAGTCTGCCGCTTTTCGTACAACACTTCTCCGTTTTCACCCTGGGCCAGCAGGCGATAGTCAAACTGGATTTGCTTGTCAATTCCGTCGGATGTAAAAGTTCCTACGGTATCCTGAAGGTAAATCACAGGATTCGGAGCATTCCAGTACGAAACAACCGGCTGTTTTTCCAGAATCACAATTCCCTCTCCCTTGCCTTCAAGGCGCAGCGTAATTTCCTCTCCGCCGTCCGCTTCGGCATTCCAGAAGTTCGTCAGAACAATGCGGTCGGGAAGCGTATCGTTTACCTTCACTTTTGCCACGTACATCCAGCTCGCCTCCGGCTCATCCCCCGCATCCGAAAGACCGCCTTCCCAGACAAAAGCCTCGTACGGCCCTTTCCACTCTTCTGTGTTTTCTATCGCCGGCCGGATTGTCCAGAAGCTCTTGAACGGATAAACCGCAGCCGTGTCTGTTTTTATTTTCAACACTGAAATGCGGTCGTAGCCTCCTTTAAAAGCGGAAGGATCCACCGTCACGGTCACTTCGGATTCCATAAGGCTTCCTCCCAGAACAAACGATTCGGGAGTGACTTTCACTGCGTTCTTATCGCTTACCGAAGAGGAAGAATCTATCGCTATGCGAACGGTTTCTTCAGATTTCAACATTGAATAGCTGCTCTTAAGCACAATCTTTTTCTTAATCGCTATTTTCTCTGTGCCCAGCACATTGATATATTCCACGGGAGACTGTTCAAAATCTCCGTATGCAACAACCGGTTTGTATTCCTGCTCATACTCAGGGACATCCTCGCACGACTGCAGGAAAATTCCGCACAAGCACGCGGCCGCTAAGGCTGTTTTAAAAATATTATTTTTCATAATAAAATCTCTTAAGTAAAACACCTGAACCTAAAAATTCGGATCAGGATCTATTTTCGGATTGTTGTTGGTTTCAGACAGCGGAACAGGGAAATACTCATGCTTCCCTTTCACAAAAGCCGCCGCTCCTATATGCTTTGCCTCCGTCAGCTGCTCCTTAACAATTCCCCACCTCACCAAATCGTAAAACCGTTTGCTTTCCAGCGCAAACTCTAGCAGCCTCTGTCTCCGAATTTCAGCCCGAACGCTTTCCGTGTCGGTTTTCCCGAATTTAGAAAGCCCCGCCCTTTCACGCACCTGGTCCAGGTACGGCACGGCTTCCGGAGCTTTATTCTGCTCGGTCAGCGCCTCGGCCAGCATCAGCAGCACATCGGCATAGCGCATTGTAATATAATCGGCATAAGAAGTCATGGAAGACACCGCCTGCTTGCTTTCGGTGTATTTTCTAAAACATGTTTTGGAAGAAGTATAAGGCTCTCCGTCAAAAACCACATCCACGTTTTCCTCGCTCCACAATACTGTTCCGAACATCCTTTTATCGTATTTTCCGTCTGTGGTTTTCTCCTCCCGGAAACTTTCCATCAGAAAATCAGAAGGCCGCCACATGTACCAGCCGCCGTCGTCACTGGTATAGTTAGCCACAGCCATGTTGTTGTACTTGTAGCCTGTTCCGTTTTTGTCTGCAGTAAACCGCTGGGCAAATATTATCTCATTGCTTGTTTCCTTCGATCCGTCAAAAAGCCGGGCGAACTCATCATCCAATTCATAGTCATAGTCCGCAATCACGCTTTTAAAAGTCTGTTCGGCTTCTTTCATCTTATTGCCCTGATACAGATAAGCCGTTCCCAGAAACGCCTTGGCCGCTCCCGAAGTGATTCGCCCGTACTGATCATCGCTCCATTTTTTCGGCAGCAGAGGCGCAGCTTCCGACAGCTCCCTGACAACAAAATTCCAGCTTCCTTCCCTGGAACTCAACGGCCTGTTCAGCTTGTCCAGGCCGTCCGGATCCGAATCGGCAATGACTATTTGTCTGAAATTTCTGAGCAGCTCATAGTGAGCGTACGCGCGCATCGCCCGGACTTCCGCCTTGTAACGGTTTACAGCAGCCTCATCCATGCCCGTCACGCCGTCAATATATCTTAAAATCTGATTCGCCTGACCGATCACATCATACATTTTATTCCAGATAATATCAGGACAAGGATTGGCAGGTCTGTTGGAAAAATACGGCACCGCCGCAATGTAATCCCACCTGAGCGCTTCATACAGAGGCAGAACATCGTCGCCTCTCAGAATCCCCGGCCCTATGTAATATTCATGGTAGCGCCATGACCCGGGGGTCAGCATCGCATACATCGCCAGCGCTGTGTTTTTCACATCGGCTTCATTTCTCCAGTAATTGTCTGCGTTCAGGTTTGTCGGATCATTCAGGTCCAAATAGTCGTCACAACCCAAACCCAGCAGGAAAACCGAAATCCATAAACAAACTATATTTTTATATTTCATCATTGCTTTCATTTAAACTAAAACATTAAAAGCTAAGCTGAATACCCATAACATAGGTTCTGCCTGCCGGATAGGCCGGATAACCCAAGCCCAAAGAATACACGCTTTCTGTTACCGAGCTGTTGATTTCCGGATCGGTGCCGGTATAATCCGTAAGCGTAAACAGATTGTCAGCGCTGACATACAGCCGCACGCGGTTCACATTAATTCTTTTCAGCAATCTTTCCGGCAAAGCGTATCCCAGCTGAATATTCTTCAAACGGAAATAGCCTCCGTCTTCCAGAAACCTTGTTGAATGCCTTGCATTGTCAATCACGCCCAAGGCCGGTCTTGGCAAATCCGTATCGGTATTGGTTTCCGACCAGAAATCGGTCGCCGCCTTATGGCTTGGCGCCTGCCTCGACATAAAAGCGATGCCTTCTGTCTGCAGTCTTTGCACATTGTAGATTTTGTTGCCCGCTACTCCCTGAAAAAACATGCTCAGGTCCCATTCTTTGTAATCGGCGTTAATGCTGAAGCTATAAATCAAATCAGGCAAGTACTTCCCGCTGTAAACCTTGTCCTTGTCATTCAGCAATCCGTCGCCGTTCAGGTCTTTGTAGCGCACGTCTCCGGGTTTGGCATCCGGCTGCACCGGCACTCCTTCTCCGTTCACCAGCGAAACGTGCGTCATCACCTCGTTCATATTCTGAAAAATTCCGTCCGCCTGCAGCAAAAAGAAGGAAGCCGCCGGATCCCCAACCTGCGTCTGGGTTACCGAGCCCCTGAAGAAAATATCCTTTCCTTTTATTTTCTGCTCATCGTTGTTCAGCTTGGTCACTTCATTTTCCAGCGTGGCCATCGTTCCCGAAACAGAAAAATTAAGATCATTGATTCTTTGCCTGTAGGTCAATAACAAATCCAGTCCCCGGTTCTCCATGCTGCCCAAGTTTGTATACGGGTCATTTTTTCCAGAACTCGGCGCCACCAGCGTTTCCAGCAGCACGTCCTCCGTTTCTCTGCGGTAATACTCCACCGATCCGGACAAACGGTCTTCCCATAAGCCGAAATCTATTCCCAAATTGACATCCACGGTTTGCTCCCATCTCAGTCCGTCATTCTGAAGGTCTTTTCCGAACACCGGAAGCACAAGCTTGTTGTCGACGCCGACAGGATAAGACGTCTGAAAACTGCCGCTGTAAAACCGGGCATTTTTTGCATAGGCTCCCAATGAGCGATCGTTTCCCAGCACGCCGTACCCGCCGCGCAGTTTCAGATGCGAAACAACGGGCACATTGTCCATAAACGTTTCATTGCCCAGATTCCACCCCGCCGACACCGACGGAAACGTTCCCCATCTGTTGTCCTTCCCGAATTTTGAAGATGCATCCCTGCGAATGGTCGCCTGCAGCAGATACCGGTCGGCATAGGCATAATTTACACGGCTGAAATAGGATACATAACGTATCTGAGTTTCATATCCAGACGGACTGGAAGTGCTCCCTTCTCCCGCGTCAATGGTTGATCCGTCTTCATTAAAAAAACCGGACGGATTTCCGTCATCATCCTCTCCCACAAGCTTGACATAAGCCCTCCGGTACCACCTGTCTTCAAAAGAACCGCCCAGCATCACGTCTAGCCGGTGTTCCTGAAGCTCTTTGGTGTAATTCAAAAATGCTTCTCCCACCAAGTTCAGTCTCTTCGAATTGTTGTCCTCCAGCACATGGTAATTGTCCTCTCTTTCGGGCTGAAGGGCCAGCTGATGAGGCGCGTGCCGGTAATATCCGAAATAATCCGTTTTCTCCACTCCTCCGCGCGCCGTCAGCTTCAGATCATCCAGAATCGAATAGTCCGCCTTCAGCTTCAGATTCAAATAATCCGTCGTACCTTCCGAAGTCTTTAATTCCAAATCCCCCACAGGATTGCTGCCGCTTATATAACCATAGCCGTATCCGTCGGGCCTGCTGTCATCGTAAACCGGAACAATCGGCAGCATCCGCTGAGCCTCGTTAAAACTGGTCGTCTCGTACTCGTCTTCCTGACGGAAATAAGATATGCTCGGCGAGAACGAAAATTTTCCCCGATGAAAATCCGTATTCAAGCGGAAGCTGTACCGCTTCATCGCGTTTTCCTTGATCATTCCTTCCTGCCCAAGCACTCCGGCCGAAAAACTGTAGGCCGAATTTTTTCCGCCCCCGGACAACACAATATTGTATTTCTGCTGAAAAGCATTCTTGTTGCGGATTTCATCCTGCCAGTCGGTATCCGCAATTTTAGCTCCCGTCAAATCAAGCTCGTACGGCTTGCCCGCGTTTTCGTAAAGCGCTTTGTCGAAGGCAAGAAAGTCAATGGAATTGGCCATTTCCTGCAGATGGGTAGGATTCTGAACTCCAAAAGACGAGCTGAAGTCAACTTTCATCTTCGAATCCCTCTGCCCTTTTTTAGTTGTAATCAGCACCACCCCGCTTGCCGCCCGGGTTCCGTAAATCGCCGCAGCGGCCGCGTCTTTAAGAATCTCAACCGACTCCACGTCGTCCGGATCCAGATAATAACTGTTGGAGGGCACGCCGTCTATCACGTACAAAGGAGCGCCGCCTCCCAGCGAAGAAAGCCCGCGGACAACAACGTTCGGCGAAGCGCCCGGCTCTCCCGAGGTGGTGACAATAACACCGCTGGCTCTTCCCTGAAGCAGAGAAGCCACATTGGGAACGCTCAGCTTTTTAATTTCCCCGGCATCCACCAAAGCCACCGAGCTCGTCAGGTCGCTCTTCTTCTGCATGCCGTATCCGACCACCACCAGTTCGTCGAGTTCCATCACTTTTTCAGCCAGCTGGATCGCCAGCACGCTCCGGCTGCCGATTTCCAGCTCCACTGTTTTGTAGCCCACGTAAGAAACCACCAGAACGGCGTTTTCGCCCTCCGTCTGCAGCTGGAACTTCCCGTCCGCGCCGGTAAGCGTACCCGCACTCGGATTGCTCTTAATGTACACCGAAGCGCCCGCCAAAGGTTCGTTGTCCTCATCGGTTACCATGCCGCGCACCTGCTTCGCCTGTGCCCGTGCGGCCGCCGACCAGGCACAAAAGAACAAACACAGCAGTCCGATGCGGACAAGAGCAGACTGCTTCCTGGGTTTGATTTGTAGATTCATCTTCTTTGACTTGCTATGTAAAAAATTAAATACAGTTCTTCGATTCAACTTCTACAGCTCCAGCCAACTGCGCAGCGCACATCAGACTCCTTCTACTTCGTTTTTCCGCTCAATATCCCATCCTCCGGCTATCCCCCGCTTTTCATTCTGATTTATACAATAAAAATAAAATTATATGAATATTTTATTTTAATATATCCCGCGCATACATATTACAACTAAAACCTCGTTAGGAATAATTCTTATTTGTCTTTTGCAAGTACAATGTTAGCCGCTAAATGGGAGCAGCAGGCCGCCATTTATTCCGAAATCCTGCCTTTCGGGGCCAGGGCTTCAGTATTATAATTCGGTTTAAATATTCCCGGCCCTTCAGCAGCGGACAAGAGCCAAGGAGAATTCGAACTGGACAATTGCAGGCTGATTTTTGAGAAAAACCCGTGCTGAGCGCGGCTGAGGAAACGAGGAAATCTGAGCAAACCAAAAGCTGAGCGGCTATGGGTTTTTGGCACTTTGATTTTGGTACCGGTTTTGGGAATCGGTGCTGCCGGGTTTACAGAAGGGTTTTTGATCTCCCGCAAACGCCCGTTTTTGGGAATCTAACTTAGTATTTTATTTGTAATTTTTTACTACATTGATATTTTAACATAATTTAAACTTATAAATAATGGAAAATAAAAGTTTTGTAATGTGGAATAATAAAGGTGGTGTAGGTAAAAGCACAAGCACTTTTCACATTGCTTCTGTATATGCAGAGAAAAACCCAGAGAGAGATGTCGTGGTAGTTGATATGTGTCCACA
>JAKSBZ010000367.1 GCA_022360875.1 Cytophagales bacterium | reverse complement strand
TCACACGGAATTGACCCGGAAAGGCTGGAGCAATACGCCAAAGATATCAAAGAAGCCAAGGAAGCAGGACTTGAAATCGCGATCGTAATCGGCGGGGGAAACATCTACCGAGGTATCCAAGCCGAAAAAACCGGTATTGACCGCGTACAGGGAGATTACATGGGCATGCTGGCCACTCTAATCAACGCCATGGCGCTGCAGAGCGCGCTCGAAAATCAAGGCGTGGACACTCGTCTGATGTCAGGCATCAAGATTGACGAAGTCTCCGAGCAATTCATCCGCAGAAGAGCTGTCCGCCACCTGGAAAAAGGCCGCGTGGTCATCTTCGGAGCAGGAATCGGGAACCCTTACTTTACTACCGACTCAACTGCCAGCCTTCGCGCCGTCGAAGTGGAAGCCGACGTAGTGCTTAAAGGCACCCGAGTAGACGGCGTGTACTCTGCAGATCCTGAAAAAGACCCGAAAGCTGTTCGCTTCGAGAACATCAGTTTCTCGGACGTTTACCAAAAAGGGCTGAAGATCATGGACATGACCGCCTTCACGCTTTGCAAAGAAAACCACTTGCCTATCATTGTATTCGACATGAACAAACGGGGCAACCTGATGAAACTGGTAAGCGGTGAAAACCTGGGAACCCTCATTAAAGAGTAATTTCCCAAAAACGGGCTTTCCCGAAAGCATAATGCTTCGTTCGGAATTTTACGGGGAAGCCGCTAGTTTTATATTCGAAAGCAGCGATGAGCTGAATTTTCAAAACTTCTGATTATATTTATTACAAGGAATACCCCTTGTCTATTTCAAAATCAAAAAAGAAAACAACAAAACGTCATGGAAGAGATTGACTTAATCTTAGAAGACGCGCAAGAACAAATGGACAAAGCGCTCTCTCACAATCAAAGCGAACTGTTAAAAGTAAGAGCCGGAAAGGCCATGCCGACAATGCTCGACGGTCTGGTGGTAGACTATTACGGCTCCAGTACTCCAATTGCTCAAGTCGCTTCTATCACTACTCCAGACGCCAGAACTATCATTGTAAAGCCTTGGGAAAAAACCATGCTGCAGGAAATCGAACGGTCCATTATCAACAGCGACCTGGGATTGAACCCGCAGAATGACGGAGAGATCATCCGCCTGAGCATTCCGCCGCTAACTGAGGAAAGAAGACGCGATCTGGTAAAGCAAACCAAGCAGATCAACGAGCAGGGCAAAATCCGCCTGAGAAAAATCCGTCATGACGCTATTAACGAAACCAAAAAAACCAAAGACAGCGGAGCTTCCGAAGATATGATCAAAGACGCTGAAAGCTCGATTCAGGACTTGGTGAAGAAATTCTCTAAAAAGCTTGACGAACTCCTCACTAAGAAGGAAGAAGAAATTATGACTGTATAGCCAAACCGGCATCACAAAAAAAAGCTTGCCCTCCGGACAAGCTTTTTTTCTGCCCTTTTTCCTCTACACACTTACCGCATCCAAAGACTCAACAGAATCACCCACAGCAAAGACGGCAGCAGATTGGTTACATTTATTTTTGTTTCGCGCATCTCCAGCAAATTTATTCCCAGCCCGACAATCAGCAGGCCTCCTACTCCTGTCATCTGATTAATAACAAACTCAGTCAGCACATTTTCCAGGCCTCCTGCCACCCAAGTTATTGAGCCCTGAAACAGAAACAGCGGCAAGGCAGAAAACAGCACGCCGACTCCGTAAACCGAAGCCAGAAAAACCGAAGAAATGCCGTCCAGCACCGACTTGGTGTACAGCA
This sequence comes from Cytophagales bacterium, assembly GCA_022360875.1. Lineage (GTDB taxonomy): Bacteria > Bacteroidota > Bacteroidia > Cytophagales > Cyclobacteriaceae > JAKSBZ01. The sequence goes on along the minus strand of JAKSBZ010000367.1, from coordinate 1,234 downwards.
AATCCGCATTTCCCGTCAATCCTTCTTCAAGCGCGCCGACAATTGTCATGGAGCCGATACAGTACAATACAAAAGCCGTAATCAACCCTTCGGTAAAGTTTGCCTGACGCAAACGAAGCACCCGCTTAAGCCACTCCGAGAAAGACTCAAAACGCTTTTCCAGCTTAAGCACTTCGCCGCTCACTCCGCCAAGCACCATAGCCACAATCACCAAAAGCAAATGCTCCTGCTTCAGCGCCATATCGACACCGATAAACAAGGTGCAAAGCCCAATGGCCTGAAAGCTGATTTTCTGCATGCGGCCGGGCAGCTTTGCTCCGATAAAGATCCCGATAGAGCTTCCAACGACAACAGTAAGCGTGTTAATAATTGTTCCAATGGGCATATGTTTCGATTTTAATTTCTAATGCTTTTAGCCGCAAAATACTAAAAATCTTCAAAATCTCATCCTTATTCCACCCGTCGGCATTTCTTCGACACTTCTAAGAATTTGCCATCAGCCGACAAACCAGTCTCAACTATGCTAACCACAACCTAATCCATCACAATCACCCTCAAACTCTTCCGGTTTTCTATACGAAAAATAAAAACTGCTGTCAATTCTAACAATCCTGTAATCCGCTTGAATTTCTGCCCATGATGAATAACTACAACCTTCGTCAGCACCGCACGGGAAAAGCTGAACCCGGAAAGGATAAGCCGTTTCAAATTCTCCAATTCTATACATTCCTTCCGAACAAACATTTCTTCTTGGAACTTCCGATAACCCGCACATAAAAGACATCGGCAACTTAAGCTTTTGGGCCTTTTACGCCGCACACTCGGAAGAGAACACAAAAAAAATCATCTGGGCTGTAATAAATTTAAAATCCGCATTTTTGATCTTTGATAATGTTAAGCAAGCTGGATTGAAGAAAACTCTTTTAAAAAATCATCCTGCTGTTTTAACTCAATCAATTCATTCCCTGTCATAGCATTTGCCTCCCGTCCTGATCGATTCCTTGTTTGCCTTTTCGATATCACGGGATTTCATGTACTTTCTCAGCCGCTTCAGATGCTCAGGACTCGGCTTAAATCCATCCATATCAGCCCGGGGCGTTCTCTTCAGCCGGCGTTTTCCCGCACGAATAATCTCCAGCGCCTCGCTGTATTTCTTTTCGTCTTTTTTTATAGAAGCAAGACACGGACTAAGCTCCGGACGGTCAAAACTGATTTGCGGTCCGACTCTTCTCCT
>JAKSBZ010000363.1 GCA_022360875.1 Cytophagales bacterium | reverse complement strand
TGCATGGTATTGTGTTCCCCACCGCAGGGGATACTCTGGAAACCAGGCAAACTCATACTCGCTGAATTTCTGATTGATGCTGTCGGTCTGTTTATCCCGTCTCGGCAGTAAGGAGACCTGACGACCTTTTGCTTCCCTCAGCACCAGTTCTCCAACGGCTAGTTTTTTGTTCCTGAACTTACGAGGATTGAACTGGATAGAAACCGGCTGACCGGTCACATAATAACCTGGCAGAGGGTCTGGAATTTCCCGATTCACATAGACAGGTGCGACCTGCCTCTGCCCGGACCAGGGATAGACCACCAGCTCGGGGCCTGTATTAAAGTAATACTGGCTGGCCCGCTCATACTGTTCTGTATTCACCACCAGCTTCTGGTTACGACACATACCATACTGGCCTGAAGGCTGGGACTGTTTAGCCTCACAGATTCTGCGCAGCAGTGAGTTACTCATGACATAGGTGTAATAAGGCAGTTTTCTATCGGTTTGACGATGCCTGCCCATTTCCCTGGCAGAACCAACCTCATCCACGTCAAAGCTCAGAAAATTGAAGCGGTGGTAAATAGCGCTCAGCAGGTTTTCAATCGATTCCTTCCAGGATGACTCACCCATGGAAAGGTTTTCCGAACACATTCTTATGGAGTAACCGGCCCTGACAACCCGTTCCAGGCAGCCAGTGCCACTGTAACCTTTCATTCCTGGGTGTTCATGGTGAGCCAGGGTCTGATTCTGAGCCATATAATAGCTGTGACTTTTGGCAGCCCTGGTTAACTGTCCCTGCTCTTTCACAGGAGGCAGGCCATTCTGCGAACGGGCTTCGTTCAGCAGCCTCAGCCCATCGTTTGACTGAACTCCAGGAGTCAGACAGACACCCAGCAAAGCCAGAATAAAACCATACCGCGGAAAAACAGCTGCCATAAACCAGAACCAGAATGATTTGCGGGTGACAGCATAGACGAGAACGGAGCTAGTAAAGTTCCGCTAAAGTTCCGTCGTTCAACAGAAAGCCCAACTGAGCTTACAGAGTGTTACACCAGAACTACTTGTTACTACCAGGACCCGGTGCAATAGGAAACGG
>JAKSBZ010000361.1 GCA_022360875.1 Cytophagales bacterium | reverse complement strand
TACACACGTTGGCTATTTCCGCACCTGCAAATCCAGGCGTCTGCGCAGCCAGCTTTTTGGCATCCACGTCTTTAGCCTTCGTAAGCTTTTTCAAATGCACATTGAAGATCGCCTCGCGCCCGTTGATGTCGGGCTTGTCAATGCTGATCTGGCGGTCAAAGCGTCCCGGACGCAGAAGCGCCGAGTCAAGCACATCAGGGCGGTTAGTCGCAGCAATCAAGATAACTCCTGCGTCAGTGGCGAAACCGTCCATTTCCACCAGCAGAGCATTCAATGTATTCTCTCGCTCGTCGTTCGAGCCCGGCATTTGGCCTTTTCCGCGCGAACGCCCGATGGCGTCAATCTCATCAATAAAGATAATGCACGGAGCCTTTTCTTTAGCCTGGCGGAACAGATCGCGAACACGCGCGGCTCCTACGCCCACAAACATCTCCACGAAATCCGAACCCGAAAGCGTCAGAAACGGAACCGCCGCCTCGCCGGCCACAGCCTTCGCCAATAGTGTTTTTCCCGTTCCGGGAGCTCCCACAAGCAACGCGCCTTTCGGGATTTTCCCTCCCAGCTTCGTATACTTTGTCGGCGTTTTAAGAAAATCCACGATTTCCTGAACTTCCTCTTTGGCTTCGTCCAGTCCAGCTACATCGTCAAATGTAATCTTAACGCGGTTTTCAGTATCAAACATTTGGGCTTTCGACTTTCCGATATTGAAAATCTGTCCGCCTCCGCCGGCCTGTCCGGTCATGCGCCGCATCAATATCCAGAACACGACCAGCATGATAATGATAAAGCCGTAATTGGTAAAGAACGTCAGGAAATCTCCTCGTTCCTCCACCTCCAGTACTACGCGCTTGTCTTTGGGCTTGGCGTTTTCCACCTCGTCCAGCTTTTCCGAAAATTTGTCCCAGGAAAGCGGCGTAACGGAAAACTGCGGGCCCTCGCCCAGGCTAAACGGCGATTTCTCCTTCTCTACATGATATTTATTTCCAGCAATCGCCTTGTCGGTCAAAAAGACTTCCACAATGCCTTGGTTTTTGACGGCAACAACGCGCTTCACGTCATTGTCGGCCAGCATATCCCAGAACTTAAATTCGCTGAGAGGCTTGGCGTTGTCATTGCCGCCAAGCAGGCCTAATCCAAAAATCAAGACTAATATAGAGACAATCACCCACATGTTCATGTTGGGCTTTTGCGGCGCCTTCGGGAGCATTCGGTTTTTCTTGTTTTCTTTGTTTGGTCCTTCTGCCATTATAAATTTCTTTACTCAAAAAATAAATTCTTTAGGGATAACGAGATTCCGCCACAAGGGTTCCTCAGTCGTTGCGCGACTCGATCTTTGTGATCTTAGCGTCTCCCCACAAGCCTTCCAAATCAAAGAACTCACGAACATCGGCTTTAAACACATGCGCTACAACATTTACATAATCCAAAAGCACCCACTCGCGGTTCTCCATCCCCTCAGTATGCCAAGGATCCTCCTTCGAAGTCTTGTAAACAGTCTCTTCCACAGAACGGGCGATAGAATCCACCTGCGTGTCCGAGCTTCCAGAAGCCAACACGAAGAAATCGGCTACAGCTCCCTTCACGTTTCGCAAATCCATCACCAAAATGTCAGAAGCTTTCTTCTCCAGCATGCCCAACACGATCAAATCACTAAGCTTTTCCGAATTTATCAATTCTGTTTTTTGTTCCATAGGTTGTTTTTAAATTGCGTCGGTAAAAATAACGAAAAATCATTGTATAAAATATTTGCACAAACTTTATTTCTTGGGAAACAGTATTTTGACCTCAAGGAATGCTCCTCGACCAACACCCGCGCACTGGAGCTTGCTCAGGAGCAGGGACTCCAGCACGGCGCCGTGATTCGCGCACACCGGCAGTGGGACGGCCGAGGGCAAAGAGGCAATACATGGGAGACCGAAGCAGGACTGAACCTAACCTTTTCAATCTATTTGAAACCCAGCCTGGCGGCAGCCGCACAGTTTTATCTGAGCATCACTACGGCGCTGGCCCTGCAGCAGACGGCGCAGTTCTTTCTGCCCCACCACGAGGTTACGGTAAAATGGCCCAACGACCTGTACATCGGCAAAAAAAAGGTTGGCGGCATACTGATCGAGAACAATCTGGAAAACAACGTAATTTCGCAATCAATCGTGGGCATCGGACTGAACGTGAACCAGCACAGTTTTCCTGTGGAAAACGCCGCCTCCCTGGCAAGCCTGCTGGGCCATGACCTTGATCAGGATTTTGTGCTGCAAAAGCTGGCGGAATTCTACGAATATTGGTATGGAGTGCTCGAACAAAAAAACTATGAGCTCTTGGCGGAAACATACTACGACCACTTGCTTGGATACAACCAGGAGCGTCTTTTTCTAAAAGGGGAAAAATACTTCAAAGGGATAATCCGGGGCGTGAGCCCGTTCGGACAGCTGATTATGGAAGAAAACGGCCAGCGAATAAGCTACGACATCAAAGAAATTTCATTCGTTATATAATCTAGCCCTGTAATCAATAATCAAAATTATAGATCAATTTATCCAATAACTTTGCTGACGATTGACTAAATTGAAGGTTTAACATCTTACAATCAGTTAATCGCAGTAAAATGATAGACACATCGGCAAAGTACAAAGTAAAAGATGTTTCGCTTGCACAGTGGGGCAGGAAAGAGATTGAGCTGGCAGAGGCAGAAATGCCCGGACTGATGTCCCTGCGAGAAGAATACGGAACAAGCAAGCCGCTAAAAGGAGCACGGATTGCAGGATGCCTGCACATGACCATCCAAACCGCTGTTCTCATCGAAACACTGACGGCACTGGGCGCGGAAGTGCGCTGGTCGTCCTGCAACATCTTTTCCACACAAGACCATGCAGCCGCCGCAGTTGCGGAAGCAGGCGTTTCCGTGTTTGCGTGGAAAGGCATGAGCGAGGAGGAATTCGACTGGTGCATCGAACAAACGCTGTTCTTCGGCGACGAAAAGCGCCCGCTCAATATGATACTTGACGACGGCGGCGACCTGACAAACATGGTGCTTGACCGCTTTCCGGAGCTCACCAAAGACATCAGGGGGATTTCCGAAGAAACCACTACAGGCGTTCACAGGCTTTACGAACGCCAACAAGAAGGCTCGCTTCCGCTTCCGGCCATCAACGTCAACGACTCGGTCACCAAATCCAAATTCGACAACAAGTACGGCTGCCGCGAATCGCTGGTCGACGGCATCCGCCGGGCCACCGACCTGATGATCGCCGGAAAAGTCGCCGTGATAGCAGGCTACGGCGACGTGGGCAAAGGATCGGCGCAGTCGCTGTCGGCGGCGGGCGCCCGCGTGATCATCTCGGAAATCGATCCAATCTGCGCCCTGCAGGCGGCTATGGAAGGCTTTGAGGTAAAACGAATGGACGATGCGGTAAAAGAGGCCAGCATCGTAGTGACCGCCACCGGAAACAAAGACATTGTGATGGGCCACCACTTCGAATCGATGAAAGACAAAGCCGTCGTCTGCAACATCGGCCACTTCGACAACGAAATCGACATGGCCTGGCTGAACAAAAACCACGGCCACACCAAGGTGTCCGTAAAGCCTCAGGTGGACAAATACACCGTCAACGGAAAAGACATTATCGTCCTGGCTGAAGGCCGCCTGGTCAACCTCGGCTGCGCAACCGGCCATCCTTCCTTTGTGATGTCCAACTCCTTCACCAACCAGGTGCTCGCGCAAATCGAGCTCTGGCAGCATCCGGAAAACTACGAAAACAAAGTGTACATGCTGCCCAAGCAGCTTGACGAACAGGTTGCGCGCCTGCACCTCAAAAAGCTCGGAGCAGAGCTCGACGAGCTGCGTCCGGACCAGGCCAAGTACATCGGCGTTAAAACCGACGGGCCTTTCAAACCTGATTATTACAGATACTGATAACCGCCGGCGCTTTCTGCTCAAGAAACGTCAGCCATATACCGAAAAACGCTGTAAGCTTAAGCCTGCAGCGTTTTCGTTTTTTTATATCAAGCACTCCGGCTCATTCGTTACTTTTGGTGTTTTTTAATAAAAAATTCTCATAAAGTGAAGTTTTTTTATAAGGAAGAAACATCACTTCTTGGCAACGTCTCCCAGGCTTTTGTTTTTCTCCTGGCGCATGCTTTGGTGCTTCGGACTTCCGACAATCTGCGAACGATAAATTCCCTCGTGTCCGGACAACAAGTAACTTACCACACAGGCAATTCCGGCAAAAACGCCGATCTCCAAACCAAACAGCTCCATGGCCATCAAGGTGCAGGCAATAGGCGTATTGGCCGCGCCGGCAAAAACACCGACAAAACCCAGTCCGGCAAGGAAAGCGCCCGGAAGCGGCAAAAACTGGGAAAGCGCGCTGCCCAGCGTGGCTCCGATAAAAAACAAAGGAGTTACTTCCCCGCCTTTGTAGCCCGAGCCGAGCGTCAGCGCGGTAAACAGCAGCTTAAGCGCAAAAACGTAAAACGGCAGCTGCACCAAGAAAGATTTTTGAATCATCGGAAGGCCAAGGCCAAGATAATCGCGGGTTCCGACCAGCTCGGTCAGCAGGATAAAAAGGATACCGCCCACCACAGGGACGAAATACGGCTTTTTGATTCTTTCCTTCAGCACCGCCCCAATTTGGTGCGTTGCCTTGGCAAACAACCTTCCCACCAAGCCAAAAGCCACACCGGCGACAATGGTAAACAGCACGGTCTGCGCACTGAGCTCAGGGAAAATATTCACCGCGTAATGCGAATGGTGTATGTGCAGCACCGGCCCCCAAAGCGCTTTGGTTACGTAATCCGCCAGCGCCGCAGACAGAAAGGCCGGCAGAATGGCTTCATAGTTAATGCGCCCGAGCAGATAAACCTCCAGGCCGAAAATCGCTCCAGCCAGCGGCGTCCCGAACACCGAACCAAAACCGGCCGATATACCGGCAATCAGCAGGATTTTCCGGTCATAGGCGTTCAGCCTGAAAAGCTTGGTGAACTGGTCGGCTATGGAAGCCGACATCTGCAGAGCTGTGCCCTCGCGGCCCGCCGACCCTCCGAACAAGTGAGTGATCACTGTGCCGATATACACAAAAGGCGCCATGCGAAAGCCCAGAACTTTCTTCGGGCTGTGAATTTCATCAAGAATCAGGTTGTTGCCTTTCTCCACTTTCTGCCCGAAGCGGTAATACAGCCAGCCCACCGACAGCCCGGCCAATGGCAGCAGGTAAAGCAGCCAGGGATGTTCGCCGCGGTAATTTGTGGCCCACTCAAGGGATTTTAAAAATACTGCCGAAGCCGTTCCGGCTCCCAGAGCAATTACCGCCGAGAGCAGACACCATTTGCCTATATAAAGCAAAGTCGGCAGCCGGTAAGAATTTTTGTATCGTTTTAGGATGAAATCGCTGATTCTCTTCATTTTCTTCTTCGTAATTCTTTCGCCAAAAGCACAGAAACATAAGCTGAACTCATTGACCAGGCAGTTAATGGCAAACTCCGTATTCTGCAGCTTCAGGAGGGCAAAACTAAGGATTTATTACCGTATTGCCAGCGTTTTGTTTTTGGTTTCAGCCATTCGGCTTAAGCACAAAAACGCAGCAGAATGCAAATCCAGACAAAAAAATTGGGCTGCATAATTTAACATTTTGCATCGCTTTTTATTCATACTAACAGAAAAGAACGCATGACTGGCCGCCTATGCACTATTGGCTCTATCTATTTATTGCAGGGTGTTTTGAAATAGGATTCACCACCTTTCTTAAAATGTCCGACAACCTTACGCGGATCGGGCCGACAATCACCTTTTGCATCCTCGGGCTATTCAGTCTTGGATTCCTCTCCAAATCGCTGGAGGGCATAGATCTGGGCACTGCCTACGCCGTCTGGACGGGAATGGGCGCCGTAGGCACGATTCTAATGAGCATCTTCTTTTTTAAAGAGGACGTAGGGCCTTGGAAGCTCATACTGCTTTCAGTCATTTTTCTTTGCGTTATCGGACTTCGCATTCTTTCAGCCAAAAGCGCATAAAGCATTGTTTTTTCGTATCAACGAAAAAAAAAGGGAATGAAAACTCACTCCCTTCTGCAAGGATTTAGCATGGAAAACCCAAAACAGTTAAAATTCTTCGGCACTACACTAAAACGGAAGCGCTTTCGGTGCCTTTGGCAATCCGATCGCCTACTTCCGAAGTTCCGTAGTATTTTTCGGCATTTATGTCCTTGGTGACAAAACCTTCCTCCACTGCCTGTTCCACTGCACTGCGAATCGTTTCCGCCTCCTCAGTCAGTCCGAACGAGGTTTCAAGCAGCATAGCCGCCGAAAGTATCGCGGCGCTTGGATTGGCTATGTTTTTACCCGCAGCCTGTGGATAGGATCCGTGGATCGGCTCGTACAACCCTACAGAATTGCCTACCGAAGCCGAAGGCAAAAGCCCCAGCGAGCCCGTGATCACTGAAGCTTCATCAGTAAGAATGTCTCCGAACATGTTGCCCGTAAGCACAACATCAAATGCGCGCGGGTTTTGAATCATCTGCATGGCCGCATTGTCGATAAACATATATTCCACTTTCACTTCGGGATAATGCTGGCCGGCAAACTCGCGAACCGTTTCGCGCCAGAGCCTGGAACTCGCCAGCACATTGGCTTTGTCGACCAGGGTAACTTTGCCCCTGCGCAGGGACGCCGCCTCGAAAGCCAGCCTGGCGATGCGGGTAATTTCCTGTTTGGTGTACACCATGGAGTCAAATGCAGCGGAGCCATCTTCGGACCGGCCTCTGGGCTGCCCAAAATAGATACCTCCCGTAAGTTCGCGGAACACGACAAAATCCACGTCTCGGATGATTTCGGCTTTGAGCGGCGAAGCGCTTTCTAAGGCACGATAGCTTTTCACTGGACGGATGTTGCAGAATAAACCCAATTCTTTGCGCATCCTAAGCAAGCCCTGCTCGGGTCTTACCTTGGCGTTCGGATCGTTATCGTACTTAGGGTCCCCGATGGCTCCAAACAATACTGCATCAGCCCTCTCACAGGTTTGTTGCGTTTCCTTGGGAAACGGGTTTCCGCAGGCGTCAATAGCCGCGGCACCTACTTGCGCCTCGCTGTATTCGAACTGATGTCCGAACCGGTGAGCAACGGCGTTCAATACTTTTATAGCTTCGGCAGTTACTTCAGGACCAATCCCGTCGCCGGGCAATACCGCAATGTTCTTCTTCATTTTTTCTGATTTATCAGTGGCCAGAAACAATTTCTGCTTCAATCAATACTTCTATGTGTTCAAGAAAGATTGTTAAAAGAATTTCATTTTGTACAAGCTTCGGTTTGTCCGGAAATCCCCGAGCAAGCGCTTTTTTACACAAAAATTTTTTTCCGCTTTTCCTCAAAAGCAATAATCTTCTTTTTTATGCTCAGAATGTAATCAATGTCATCATACCCGTTGAGCATACAGGTTTTCTTATATGCATTGATCTCAAAATATTCCCTTTGCCCGGTGCCGGCAAGCTCAACATATTGCTCCTCCAAGTCGACAACAACTTCCTTGTCCGGATTCTCCAGCAAAACAGCCAGAAAATCTTCAGAAACCGTAACTGGAAGCAAGCCGTTGTTCAGAGCATTGCCCTTAAAAATATCAGCAAAGAAACTGGACACAACGACGCGAAAACCGTAGTCATACAATGCCCAGGCGGCATGCTCGCGGCTTGATCCGCAACCGAAATTCCGGCCTGCCACCAAGACCGTGCGGCATGCCTGCCCCGGTTGATTGAGGGTGAAATCGGGATCAGGCTGGCCGCTGGCGCTAAAACGCCAATCCCGGAATAAGTTTTCTCCAAAACCTTCGCGCGTTGTCGCTTTAAGAAAGCGCGCAGGAATTATCTGATCGGTGTCAATATTTTCGATCGGCAACACAGCCGGCTTCGATTGTACTCGCGTGAATTTTTCCATTTCTTTAATCGATAAAATCTCTAACGTCACTGATATATCCGTTTATTGCCGCCGCTGCCGCAGTAAGCGGGCTGGCCAGAAAAGTCCTTGATCCCGGGCCCTGCCGTCCTTCGAAATTCCGGTTGGAGGTTGACACACAGTATTCTCCCGGCGGGATTTTATCTTCATTCATAGCCAGGCAAGCCGAGCATCCCGGCTCGCGAAGCTCAAAACCGGATGAATGCAAAATCCTGTCAAGTCCCTCCTCAACAGCCTGTTTTTCCACTTGCTTGGAACCAGGAACAATCCATACATTAACTCCCGGCGCTTTCTGTCTGCCCTTCACAAAAGAGGCAAACGCACGCAAATCCTCAATGCGCGAATTGGTGCAGCTGCCCACAAACACATAACCGATTTTCTTTCCCTGCAGCGGTTTTCCTTCTTCGAGCTGCATATAATCCAGAGATTTCTGAAAAGAAATTCTGTTTTTTTCCTCTATTTCCGCTGAACGGGGGATACTTTGGCTTACTCCGATGCCCATTCCCGGGTTGGTGCCGTAAGTAATCATCGGCTCGATGTCCGCGGCATCGAAGGTATATTCTTTATCGAAAACAACGCCTTCGTCAGTCGGCAGTTTTTCCCATGCCGACACTGCTTCTTCAAAGTCTTTCCCCTTGGGAGCAAACTCCCGCTCTTTCACATAATCAAAAGTAGTCTGATCGGGCGCAATCATGCCGCCGCGGGCGCCCATCTCAATACTCATGTTGCAGACGGTCATCCGCGCTTCCATGCTCAGGTTCCGGATTGCCGAGCCTGCATACTCCACAAAGTATCCTGTTCCGCCCGACGCGGAAATTTTCGAGATGATATACAACACAAGATCCTTGGCCGTGACGCCGGCCTTCAGCTCTCCTTCCACGCTGATGCGCATTGACTTGGGTTTGTACTGCAGCAAACACTGTGTCGCCATCACCTGCTCCACCTGACTGGTTCCTATACCGAAAGCAATGCTTCCGAAAGCGCCGTGCGTAGATGTGTGGCTGTCGCCGCAAACCATTGTCAAACCCGGCTGGGTAATGCCCAGCTCCGGTCCGATAACATGCACAATGCCCTGATACGGATGCCCGAGCCCGTATAGCGCCACGCCGTGCTTGCCGCAGTTTTCAGTCAGAGTATCCACTTGTTTTCTGGAAAGCTCTTCGCGAATCGGCAAATGCTGATCAACAGTCGGCACATTGTGGTCGGCAGTGGCCACGGTCTGTTTCGGCCGAAAAAGAGGAATCCGCCTTTTTTCCAGTCCGTCAAAAGCCTGCGGGCTGGTCACCTCGTGAATAAGATGCTTGTCAATATACAGCACATCGGGGCCTTCTTCTATCTTGTCGACCACATGGGCATCCCATACTTTGTCGAACAGTGTTTTCGGTTGATTCATCTGTGTGCAATTTTTTCGCTTGGCAGAAACAGGCAGCGCGAGGCGCTCTTTTTCTACTTTTATTTATAAATTTTTTATTAATGAAATGAAAAACTAAATACTGAACTAGGCGCTCTGAAAAGCATGCGTCAGCTCCTTGAGATGCTCGTCTTCCACTTGCTTCAGGCGGTCGGCCATGTCCAGAAACTTAGCATAAAGCGTGTTAAGTTCTTCTTTGGAATAAATATAGCCAAGATTCTCCAGCCGGTGCTTCAGCGCGTGCCGCCCGCTCCGGGCAGTAAGCACGATTTTCGAAGTCGCCACGCCCACCGTCTCCGGAGATATTATTTCATAATTGTCTTTGTGTTTCAAAAAACCATCCTGATGAATTCCCGAAGAATGGGAGAACGCATTGGCTCCGACAATGGCTTTGTTCGGCTGCACCGGCATGCGCATCAACCGTTCAACCAGCTTGCTGGTCGGCGCCAGTCTTGCCGGATCAACGCCGGTTTTCAGATTCAGCCCGGCATGGCTTTCCAGAATCATCACAACTTCCTCGAGCGAAGTGTTTCCGGCCCGTTCGCCGATGCCGTTTATTGTCACTTCTGCTTGCCGCGCGCCGTTGCGCAATCCCTCGACAGCATTGGCCGTCGCCAGGCCCAAATCGTTATGGCAATGCACCGACACTATCGCTTTATGAATATTGGGCACATTGTCCATCAGATACTTTATTTTCTGTCCGAACACCCAAGGCAAGTTGTAACCGGTGGTATCCGGAATATTAATGACTGTAGCACCCGCTCTTATAACGGCTTCTACCATTTTTGCTAAATACTCTAAATCGGCCCGGCCGGCATCCTCTGCGTAGAACTCCACATCCTCCGCGTACTTCTTGGCATATTTCACCGCCGCTACGCCTCGCTCCAGCACTTCCTCCCTTGTAGAGTTGAATTTGTACCGGATATGACAGTCGGAGGCTCCTATGCCCGTATGAATCCGCTTCCGCCTGGCGTGCCGCAGCGCCTCTGCCGCTACGTCGATGTCTTTTTCGACAGCGCGGGTAAGTCCACAAATAACCGGCTCCGAAACTGCTTTGGAAATCGCCACAACGGACTTGAAATCGCCCGGACTTGAAATCGGAAATCCCGCTTCGATAACATCGACGCCCAACGCTTCCTGCGCTTTGGCGATTTGCACTTTTTCTTCGGTATTCAACTGACACCCCGGCACCTGTTCCCCATCTCTTAAAGTCGTGTCAAAGATGTAAACTCTGTCGTTCATAGTTTTTTCGTAATGGGTTTGTGACTGTCGTGTTACACGCAATCTAGGCGCAATTTTTTTTCGGCAGAAACCAAATATTGCTAATTTTACAACAGTCAAGCAGTATTTTTATAGAATTTTAATCGGCTATTGCTTAATTTTCCTGAATATTCACTAACATCAAAATACAATGCCCAACCCTTCTCTTTCTTCACTTGAATTGCTGATTTTATCCCTCACCAAAGCCGAAAAACGCTTTTTCAAGCTACAATCCACCCGCCTGAAAGGAAGCGAGGATGCCCTTTTTATTAAACTGTTTGACTGGATTGACAAAAGAAAGAAACTGGAGGAGGCACTTTTTCTGAAAAAAAATCCTAACGTTAAGAACTCGCAGCTTTCCAACCTGAAAGCCCACCTGCACAAACAGCTGCTGCAGAGCCTGCGCATTCTGAATCCGGACAAAGACCTGGACTTGGTTATCCGAAACCATGTGGACCACAGCATCCTGCTCTACAACAAATGCCTCTACCACGATTCGCTCAAGCAACTTCGGAAAGCCAAGAAACTGGCCGTGAAAAACGATAAAACCATTCTGCTCCTGCAGATCCTGGAAATAGAAAAGAAACTGGCCCTGAAGCTTATTCGCCCCGATATGGAAAAGAAAACGGACCGAATAAGCCGGGAATCGGAGCAGGTACAGCAAAAAATCGGTCAGGTTTATCAGTTTTCGAACCTGTTCAACCGCCTGTACGCCCATTATGTGCACACTGGCTACATACGAAACAGCGAAGAATTCGAGCGGGTGAGCAAACAGCTGAAAGGAGCATTGCCCAGTTATGAGGAAAAAAAACTTTCTTCAGATGAAAAAATGTACCTGTACAGTGCCCTGGTCTGCTACTATTATTTCATTCAGGATTACACAACAGGACTGGCCTACTCAAAAAAATGGGTGCAGCTGTTCGAAGAGGAACCCGGCTACCGAATTGCCAAAATTGACATGTACCTCAAAGGTATCAACAACCTGATTACGGGTTATTACAAACTAAACATGTACAACTCATTCGTCAAACACTGCCGGATGCTTGACGAAATCTACAGCGAACACCGCAGCCGGCTGACAGTCAATATCCGCCTTCAGCTTTTTAAATACCTCTCGACGCACGAACTTAACCGCTACTTTCTTGAAGGCAAATTCAGGGAAGGCGTGACCGCCATCCCGAAAATTGCTCAGGAACTTAAACGCTTCGAAGGCAAAATGGACCTGCACCACCAGATGATCTTTTACTACAAATTTGTGTGCATGCACTTCGGCGCCGATCAGTACAAAGAAGCCGTCCAGTGGCTCAACCTGATCATCAACAACCGCGATTTCGATCTTCGCTCGGACATACAGGGATTTGCCCGGATCCTCAATCTAATTTGCCATTACGAGCTGGGGAACGAGGATTTGGTGGAATACTCCATTCGGTCGACTTACCGATTTCTCATTAAAAAAGAAGAAGTGAACCTTTACCAGCGACACATCCTGAGCTTTCTGCGCCAGTTGCCGTTTCCCTCTTCCGAAGCACTCCAGGAAGGTTTTTTAATGTTGTTGCGACAAATGAAAGAACTGAAGAGAATCCCTTTCGAGCGGCGGGCTTTCACTTATTTTGACATCATATCGTGGCTGGAAAGCAAAATAGACAACCGCCCGGTAGAGAAGATCATTCAAAAAAAAGCTTCCCGTTTTATTCACAAAAAAACGATGGTTCAGCAGTAAAACAACCGCATGGGCTTTCTATATTTTTGAAAAGAAAATATGATGATCCAAATTTTGGTGTAACTTCGTAGCAGGGCGGATTGCTAAAGAGACTTGAAATCTCGGTATTTTTCACCGCCGCCAAAGGCTAACCCACAATACTATGAAACATCCATGATATTCGGCCTTTATCACACACGAAAAGAATGATTGAAATAGATGTTCCATCTGGCCATTGAAAAACCAATAAAACAGATGAAAGAAAAAATTGAAAGCTGGCTGAAGCTTGACCAGCTCGTCGACAACCTGACCGGCTATGTGGACGCCAAAGTCAGACTGACTAAACTGCAGATACAGGAGGAATTTTCCAAGGGACTAGCCAAACTCCTGGTGGCTTCAATGCTGTTTTTGATGCTGTTCTGGGTAATGCTTTTTGGCATCGTCACTGTCGCCCTGTTCCTGGGCGAATACCTCGAAAGCTACGCCCTGGGCTTCGCCATCGTGACGGCAATTGCGCTGCTTAAGGCCTTTTTTCTGTTCTGGCAAAGGGAGCGGATAACAAACTACGTCATGAAACAAGCGGGCAAGCAGCTTGCCCAAAACACTGAAAGCACCAATGAAAACAAACAACAACCCGCTGAGCATTAAAAAGGAAGAACTTCAAATACTTACCGGACAGTATAAAGACGCTCTCATAGCAGACGTAAAAGAGTTCCGGGAAAAGTCCGAAAAGATTGGCAGAAAAGCACTTGCGATCGGCAGCGTGCTGGCAGCCGGCTATATTCTGAGCATCCTGTTAAGGCCTTCTTCCAAAAAGAAAAGCAAATCGGCTTTTGCCGAAAACAGCAAAAAGCCGGCACGTACCTCTCTGTCGGATGAAATAGGGCGCGTAATTATGAAACAAATCGCTCTGTTCCTCCTTGGAATTGCCCGAAGAAAGCTGACATTTTTATTAAACCGGCATATGCCATTTTTGTGGGACACCCCTCCGTCTGTCAATGCAAATGAACCTGCTCAACCAATTAATAAAAGCTTCTGAACAACAACAGAAACAATTTGCCGTGCTGATTGACCCGGATAAAATTCCGGATGAAAACAGCCTTCAAAAGCTGGCGGAACGCTGCGAAGAAAATCAAGTGGACTATATATTCACTGGAGGAAGCCTGCTGAACACGCGCACTGTTGACTGGACAGTAAGCATACTAAAGCAGCACACCCACATTCCCATCGCGCTCTTCCCCGGCGACTGCACACAGTTCACCGAAAAAGCCGATGCCTTGTTGCTGTTGTCCCTTGTATCGGGGCGAAACCCGGAATATCTTATCGGACAACACGTTAAGTCGGCTGTATCGCTGCGAAAATCCGGAATTGAAATAATTCCAACAGCATATTGCCTGGTTGAGTCGGGAACAACCACATCGGTGGAATATATAAGCAACACCCGCCCTTTGCCCCGAAACAAGCCCGATATTGCCTGCAGCACGGCTCTGGCCGGTGAGCTGCTCGGCATGCAGCTAGTGTACCTTGAAGCCGGCAGCGGCGCAAAGCGGCCGGTTCCAATATCAATAATTAGGAAAGTGAAAGAATGCCTTTCTGTTCCGCTGATTGTCGGCGGAGGAATCCGAAGTGCTGAAGATGCATCCAATGCCCTGGACGCAGGCGCAGACCTTATAGTTATCGGAAACGGGATAGAAAAAAACCCCAGCCTGATGGCTGAGGTTTCAAGTATGATTCAAGCAAAAAAATGCTTAGATATTCATCAATGATTCTCTTCTTCTCATTTTTCCTGCAGGAATTCCGAACATCATTTTGAATCGGCGGCAGAAGTACGCAGTGTCTTTGTAACCTACTTCTTTTCCGATTTCGCGGATGCTCTTCTTGGTTGTTCTCAACAAGTTAACGGCCATCTCCATACGCTGGTACTCGATGTAGTCCTGCGGGTTGATTCCAGTCAACATCTTGAAGTATTGTCCCACGTAGTCTTCGGATACATTCGCAACGTTTGCCAACACTTTGTTTGAAAGATCGCCAGAAAGGTTTTCTTTAATGTAAGCGAAAATATCTATCAGACGAGGATCTTTGAAGTATGTCGAGTTGGTTGCAAGCTGCTCAACAAACAAACGGTTTTTGATGATGTAACGAACTACTTCAACAACCAGGTAATCAGTGTTGATCTTCACTACGCGCTCGCCGCCAGCAAGCTCGGAAACACTTTCCTTAAGGATAGTGCGCATGATCTGCGTAATGCGGTCCGACTTGTCGATAACAAAAGGAGGAATATCCAGCGAGTTGAAGAAGTTCACTGAGTCAAATACCTTCGCTTCGAAATGAATATAACTGATGTTTTCCGAAACCGTATCATCCACCTCTGAGTAATGGAAGCTTTTGAAGAACTCTTCGCGGCGCGTAATGAAATCGTCATTCGAAAGCGTTACCTGACAGTCCGTCCCGTAAGTAATCGGAGTCATTCGGCCACCCGGAATGAACAGGATCTGCCCTTCTTTCACCAATTCTTCGTCTTTTCCAAATCGGAGCTCTCCTTTGTTCAAAATGATGATTGTGTTGTCTACATCATAATAGTTTGTAATCGTTACGGGTTGAAGTATTTTGATATTCTTCGCTTTCTTGTATTTCACCCCTAATGATTCAATTACCTTATTGTAATCTTCCATACCTGTTGAATTAGTATATTTTGTATGAATTTATTTTGTTTTCTTTTATAAGTAAGTAATTTCTCGAAGGCATAAATTTCTTAAGCCCTCGTCATTTATTACAATAGTGCAAATCTAAGGAATTGCTTTAATAAATGGAATAAATTCAAGACAATTTACTTAATAATTGTAGTAAGAACTCCAAAAACTTACTTGTGTTTAAATCCATTCAATAATTATAATGATTAGTCCAATAAAAATATTACGTAAATGTTTAGATTTTTATTTAAAAAGTTCAATTATAAAAACATCATTGAAACAAAAAAAAGCTAATCAAGGATTAATGGGTATGATTTATCCGTTAATACATTTAATTAATCAACTATTTTTTTACGCCAATTTTTGGAAATAGTGTAAGATTTAGTGAATAATATTTTATTGCGCAAGTCATAATGTCAAACATACGACATTTCTTTCCACCAAACTAAAAGATCAACCACTCTTTATCAAAGACACAAGACAAAGAAACTTTCTCAACACCAATTGCACTATCAGTACACTCCGCTTCTATCCTTATTGTAAAGAGCTATTTGAATTTTTTTTATGATTGCTTATGCGCTTTTATTAAAAAACTATTGCTTCCAATCTTTGAAACCAACTCTCGCTATAAAAACGTTTATACGCAGCACGTCTACTGAACCAGCAGCCACAGCACAGTGTGCTTGCCGTTTTAAAAGAAAAAATACGGCTTTAATGAATATTGAGTAAAAGATAAAAAAGGCTCTAAGCCAGCATTAGAGAGCTGAAAGAGAGCCAATGGAAAAAATCTTGGAATAAAATTGCTGCGGGTTCATTTTCAGCGCAATGGTCATTCCGGATAGTGAACTCCTTTGTAGTCGTTAACATTTACAGGCGGGACATGCGCTCCGTATCCGGCGCGGCCAATTGCCTCAATGAATTGATTGGCAATGTAGGCTTGTCCCCGGCTGGTTGGATGAATCCCGTCAAGGGAATAAAATCCGCCGCTGATAAACGCGGCGTTTAGCGGCAATCCGCCGATGCTTACGCCATTGTAGATCTTCCGAACCAATTCGTCGGCATCCAGCAGCCCCATTCCGTAAGCCTTTGCCTGTCCGCCAATAAAGGAATTGTACTCCTGTATAGCTGTTCGCACATAGCCGGCTTCCGTTCCGTCCAGTACGAATTCGGTTGGAAAAGGGGTTGCTCTGGCTTCAGCTTCGGCCCTAAGAGGGGCTTTCAATTGTTCAATTTCTGCAGCAAGCAATTCAGTCTGCGCTTTTTTAGTTTTCCAGTTTTGCAGAATCACGCCATACCGCGCCTCTTGCGTTTCCAAGTTCTGAAGCAGTCCTGTTCTCTCGATGTTGAGGGAAGTTAGCACTTCGGCGTCCGTTTCATTAGCGATCAAACTGTCCAAGGCCCGGATTTCATCATTTGTATTATTGATCTGCTTTTCAAATTCTTCTTTTTCATTTTCCAGCCCGCTGAGCAGTTCGGCTTCGCTTCTCAGCGAATCATTTCTCAACATGATGGGGACCAAAGCTAATGCAAAATTACTTGAGTCATTTTCCAAATCAGCATAGCCCAGCCCCTCGCTTATTATTCGGGGCAGTTTCGGGATAATCGTTTGCAGCGCATAGTCCCCCAGAGCGGCATCAAATCTTCTCACAATTTTTGACGAACTGTCACCCAGCTGTATCACCGGGTAATTTCCCCCAACAATAAAGATCTCAGCGCTGCCATCAGGAGCTCTGTACCCTCCCAGTTCATAAATAATATTCAGCATCACAGCTTCAGTTTCTGAAAGCTGCAGAGGAAGACTGCGGCTGCTGCGCAACAATTCATTGGAAGTATTGAAAAAAGGAGCGAATGTAGGATCTGCCACGGTAGTGAGCACCCCCTTGATGTCGCTGTTGTTTGCATAGAGCCGGTTAAGCATCGTTGAATAATTCCGTACGAATTCTTCGGGTGAAGTAATGCCGAAAAGCCCTGTTCGCAAGTCTCCCTGTACGCCATACTTTCCTCCTGACGAGGCGTAAAGCAACACGTCGTTTATACCTAACTCAATGGTTACAAAAGTTGGATTTTTCTCGATGCAATAGTCAATGTAGGACTTGTCTGTCTCGGTTTCCGGAAACATTCGCGAGAAAAAAGGATTGGTCAGCCGAACAGTGCCGCTGGAAGTGTTGATGAATCTGACGGGCATGCCCGGCACTCCCAGGTTGTTGAAAGGCCCTTCGCTCGATACATTCAGAAACGCATTGGCTGTTCCCGGATCGCTGGAAATGACAGGCATTCCATTGGAAAAATCGGTTAGTTTAAGATTGCCTGTTGTTTCGCCTTCAGCCAGAAGCGGCTGTTTAAACTCCCCCTGAAAACCTGTGCTTCTTATTTGACGGGCAAGAATATTCGGAAATGAGTTCAATTGGTATTCGGCCCGAAGCCCGTTGTTTTGCATTCCTGCCGAGCCCGAGTTTCCAATGGCAACATATACCGAAAAGTCAGCGGCGCCTTTGTCCGGACTCAGCTCGGGCTCTGCTTCCGGATTGCAGGAAAGCATCATGCCGAGCCCTGCGTATATAAAAGCTAAGAAATATGTAATAAGCTTTTTCATTTGATATGCGTTTTCCCGGAATGCAAATGATTTATTTTTATAACCTTCCGGATGATGATATTAAAACGTGTAAGAAAGAGAAAAACCTGCAATGTGCGCCCATGAGCGATAAGTGCCCGGCTGTATGGCCTGGAACCCTGAAATTCCCCTGCCAGGATCCGGAGCCACGATAGTTCCGGCCGCCAGGCCGTCTTCGTAGCTTTGCTGCCGTTTCTGTCCGTTTACCCACAAATAAGCAAGATCCATTGTCCAGTCTTCCGCAAAGCGGAAACTAAGACCGGCAGTCATATTGAAGCGGTCCTGGTCAGGCGTTTCGGGTGTTAAATATCCTTTTTGCACCGGACTTTCGTCATAGTAAGCGCCTGCTCTGAATGTGAATTTCCCATTCATCTTGTAAGAGGCGCCCAGCTTGACTGCCCAGCTGTTTTCATAGCTTCGCGGTGAGCTCTGCCTGCTTTCCCCTAAGACGGGACTGGAATATTCCAGAGCAAAAAACTGATATTCTGACCACTCTGTAAGGCTTGCCTCAAAGCTGATCGTGACTTTGCTGTCCGGCATGTAAGCCACTCCAAGGTTTACCGCTGCAGGCAGCGGAAGAGAAGCATCAAAGGTGATGGCTTCGTAATTTACTCCCGGGCCGAAAAGATTTGGAGCCAGCGATGCAGGAATATCGAAATGTGTTTCTCCGTCTTTTACCTCCATCTTGATCTTCGAACGGTAAGACGCTCCGATGTTTATCTTTTCCGAAGCTTTAAACAGTATGCCGACATTAAAGCCTGCTTTGAGATCAGCGTTTCCTTCAATTGCTGCTGTAGCATTGCCCTGGTTATAATCTATTGGGAGGCTTCGGTTCAGTTCCACCCTTCCGAAGGCCAGAATCACGCCGCCGCCTACAGAAAGCCGGTCAGTGATTTTCCAGCTGACGGTGGGCTGCATGTAAAAAGACGCCAGATTGACTTCGCGAAGAATGCCCCTGCCGTTCCAGTCTCCCCAGTTCACCCGGTTGCCAAACGGCGTGTAAAATCCCGCGGCAAATTTTACCGGCCAACCTGCCGGACTCCAGGCCGCATAAAGAAAAAAAGGCGTTCCCAAATCGTTTTTGGTCCGGGCAGTATACTGACTGCCGGGAGAAGAAGAATCCCAATAACTGTTTGTGGCGAAAATCAGGTTCCCTCCTGCTGTTAGCTGGTTGAAATCCATAAAAGCCAGTGCGCCCGGATTCCAGAACACCGATGAAGCATCCGGATTAAGAGCCACGCCTAAATTGCCCATGGCCGCTTGCCGGTTTCCCTGCAGCAAAACTTGATAACCCGTGGCGAAAAGGCTTTCGGACAACAGTGCGAAGGTTAAAAACAAATAAACTCTGCTAATCATCATGAATAAAATCTTGAATTGATTCAATTAAACAACTCTAAAACCATGTAATTGTGTTTACCGGCTTGACATTCTGATTTTTTGCATGCTCTTTTTGCGTTGCGCGCGGCACCTTTTTCTGCACAGTTGTATTTTTGAAGAGAAAATTTTTGAAATATTGCCCCGGAATACCGTTGCAAAAACAGGCGGTTGTTTTATACTGATTGCTGTATGGGACAAAGAATTCTGTTGCAATTGGAAAAGTATATTTTTAAGAGAAGTTTTTTACGTATATAAAATGTTAGAAGAACAGAAAAATTTGGTTGACCGGGTAAGAGAAGAGGTGAAGCAGCGTTTTTCAGGAGAAGGTTCGGGCCACGACTGGTGGCATATTCACCGGGTTTGCCAAACGGCCCGGGCGATTGGCCAAGAGGAAAAAGCGGATCTTTTTGTGATTGAACTGGGCGCTCTATTGCATGATATTGCTGACCATAAGTTTCATGGCGGTGATGACACGGTTGGTCCTCGCGCGGCAGAGAAACTGCTGCGCGAGTTAGGCTTGAACAACGAGGACGTCATCCGGAAGGTTGTTGCCATTGTGAAAGAAATCTCGTTCAAGGGAGCTGGTGTGCCCACGCCGATGAGCAGCCTGGAGGGTGAAATTGTGCAGGACGCTGACCGGCTGGATGCTATCGGAGCCATCGGAATTGCCCGCGCATTTGCTTACGGAGGGTTCAGAGAGCGGGAGATTCACAATCCGGAAGTCGAGTTGGAGGTTCACAGCAGTTTTGAAAGCTACAAAAAAGGCAAGGCGCCTACGATCAATCATTTTTATGAAAAACTATTGTTGCTCAAAGACCGGATGAACACCGGGGAAGGCAAGCGGCTGGCTGAGGAGCGGCATGTGTATATGGAGATGTATTTGGACCAGTTCTACAAGGAGTGGGAAGGCGCAAAATAAAAAAACGAGGCTTACTCAAGGCCTCGTTTACTCAAAAATACCAATCTGTCTAACTTTTAGCAATCCTAAAACTAAACATTACTCTTTTGCATCCGCCAAAAGATAAAAGCCAGTCACGGCTTTTTCCTTATGACAATATAAAAGTTCAATATTTTTATTTTTTAAAACATGACATAAATCATTGCGTGATAAAAATATAATATTCCAAGATTGTTTTAGCGGAAAATCCTTTCTCTTTCTATTTTAGGAGGGAATATAACAGAAATTTTTTTTCGCCATTTGAGAAATAAATATTCCTGACAACTATTTATTAATCAAAAAACAAGTCTTATTAATTTATTGCCAGACTCAAAGCATTTCTATCCTCTTTTTTCAATAGCATCCGCATTTCCTGAAGGGCTTTTCCCATATGCTTTTCCACGGTTTTCACAGATATATCAAGCTGCGATGCAATTTCTTTGTACGTGTAGCCAAACTGACGGCTTAGCAGAAATACTTTTTTCCTTTGGTCCGGCATGCCGGCTACAGCCTCCCGGATTTTACATTTTGTTTCGTCAAGCAAAATAATGGATTCCGGATTCTGAGAAGCAAGCATTTTTAACTCCAGCTCCAGGTTTTCAGAGAAGCATTCAACTGGATTCTTTTTCTTTTCACGCAAATTCAATAGAGCAAAGTTTTTGGCTATTACAAATACATATGCTTTTATGTTCGCGTCCTCATCAATCAGTTTTCTTTTATCCCAAAGCTTCACAAATGTATCTTGGGTGATTTCCTCAGCATCCTCATAATTTTTCACTATGTTTTTTACATAAAAATAGACAGAAGGATACATCTCTCTTATCAACTCTTCAAACGCTTTCTCATTTCCCAGCCGTATGGAAACAATGTTTTCCTTATCTAACGTCATATGTAAATAATATAAAATACATTCGCCTGAAGTTTCTCTTCGCAATTGACGAAAAGAAAACAAAGGTGCTAAAATTAAAAATGAGGCACTGATCACACTTCCTTTAAATGTATAGAGCATAAATTCTAAAGCTAATTAACAAGAGGGAAGAAATGCGCACATAAATTCTATAAAAAAATATTTCCTTCGAAGGTTAATATTGTGAAAATACAGTAAACTAATGCTGTCGGTTTTCAGTGGTTGTCCGCTTTTATAAACACCTAGACAAACTTTCCGCAACAAATGAAAATAACATTAATAAAAATAACAGTTTGTGATTTTATTATAGCATGCGTGTTGTTGAGAACTTATTTTTTACAAAAATAAACACAAATGATATCTTTAAGCCATACTGGACTCTGATTTTGTATAATTTTTAAATATTTCAAATTTTTTCTCTAAAAAGAAACCCCAAAATAGCTCCTATCAAGTAACAACCTATTTTCATTAATGAAAACATAAAATTTTTCATCTTTCAGGTAGGGTAGACAGAACAAACACACATATATATATATGATGAATATAGATGACAGTATATTAATTCGATATTTGAATGCTGAACTGCCCGATTCTGAAAAGTCAGTGGTTGAGGAATGGCTCCGGGACGATAACAATTTTCGTGAATTTCTGAAACTGCAAAACGACTGGACAGCAATAGGCGTTGGAACTTGCCAGAAAGACAAAATTGAGCTGGCTGTCGACAAAACGATGAGCAGAATTAGGCGAAAAAAATCTGTAAGCGAATTTATTGCCCGTTTGGGGAAGATTGCCGCTGTTTTTTTGATTTTTTTGGGGGGAACTTGGCAGTACTTAAATTATGCAGAAAAAGAATCCATTCATCTAACTTATCAGGCCGATTATGGTCAAATACGGACCTTTACGCTGGATGACAGCACGCAGGTCACGCTGAATGCACAAAGCACTCTGAAGGTGATGGAAATGGGTGATGTCCGCAAAGTTTATCTGGAAGGTGAAGGCTTGTTCCGCGTGAAGTCGGATCCCGAGCACCCCTTTATAGTAAAAACACCGGAAGTTTCCTTGCTCGTAACAGGAACGGTATTTAACGTATCAGCTTACTCTGAAGATGAAGAAACCCGTGTGGCGCTGCTGAAAGGAAAACTGGAAATGAAGAACAAGAAGCGAGCAGGGAGGGTATTACAGCCTGGAGAAAGCGGTTGTTTTAGCAAACAACGCAAATTGTTTCGGGTGGAAAAAATAATTGATAAAGATTATCCGAACTGGCAGAACAATAAAATATATTTCAAGAATGAAACGGTGAGACAGATTAGCCGAAAGCTGGAAAGATGGTACGGCGCAAAAATCGTAATAGGCAAGGTAAAGGAAACTGATAAATACAGAGGGAGTTTCAACAAATCCAGTTCATTTGAACAGGCGATTCAGGCACTCTCTGGCGTTACAGGACTAACATATAAAATACAAAACGATAAGGGTAAAATAAAAGCGTTCTTATCCGCTAGATAAGGTTGTAAATTATTATATATAAATATGGCTGATACTTCTTAAAGAAAAGAGAGACAACAGAAAGCGGCAACTTTTTTTGTCTCTCAGAACGAAAAACCAAGACGGTTTTTCCTATGAATTGACTGCAAATAGGTTCAGCCAATTCAAGTTAAATACTTACAAAAATTAAATTTATGAAAAACTTCTATCATTTTCTACAGAGGTGTAGATTACGCAGGGTTTTTATTCTCATTTTTTTCTTGGCATATGTTCCTGCGACATCCAGCGCCTCTTACGCAAACGAGAGTAAAAAAATTTCCCTCCAAAAGGAAAAAATCACCGTACAAAGCGTCTTTAAGTGGCTGGAAAAAACGACAGAGTATTCGATTCTGTTAAAGGAGGACCAAAAACTACTAAGTCATACCGTTGCGCTTAATCTTAAGAATGTTTCCATTGAGGAAGCGGTCGCAACGATATTGAAGAACACTTCTTATACTTTTAAAATCAGTGGCGGATATATCACGGTCGTTCCACAAAAAAAACGTAAAGCCCGAAAAAACACTTTGAATACAACGGCGAGAAAAAAAGCCGCTAAAAAGAAAGTTAAAAGGCAGATAAAAGGAGTCGTAAAGGATGTTGACGGAACCCCTTTAATCGGAGTAACCGTAGCCGAAAAAAACACCACGAATGGTGTAAACACCAATATTGATGGGGAATTCTCTATAAACGTAAGCTCAACTCAGGCGACTCTTGTTTTCAGCTATGTAGGCTACAGAAATCTTGAAATTAATATTGGCAACCAGACATTTTTAGAAATTGTTATGAGACCTAATATTAAGGAATTAGAGGAAGTTGTTGTTGTTGCTTACGGACAAAAAAAGAAAGCAACCGTTACGGGCTCCATATCATCCATCAAGGCCGACAAGCTAGCAGAAATTTCGACTCCCTCCCTAACCAATATGCTGGCGGGCAGCATTTCAGGTCTTTCGGCGGTTTCGGTTTCCGGAAGGCCGGGAGCAGACGATGCCGAATTGTATATTCGAGGAGTAAGTTCTTTAAACAGCAAGGATCCGCTGGTGTTAGTTGACGGAGTAGAAAGAAGCTGGTCGCAGCTCGATCCCAATGAAATTGCAGATTTGACCGTTCTAAAAGACGCAAGCTCTACTGCCGTATTCGGTGTTCGCGGAGCGAACGGCGTGATATTGATTACCACAAAACGCGGCAAGACGGGGAAACCAGTAATGAATTTCTCATCATCTTTTGGATTGCAGGCTTGGCGGGAAAAAAAGGAATACCTGCGCGCCGTGGATTGGATGAAATCCGCAAATGAAAGACAAATTAATGATGGTTTGGATCCCACATATACTGAAGAATGGCTGGCAAAATATGATGACCCTAATCGTGACATGGCCATGTATCCAGACAAGGATGTTTGGGATTTATACACTCGTGATATTGCCCCGCAATACCAGCACAACTTTAATGTGAGCGGAGGAACTGAAAACATCAGGTATTTCGTGTCGCTGGGTTATTTGGATCAGCACGGTATGTTTGCCGGATATGATTTAATACCAGAACTGGACTACGATTACCGCTATCAGCGTTTTAATTATCGAGCCAATTTAGATTTTGATTTAACAAAAACCACAACGCTGCAGCTCAATCTTGGCGGCAGAAACAAAAAAACTTCAAGGCCGAATGGATCCGGAGATAAAGATGCGATTTGGAGAGAAATTGAAAATGGGTCGCCTATTAGCGGCGCGATAATAGACGGCAGGCTATATCGTCATAG
>JAKSBZ010000215.1 GCA_022360875.1 Cytophagales bacterium | reverse complement strand
TTACGTATATTATTTGAAGTTAACAAATTGACCACAAACCACATATGCGATGAAAAAACTAAAAACCGCTTACTGGATTTTTACCGGTCTGCTCTGCGTGCAGATGCTCGTCTCGGCCGGTGTGTACCTTTTCAATTATGAGATGGCTGCCGGCTTTATGGATTCACTGGGGTACCCGAGGTACATCATTTATCCGCTGAGCGTGGCGAAGATTTTGGGTGTAGCGGCTATTTTGACCAAGAAAAGCGAATTGCTGAAGCAATGGGCTTATGCGGGCTTTTTCTTTAATTTCTTGCTGGCAATCAGCGCGCATTTGGCAGTGGGCGACGGACAGCAGGGAGGAGCCATAATCGCTATGGTGCTGTTGTTAGGATCCGTGGTGTTGGATCGAGTGCTTTTCGGGAAAAAGGCTGTGCGTGTGGTTGAGGCCGCGTGATAAATGTAAACCGGACAGCAAGCCGATGCCCGGTTTGCTCTCTGGTTTTTAAAGGTTTATAGATGAGTTTTAAAAGTTGCTTTATCTAAAAGCAGGGAAATTGAAGAGTTCCTCCTCGTCTTTGTAGGAATTGCTGCTAAAGAAATCCGAATTCGATGCGGCTGGAGAAGAAGTAAGGGATGTTTGTCCCCCGAGTTCGTAGCGGGCATATCCGTCTGATCCCGCCGCGTCGTTTACGCCCATGAGCTCGGCGCTGTAGGGTTTCAATCCGCTTGTTGTTGGAGAGCTTTTGGTGCCCTGGTATTGTTTTTTGTTTTTCCAGTTGGTAAACATGCGGGAGAAAAAATTCGATGAAGGCGAGCACTGAATGGCTTTGTCATGAGTTTGCTGCCGGGGCATTTCATTTTTTATTTTATGCAAACAATCCTTCTTCGGGGATAGAGAATGAAGCGGAGAATTCTTCTTTTGTCGGGTGGCTGACTGGAACATATGTTGGTTTTTGTTGGGAAAACAAGAGCGGCGGCGCATTGTTGCTGTTGGTTTTAGGCGTGTTTTTCCGTTCAGATTTCACGAAAAAGGACGCAATCGCTTGCGCCCCCTTCATGGATACACTTCAATTAATTAGTGCACGTTGTTTTTCGTGTCGCTCAATAAGGTTCTTGCCGCTGATAATTTTTATGGATTTCCGACTAAGAGAACTAAGGTCGTCGGGCTTGGTTTGCCGGCGGGTCTATTCTTTTTTGAAACGAATATTCTTTTGGGGGGATAAGGGTGAGCCGGCGTGCGGAATTGCACGGGATGGGCCGGCTCAGTTGCAGGGTTGGATAAGATTTTTCGCTGCCTTTTGAATTGTGAAAGACAGGATGTATGAGCGCAATATTGTTTTTGTGCTGGACGTCTTTTACCCTGTAGTAGTTAGGCGATGCAAAAGGCGCTCAGCACATTTTTGCGTTAAGAAACGCATTCAATAGGACAGAGTGAAATCCTTATTTAAAGGACTTCAGTTCTCCGTTATTAAGCCGGTCAAAGTAGCGTTTCATTTCCCGCTTCACTTTTGGGGCGAGCAGCAGGGCGCTTGTCATAGTCGGTATGGCCATGGTGGCATAGAATCCGTCGATCAGGTTGATGATCATATCAATGGAAAATGCCGAACCCAGAAGTATGGCAATCATATAGACGTAGTTGTAAAGAAAAGCGTACTTTTCTCCGAACAGAAAGATCCAGCATTTTATGCCGTAGTACGAAAAGGTGAAAAGCGTCGTCAGTACAAAGACAGTGGCCGCAAAAACCAGCAGGTAGGTTCCCGCTTCTCCGAAAGAAGTTTCGAACGCCTTGGCTGTAAGGCTTACGCCGTTCATGCCGGACTCTTTCCAGACTCCGGTTACGATGATTGCCAGTGCGGTCATAGAGCAGACGATGATGGTGTCGATGAACGTGCCGAGCATGGCGACAAGCCCTTCCTGCACGCGCTCGTTGGTCCGTGCGTCGCCGTGGAACATCGGGGCGGTACCGATGCCCGCCTCGTTGGAGAATGCCGCGCGCTTGGCGCCGGTAATGATGATTGTGCCCAGCGCGCCGCCGAGCACGGAGCTGCCCGTAAAGGCGTCTCGGAAAATCAGCGCCAGGGAATCGGGAACAGCATGGATGTTGAGCGCAATGATGGTGAGAATGGAAAGCGTGTAGGCGACAACCATGAAGGGCACCAGCTTGGATGCCACCGCGGCGATGCGCTGCAGCCCGCCGAATATAACCAGCGACACGATGCCCGCCGTGCAGGCTCCCAGAATAAGGTTAAGCGTGTTTTCGTTTTCCAGCACCCAGCCGTTGGGCTCCAGCACCATTTCGCGGATGGCTTCGGCCAGCTGGTTGGCTTCGAACATAGGCAGCGTGGCGATGAGTCCGGCAAGGGCAAAAAGGTAGGCCAGCGGTTTCCAGCGGGCTGAAAGCCCCTCGGTAATGATGTACATGGGACCGCCGGAGACGTCACCGTTCGGGTGCTTTTTGCGGTACATGACCGACAGCGTGCAGGTGAAGAACTTGGTGGCCATGCCCAGAAAGGCGCTCGTCCACATCCAGAACAGCGCGCCCGGACCTCCGGTCATGATGGCTATGGCAACGCCGCTGATGTTGCCCATGCCGATCGTTTGGGCAAGGGCGCTGGAAAGCGCTTCGAAGTGGTTGATTTTTCCAGGATCGTTGGGGTCGTCGTAGTGTCCTCTGAGCACTTGTACGGCGTGCCTCATTTTCATGATCGGTGCAAACCGGGAGTACACCAGAAAGAAAAATCCTCCCCCAAGCAACAATACCAGCAGGTGCGCTCCCCACATCATTTCCGCAAAATCCGCCACTAATTTATCCATGTGCAATAATTCGTTTTGTTTGGCCCCTCTTTGAGCAATTCGGATGCAAACATACCCGGAGGAATGCCGCAGAGCAATTTTTTGATGAAAATGAACTTAGATTTAAAATTTTGTTAAAAATTTAACAAATCGTTTTTTTACATGTTCTTAAGCAATCTTTCCTACAGCCCGCAAAAGGAAATGCATTTGAGATATAAATAATAAATCATGTGTTTTTCCGTAAATAAAATAGTAAATAATTTGTTTTTAATGAAATGAAAAGTAAAATTTATGAGATTACATATGTATTTTGGATTAAAGTATAAAATTTTTACACTTGTTCTTTCAAGGTGCATGGTTTTTCAAGAGTGAGCTTCCAGGGGTTGTCTGCAATGCGCGAAGCGTAAGCATAAACCGCTATGCGAAAAAGTGTCGGGAGGTCAGCGGATTTAGTTTTTTCTGGGAAACGGACTCTGAAATTTTTGGGACAGGGCCTGCTCGGTTTGTTCGAATTTGAAATCAGAAATTTGTGTTATGCTAAAAAGAATAATATTGGTTACCGCTGCGTCGGTTTTATTTTCCTGCGCTTTCAAGAAGGAAAGTCCTTTTGAGGGAGTTAAAAACGTCGGCGAAAAGCACATCAGCTTGTCTTCTTTGAACTTGGACAGTGTGCAAATCAGCCATGCCGGCGTTTCCCTTACGGGAAAGTGGCTCTGCAAGGGAGACGAATTGGTTTGGGGTGATTATTTAACAAGCAAAGCCTTTTTTTACAATAAAGAGCTCAAGCTTGAGAAAACCGCCCTGGGCCAGGGCAGAGGTCCTAAGGAAATACCTGTAAAGCGATGGACTGACTTTGATGTAAATAATGATAGATTTGTTGTGTTTAGCTCGACGCAAGATTATTATGTCATAAATAAGGACTGGGAAGTTCAAAGAAACAGATATGAGTTTAAAACCCCGAACAAGAGTAGAGCGGAGCTAACGGCTAACCCTCAACCAGAGGATATGGGAATCTATGAAGGAAAGTATATGCCAAATATGACGGCAAAGTTGCTAAACGATAAATATGCGATTGTACCTATAGAGACTTGTCACATTAAATTTAATGCGTTTATATCAAGAAAATTTTACGAAGAAATAAGAATTTTTGGCTTGTTAAATTTAAAAGATAAGAAGATTGAGCGTATGTTTGGGCGATTATCTCCAGAATATCGAAACTATAAATTTATACCACAGTTTACTTTCACTCCGTTTGATGTCTACAATAATAGAATCATTACAGGATATGATATCGATAGCTCTATGTATTTAATGGATACGAAAGGAGAGATAGAATTCAAATTCGGTTTTTCTGGGCGTGAAATGGAGCAAAAATATACAGAGGTACAATCTACAGATGATTATATGGCAATTTACCAGGAACGGAAAAAGCATGGTCATTATACTTATATCAAATGTTTTCCTGATCAAGAAATTGTCTTTCGGGGATATACAAAAGATGGAAACCAAGCGACTGATGGCTTGCAAATTTATAAAGATTTCAATCTTATCGCAGACTTGGACGTCCCCAAAGACATGGTGGTTTTCGGATATATTGCGCCCTATTTTTATGCTCAGCTACCTTCAGATCTTGAAAAAGATACCTTACAACTTAATAAGTTTTCGTTATGATAAATTATAAATTTTGGCCATTTTTTTTACTGGCTCATTTATTCATGGCAGTTACTGGATTTGCCCAAAGCTCTGCATCTAATAGAATTACAATAAAAGGCAAAGTGGTGGATTCGAATAATAATATAGCATTACCGTTCGCTAATATTATTTATAAAAAGAAATTTTTAGGCAC
>JAKSBZ010000182.1 GCA_022360875.1 Cytophagales bacterium | reverse complement strand
GCTGCTTGGCCTCGCCTCAACTCCCAGCCCGAAGAACGAATGTCCTCCAAGCGTGTAAGGAGAAAAAGTCATCGAACTGTGACCGATGTGCGCCGTCAGCCATTTGTAGGCAGGCGACAGACTCAGCCGATTGAAAGGCTGCTGGAAGTCAAGTTTCTCGTTGGTATAAGTAAAACTCAAAGGTACGGCAAAGCCCCAAAGATCAACGTTTAGGTTTCCATTCACCAACAGGCTGTACGGAGAACGGCTGCTGCTTCTCCCTTTGTTCCAAAACGCGTTCTGACTTACGGACAGCCCGCCGGAGATTTTCAATGCTTTTCCTTTGCCTATCTGATCCAGTTGCTGCGCCCTTAGAGGCTGCAGTGACATGAAAAACAAGCCATAAAAAAATATTTTTATCCCTAGATAAAAAAATCTATCCATCTATGTGTGATTAAAAAAACAATATTCACTAGCAAATTAACAGGTTTAAAAATATTTTTACATAACAATTTATTATAATATTTTTTAATTTGATCTTCCAACAATCACGTTATGGAATATAAATTACTGTTAGCTAGTATTTTACTTTTTACAATTCTCCCTCTTCACTCCAAAGCTCAAATGTGGACACCCCTTAATTCCGAAGGCATTCCCCCGGCTCAATACAGCCAGAGCACTTGGTCGGACATGAACCGGGACGGAAAAATGGACCTTGTGCTATCGGGAGAGGACATAAACGGACAGCATTTGCTGCAAGTACTCATCAACCAGGGTGGCAATCCAATCAGATTCACGTCCCAAAGCTCGGGGATCGGATACTGGAAAAACGCGCGAACCGAAACTTGCGACTACAACCGCGACGGATACGCCGACTTGCTCGTTCGCGGAAAAAGAAGCGACAATACCTGGGAAGTGGCAATTTTTGAAAACAAAAAAGGGAACTCATACCAAAAAAGCTTGTCAGAAAAAAGCGAATCGAGGCCCTACGCCTGCTGGCTGGATTTAAATAGTGCCCGAGGAAAAGTCCTTTACCTTCTAGCAAGGAAAGAAGATAAATACGTCCAGCAATTCCTTGTCCAGGGGCCAAACGGATGGGATGCCCTTTCCCACAACCTTCCCCCACTCAGCTCCTGCAGCTCCGCACTAACAGTCGACATCAACAAAAACGGGAAAAAAGAGCTTCTGCTTTCGGGAATAGATATTTACGCCCGTACGGTACTGGATTTCTACTCCGCGTCCCTAAACGGCAATACACTTTCCTTTACACCAGTGAACAGCGGCTTTTCCGGAATAACAGAAGCCCGAGGCTACACCACAGACTACAACCATGACGGATTCCGGGATCTGTTGCTAATCGGAAAATCCAATAATAAATGTAAGTCTGTTCTTTACAGAAACGAACATGGAATTTTCATAACGGAACAATCCGTTTCAGTTCCAGCCCTCAAAAACGAAAGCTTCCACTGTTCCGACTTCAACAACGACGGCTACCGGGATTGGGTCCTTTCAGGTACTGACGACAAAGGCCGCTATGTGTCGCGGCTTTATCAGGGGAGCAATACAGGACCGGTCCTGAAAAACAACCCGCTGGATGAAACATATGCAAAAGGGAGCCTTTGCTTTCTGGATGTTGACGGTGACGAACAAATAGAACTTTACGCAAATGGATTAACGTACAACGGAATTAAAAGTAAATTTTACAAGCTGAGCACACCGGCGCCCTTGAGCACGGCTCCTCAGCCCCCGGAAAAGCTGCAGAGCAGCACAAACTTTCACCGCGTTTCACTCAAATGGGAACGCACGGAAGACCAGGAGGCAAAAAAAGAACTTATGGGAAGCTTTATTCGTCTTGGAACATCTCCAGGCGCCTCGGATATTCTTCGGGCACCGGTTCACATCGGGCAAATTCAGACGCTTACCAGCAAAGGCTTGAGTGCAAAACGATACGAACTGGATTCCCTGCCGGAAGGAAAATACTATTGGAGCGCCTGCCAAGTTGATCCAACACTTAAAGCCTCCTCCTTTAGCGCAGAAAACAACTTCACCGTTTGCGCTCCAATAAATATTCAGAATGACACCGCAGTTTGCAAAGGGGACAAGCTCGTTCTGTCCTACGACAAAAAATTTAAATCCATTCAGTGGAAAACCAAGAATAAAGGAATTGTCGGCACAAACACAAAAACCATAGAGTTCACTGCTGAGAGCACCGACACGGTCTATGTCGAGCTTGTCAAACCCCTAGGCTGTACAGTATACGACACCATAAGAATTAAAGTGCTCGCCCTGCCTGCTCTTTCTCTAAAAAACCAGTATAGCGCGTGTTTTGGCTCAGAGTTAAAACTCAGCGCCTCCGCTGAAACAGACATCAAAACAGTGTGGAAAAACCAAAACGGAGAAATTCTGTCCAGCGAAAATACCTATAACTTAACCGTATTAAAAAACCAAACAGTTAACTGCACGGTAACCACTGCCAAAGGCTGCAGTTCAAGTCAGTCTGCAACTATCAAAAAACTGACACTTCCCTCTCTTATCACTCAAAAAGAATTCAAGGCCTGTCTGGGAGAGCAAAAAAAAATTCAGCTGCCTGATGGGCTGAGCCAGTCTGTTTGGCTGTCAAAAAACCGGGGAGAACTTGGCAAAAACGTGACTGCTGTAACTGTTTCCTTTGACGAAAACGACACCCTGTTCGTTACCGCCACAGACAAAAACTCATGCCAGAACACAGATACCGTATTATTGAAAACCCATGCCCTTCCCAAGCCGGATATAGGAAAAAACCGGCTTATCTGCAAGGGAAGCCCGATTTCGCTCAACCAGCCGAACACCTGGAAAACCATCAGCTGGCATTCGGACCAAAGAAAAATTGACAACAACACGCCATCGCTTTACATTCCCGCTGCTTATGATTTGGAAAAAATATGGGTGGAAGTTAGCGACGGGCACAGCTGCGTAAACCGGGACACCCTCAAGGTAAAAGGACTTGATCTCCCGGCATTCAGCTTGAATGACTCTTATTCAGTCTGCAAAAAAGAAGAGTTGAAGCTCACTCTTTCCGACCCGAACTGGACAACGGTTAGCTGGCTCTCCAAAAACCAGGGAAATTTTTCAGGAGAAAGCCTCAGTCTTCCCATACAAGCCAACGACTCCGTCTGGGCTACCGTCACCAATGCTCAGGGCTGTCTGTCTAAGGATTCAGCAGCTGTCAAAGCTTTGTCTCTTCCCGAATATAACCTGGGCAAACAGCTCAAAGCATGCCACAAAAGCCAACACGAACTGTCAGTCGACAACAAGAGCCTTTCAGTTGTTTGGAAATCCGAAAAACTTGGAACACTGGCAACCAATCAGAACACCGTAAAATACATCATCGGAAAAACCGACATAATATCCGCAGTGCTTACTGACAATAACGGCTGCTCCAGCACTGAAAACCTTGACATTGTTCCTTTGGCGCTTCCGGAATTCAAGCTTCCTGAAAAACGGCAGATCTGCCTAAATGACGCAGCAGAACTAAACACCGGAAAAATCGCACCACTGACGGTTTTTTGGAAAAACTCCCGCGGCGAAACGATCTCGAAAAATCACCGAATAAACTTCACTGTCACTAAACAAGATACGCTCATTGCGCAAGTAACAAACATGCATTCTTGCGCCTATACCGACAGCACCGTTATCATTCCTCTTGCTCTTCCTGAACCCAATCTGGGAATCAACCGGAAAATATGCCGGGGCACGGCCGTAAACCTCCAAGCCGAAGGTCCCTGGACATCCATTGAGTGGCGCAGCAAAAAAAATGGGGTGCTCAACACAACTGAAAAATCAGTCACCCGCGCTGTCCTAGAAGATGACTCGGTTTTCGTCAGTGTTTACAACGATTTGGGATGCCAGAATACGGACACGGTTCAGATTAAAGCGCTTCCCCTTCCGGAAATCAGACTTGGAGAAGACCAAGCCGTCTGCCAAAAAAAATCCGTAAAGCTTCAGCCCGTTGCTCTGAACAAAAGCTGGAAGCTAAGCTGGCTGACAACAAGCGGCCAAGAGCTTTCTCAAAACGAAAGCTACACGCATGCCGTTCAGAAGACCGACACGCTCATTCTCAAAGCGACGGACTCCGAAGGCTGCCGCCAGCAGGACAGCATCATCATTAGAATGAAAAAACTGCCCGTCATAAGCCTTGGAGCAGACAGAGAAGTCTGCTTGAAAGAGAACCTTTCACTTTCCACAGGCACATGGAGCCGTGTAAAATGGACAGACTCTGACCATCATGTGCTTTCCGAAAAAGCTTCGCTTGACTTTAACGTCCTGAAAGACAAAACACTCATCCTTGAAGTTGAAAACGACTCCGCCTGCGTCAATACCGATACGCTTTTCGTCAAAGCTATCGGTCTCCCTGAATTCTCTATTGGAGAAAACCAGAGTATCTGCCTGAACGATTCCATTTTGCTTCAGGTAAAAGGAAACTGGGATAAAGTCAGCTGGCTGACAAAAAACAAAGGGAAAGTGTTGGAAAATCAGTGGTATTACCGCCATAAAAGCACAGCAACCGATTCAATTTTTGCGGTAGTGCGCAATCAGAAAGGCTGTGTTAACTCCGATACTGTTGAAATCAAAACCTTGAGTCTTCCGGAATTTTCTCTGGGAGAGGATCTAAAAGTATGTCAAAACTCCCCTTTTGAACTGAAAGTAAATGCTGACATTAAAAATTCAGTCAGCTGGCATTCCAAGTGGAGCGGACAAATCGGAATAGGCAGCTCCTATACCGGCAAAGCCAGCCGCCATGACGAAATATGGGCCAAAGTACAAGATACCAACGGATGCGTTTATCAGGACAGCGTACAGCTCACTATTTTGGAACTGCCAAAAATCAATCTGAAAAAAGAACAGGAATCCTGTTTCGGACAAACCGTACAAATTGGCAAAAGTACTCCGTATGCTGTTGAATGGCGGGACGGAAAAGGCGAACTAATAAGCAATGAGAGCTCGTTCTCTGTAAAAGCTCTAAAAACAAAACGCTTCATTGCCACAGCCACCAGCAAAGAGCAGTGCCAGGTTCAAGACACAACACTTTTGACAGTTCATAAGCTTCCGAAGTTTTCTTTGGGAAAAGACCGGGAAGCTTGCTTCGGTGAAACAATTAAGGTAGAAGTTCCTGACCAGTTCAGCATTTACCAATGGACAGAAAACGGTCTGCCAGCTGAAAATGATCAGCCGTCCCACAGCACTTTGATAAAACAGACTAAAGAAATTGTTCTCCAGGCCGCAAACCAGCATAACTGCGTAAACTCTGACACCGTTCGCATATCGGTTATTCAATTGCCTGTGGAAAGCGCAGGGGAAGACCAACTGGTTTGTTTCGGAGAACCGGTTGCGCTGTCAGTCAAACCGAAAAAAGAGTACTCCTACCGCTGGAAGTCCGTATTGCATGATAAATATTTATCTGAAAACGAAACACTCTCATTCACATCCAGCGCAACCGACAAATATGTGCTGTTCACTGCCGACGCCAAAGGATGCTCCGGAGTTCCGGACACGGTAAAGGTGGAAGTGAACCCGCCAACAGTTGTCCGACTTGACGAGTCACCCAAAATATGTATCGGAGAATCTTTAGCGCTAGGCGGAAGTCCGACGGCTTCTGGAAGCAACTATCCTTATCAATACATCTGGACCAGCGGAGGAAATGAAGTCTCTCGGGATGCCAACCCGACAGTGCGTCCCCGAACCGACACACAGTACGAATTGCTTGTCAAAACCAAAGCCTGTCCGGACATTGTCCGAAAGGTTCTGCTTACTGTAAATCCGCTGCCGAAAATCGCGCTCAAGGACACCCTGCTTACAGTAGGAAAAGGAAAAACAGCCACGCTGGAAGCTACAGGCGCTCAAGAATATTTCTGGCGCCCGGACTACGAAATCACGGAGGTCAACCAACGCATCACGGAAGTGACTCCGAAGAAAACAACCGTGTACACAGTTGAGGGAATCGACGGCAACGGATGCAAAAGCACATCCCGGGCTAAAGTCCAGGTCATTGAAGAACTCTTCATACCAGAACTATTCACGCCGAACCGCGACGGAAAAAATGACTTTTTCATCGTCAGAGGACACGGCGTCAAAGAAATCGAACTCGGAATTTATGACATGCAAGGCAACAGAGTGGCTAAGCTGAATTCTGTTCGACAGGCCATGGAAACTGGATGGGACGGCACCCAAAAAGGCTTTAAGATGCCGTCCGGAACATACATCTGGAAGCTGAAGGGATCTTTCGAGAGCGGTCTGCCAATAAGCTGCAACGGGAAGGATTCAGGGGTGTTCACTTTAATTCGATAATAACATGAAGTTTATCAAATATTCTATTTTCATAATATTCCTGGCGTTCACCAAGGGTTTTTGCCAGAATTCAGTAAAAAATTGGGAACAATTTCCCTCGACTTGGCAGCCCGCCTGGAAAGAACACTCCTGCAACGGTCCGGTCTTCTACGCCAATTACACGCAACGGAATTTCAGCTTCAATACCCTGCACCAATCCTACAGGTTTGGCACCATGATCCCATTATACCAAAACAAATACGGCAGCCAGCTATTCATGCGGGCGGCGGCGACAAATGAGAAGATAAGGCAGAACCATGTTCCCTGGAAAAACACAGAGATACACGGTGATTTAGCGTATTCCTTTTTTCTGAACAGACGCAGCCAGCTGAGCTTCAGCACGGGAATCATCCACCACACCGAACGAATGGACTTGGAGAACCTTTCAACTGACTCCCAGTGGAAGCAGCATTTTGGCCATATGAAAAACCTGCCCAACGGAGAAAATTTCAGCACACTCAAAGACCAGGTTGTAAGCATTAAAGCCGGAGCTCTTTACAAACGGTTCGGAGACAGCCCTGAAAGCGGATACTTTGCGGGAGTATCTTTTATGCACATCAACCAGCCTTGTCTTACTTTCGTCTCAGAAAAAAACCCTATTCCTCTCGCCTGGAGCTTCCAAACCGGGATCAGCACACCGCTAAGCGCTTTGTACAGCTTCAACGCAGGAATTTTCGGGATGAGCTCCAAACAAACAGAAGAATATTTTGCCAAAACCGGTGTCCGAAGGAAGCTTCCCCAGGGCTATGTGGGAGTAGCACTGGGCGGCGGTTATCCAGCCAATGTTACGCCTATGGCGGAAATACGCGCTGGCGGACTAACGCTTATGGCCAGTTTCGAAAAAAGCCTTGCCGACAAAAATCTGAACCACTCCGCTTTCAGTCTCGCAGCCGTGCTCTGCCTGAACCGTGAAAAGCCGTCTGCTTATAAAATTGGAAAAACAACGAAAATCAAACGAACGGCATCCCGGCCATCTCGGTCATTCCGGAACATCAGAAAAAAGGATCTTGCACGGAGGAAACTCATCGAAAAGAAGCTCCAGCAAGAGGATGCCAAACAACAGCAAAAAACGCTCGCATTCCGCTTTTTAACACATTATAAGCTCAATGAGTACAAACTGTCTGAACAAAATATTGAATACCTCGGGCAAGTGCTCGCCAAAGCAAAACAATACAGGAAGTTTACGCTGCTCATTGAAGGACACAGCGACCAAACAGGAAGCGACAGGGCAAAAAACCGAGTGTCCAAAAAAAGAGCGGTGCGGGTAAAACGCTTCTTCACCAGAAACGGCATAGAATCCAAAGTCATTGAAACCAAACATTACGGCGATAGGCAGCCTTTGGAAAACTATCCCAAAGAAGCCGCGCAGAACCGAAGGGTAGAAATCCTGCTTGTTGTTAAAGACTAACCGCCTTCTCGCTGCATTCGCTGTTGGTTTACCGGAAACAAATGATTAAATATTCACAGTCTGTATATGTTGAATCAGAAGATTCAATTCACTGAAAACACCTCAAGTATCCAAAAAATGGCGGCATTTGGGGTGTTTTTTATTTCCAAACTTCTGGAACATATACAGCATAACGTCCTCTCCAGACCGAAAAAGCACAAAAAAAGTCTCCCGTTTCCGAGAGACTTCTATAATATTCTGAAAGCTCAGCTATTACTCAGCTACCACCTCAACGATGATTTCGTGCTTCACTTCTTTGTGAAGAGCGATTGTAGCAGTGTACTCGCCAACAAATTTTGCTTCAGTATCCAAAGAGATTTGTTTTCTGTCGATGTCAAATCCTTTCTCTTTCAACGCTTCTGACAACTGAAGAGGAGTGATAGAACCGAAGATTTTTCCGTTCTCACCTGCTTTAGTAGAGATAGCCAGCTTAGTTGAACCGATAGAAGCAGCCAGAGCTTCAGCATCAGCTTTGATTTTTTCAGCTTTGTGAGCCGCTTGCTTGATGTTCTCAGCAATCATTTTCTTGTTCGACTCCGTAGCTAGGATAGCATATCCCTGAGGAATCAGGTAGTTACGTCCGTAACCCGGCTTTACAGAAACGATGTCGTTCTTAAAGCCCAACCCTTTAATATTTTGAGTTAAGATAATTTCCATTTCAAATAAAAATTTTTAAAGCTTACTTAAAGACGTTTAACTTGCTCCGAATATTACTTCAAAGAGTCAGTTACATATGGCAACAATGCCAAGTGACGCGCTTTTTTGATCGCTTTAGCCACTTTCTTCTGGTACTTCACTGAAGTTCCTGTCAAGCGACGAGGAAGAATTTTACCTTGTTCGTTCACAAACTTCAGCAAGAATTTCTCGTCTTTGTAATCGATATACTTGATACCGTGTTTTTTGAAACGGCAATATTTCTTCTTATTCTCGTTTCTGTTGATTGGTTCGTTTACAAGTGTCATTACTTAGCCTCCTCCTTGTTTTCTTTTTTGTTAAATTTACCTGCTCTTCTTTTTTCAGCATAAGCCACAGCATGCTTATCCATTGCAGTTGTCAAGAAACGAAGGACTGTTTCATCACGTCTGAATTCTGTTTCGAAAGCAGCGATTGTGTCAGGAGTCGCTTTGAACTCAACCAAAGAGTAGAAACCAGTTGTTTTGTGCTGAATAGGGTAAGCCAGTTTTCTCAGTCCCCAGTTTTCAACATTGATGATTTCCGCACCTTTTTCTTTCAAGAAGTTCTCGAATTTCACGACAGTATCCTTTATCTGAGCATCAGATAAAACGGGAGTAACGATGAATACCGTCTCATAGTTTTTCAATTCCATAACTTACTAATGGTTATAATATAGTTAAATTCGGTCTGCAAAGGTAATGTTTTTTCTTAAAACAGAAAACCCTTCGCCCCATTATTTAACTGCCCGCTCCGCTTTCCGAGAAACAGGAGCACTCACCAGCCAGAGCCCCAGAACCGTCAGCAACGCATTGACCAACAGCAGCTCAAAGCCGAACTGGTATCCCCAGAAAATAGCCTGGGCCTTGGCATTAAGCACGTATGACAGCGCCGGCGAAAGTACGCACACCCAAGGCACCCATTTGCCTGCTGGTTTTCTTTTGAAAAAATACGAAAAGGCAAACAGGCCGAGAATTGGCCCGTAGGTGTAGGACGCCATCCGGAACACCGCCATCACCACGCTGTCGTTGTTGAACCACTTGAACAGCACAATCACAAAAAAGAGCAGCAGCACAAACACGACATGCGAAGCCTTGCGAACGCGCAGCGAACCTCGGTCTTCCTTGCCTTTCATTTCCAGAATATCCACACAGAAGCTCGTCGTAAGGGCGGCCAGCGATGAATCGGCGCTGGAAAAAGCGGCCGCCGAAACGCCAAGCACAAACAACACCTGCAGATACACCGGAAAGTGGTGCATGGAAAGATAAGTAAACAGCTGATCAGTCGCCGCTAAACTCACTCCCTGGTTTTGCGCAAAAAGATAGAGCAGCAAGCCTGTGAAAAGAAAGAATCCGCTCACCAAAAAGAAGGAAATGCTGAACCAAAAGACGTTTTTCTTCGCTTCCCCCACATTTCTGCAGGACAGGCTCTTTTGCATCTGATTCTGGTCCAAACCGGACATCACCAAGCTTATGGCAATGCCCGCCAGTATCTGCTTTACAGAAAAACTCGGGCTTTGCCAGTCCCAGTCAAACAGTTGCGCCTTGGGATGCTTTAGCAACAGCCGGGACAAGTCCACCCAGTGCAGATTCATTTCCCTGCAAAGAAACACTACCGTAAAAACGGCCGCCAGCAGCATAAAACAGGTCTGCAGCGTATCCGTAATCACTATCGTCCGCAAGCCTCCACGATACGTATACACCCAAATCAAAACCAAGGTCAGCAACACGGTTGCTTCGAAAGGCACTCCCAACCGCTCAAAAAACAGAAGCTGCAGCACCAAGGCTACCAGATAAAGCCGAAAAGCCGCGCCGATTAGCTGTGAAACCAAAAAAAACCACGAAGCCGTTTTCTGAACGGTTTTGCCGTAGCGCTTTCCGAACAGCTCATACACCGTCACCAGGTTGAGCCTGTAGTAAAGCGGAATAAGAACAAGCGCAACCAGCCAGTAACCTATCACATTGCCGATAAGCAGCTGCCCGTAATAAAAATTGGAATTGCTCACTTCCCCCGGCACGGAAAGAAAAGTCACTCCGGAAAGCGCTGTTCCCACCATCCCGAAAGCCACCAGTGCCCAGTTGGAATTTTTGTTTGCGCTGAAGAATGTGTCATTCGACCGATGCTTTTTTCCGGCAAAAACCCTGGAAACAAAATACAACAGCAAAAAGTAACTCAGAAAAACCGCAAATATCGTCCAGTCCATAGGCTCTGAAGTTGAGGAAAATACAGCTCAGTTTACATATAATTTTCCAAAGAGAAGTACTTCGTACTTTTTATTTTTTTCAGTTATGTTTCATAGCCAACGATTTAGCTAAATAATAACATAAGTTAATTACTAGCAGTACTGAAAAGCGCACAGCCCTAACTTCTACTCAAACTCCCAAGCCCGGCGAATATCGTTTTCCGAAATAAATTTCCCATCCGGTCCTTTCAAACCTTCAAAAAACAAGCTGTACTGCCGGACAAGCTGAGGCACGTACATCTCTTTCCCTTCAACAAAATACATATTGTTCGCCTCGCAGTGCTGCTTCAAATAATTCAACTTGCCGTCTTTTTCCGGCATATTATGGCAAAACACCATTTTAGTCTCCTTCAGCAGCTCTTGAAGACCTTCAGCCTGCTCCAGAAAATTAGGATCCGAAGACACCGGCGTGGCATCCACAACCAGGTCGTAAACTTTTTCAGAAGGCAGCGTCTTTATTCCAAGTTCTTTTTTCTTTTCCGCAAGCTTGACAGGATTCCGCCCAACGATCGACGCGCGAAAACCCATATCTTCCAGCACACGGTATGCAACGCCCGACACACCCCCATAGCCGTACACCACCGCCGTATCAATGCAAACACCTGTTTTCTTTATTGCATTTCCCAAGGCCGTTTTCAAGCCAATATAGTCCGTATTGTATCCGTAAAGTCTTCCGCACCGGTTCACCACTGTATTCACGCACTGGGTCTTTTCCGCCAAAGGCTCAACCCAGTCAAGCTGAGGAATGATCCGAGTCTTGAGCCCGTTCTTACCGGTGATCACACCTCCCCCGGCGAGAGGCGAGCGAAGCAGTCCCGCACACTCTTCCGGCGATATATCAAAAGAAAAAGTGGTGTAGACTAAGTTCAATCCGAGGCGCTCCATCGCGCGGTTGTGCCTTTCTATAGAAGAAGCACTGCCGGAAGTAGAAAAAATAAACCGGGTATTCGGATTCACCAAAATCGGAAATCGCTTTTGCTCAATCATTTTTCATCTGTTTTTATCACAAAACTATCCGCATCCAGATAAGCCGGAAATTTATCGCGGCACTCTTCCAAGGAAGCTTTTGTCAATGTCAGCGTCTGGACAGTTTCCATATCACCCAAGCTCAGCATCACTTTTCCTGTCGGATCCACTGCCTTAGAACCTCCGGCG
The DNA here is from genome assembly GCA_022360875.1 of Cytophagales bacterium. GTDB lineage: Bacteria > Bacteroidota > Bacteroidia > Cytophagales > Cyclobacteriaceae > JAKSBZ01. The sequence goes on along the minus strand of JAKSBZ010000182.1, from coordinate 11,865 downwards.
TATTGAATCGCGCCATTGTCATCGTGTCCCACACGGTTTACCCCCACACAATAAGCCTGGTTTTCAATAGCCCGCGCCTTAAGCAAAGTCTCCCACACCTCCTGCCTTGTTTTAGGCCAGGCAGCCACATACAGCATAAGATCATACCGCATTGATCCGTCTTTCAGCAATCGGTTGCGGCTCCAAACCGGGAAACGGATATCATAACAAATAAACGGCGCTATTTTCCATCCTTTCCAATTTACCACCAACGGATCGCTTCCGGCCATGAAAACCTCGTGTTCCCGCGAGCCCTGCCGGAACAAATGCCTTTTGTCGTAATGCCGCACAGCTCCATCCGGCTCAACCCAAAACAGCCTGTTGAAAAAAGAAGCTTTTTCCTTGGCAATAATACTGCCCGCCACAGCACAGTTATACCTCTGTGCAATCAGCTTCATCCAGCGCAAGCTTCTGCCGTTTCCTACCTCAGCAAGCGAAACATTAGTGGTAAAGCCGGTTGCAAACATCTCAGGCAGCACTATCAGATCGCCCGGCACCGTATCCTGTTCAAGCATTTCCTCCAGCTTCGCCAAGTTGGCATCAGGGCTTTCCCACTCCAAATGCGTTTGAACGAGCTTTATGCTAAGTTTATCCATGTCGTTATTCAATTTTTAATGGCCAAAAATTCCGGGCATAAAAAAACACTGCCCGACAATTAGCAGACAGCGTTCAATATACATTTTTCTTTATTAAGCTCTTTCTCGCTCAGTGCTGTTCTTCAATAATTATATTCAAAAAAACACCACCTCTTAATGAAAGATTTTATTTGCCGGGAAACAGCATACGATAATTAGGATTGATCTTTCCTTTGCTGATGTTTGTCAGCCGTTTCTTCAGCAGCCTTTTTTTCAAACTGCTCAGGTAGTCCGTAAACAAAACCCCTTCTATATGATCGTACTCATGCTGAATGATCCGGGCTCTCATGCCTTCATACACCTCCTCGTGCTCTACCCATTTTTCATCAAAATATCGGATTTTCAAACGCTCCGGACGATAAACGGTCTCATGAATATCCGGAATGCTCAAGCAGCCTTCCTCCATTCCCCATTCCTCTCCGTCTTCTTCCAAAATTTCAGGGTTGATGAACACTTTTTTGAAGTCTTCCATACTCTCATTCTCATCACCCATCGGCTCTCCGTCAACAATAAAAAGCCGGATTCCCTTATTGATCTGAGGCGCCGCCAGTCCAACGCCGTGCGCATTGTACATAGTCTCGAACATATCTTTGATCAAAGAATCCAAGTCCATCTCCCCTTTTTCAATATCCACTGCTTCCTTTTTAAGAATAGGGTGTCCGTAAGCTACTACTGGTAAGATCATGAAATAATAATTGTTAAGTCCTTCTATCTAAAACCTGGCACTTCCCGGTCGGGAATAAGCGCGCTGAAGACGCAAAAATACAAAAAATATACAGATTTCTTTCCTGTTGGCCAATATAACTGCCTTTCTAGCCCGCCCTAACAAAGGCAATCAAGACTTTTTCAACGAATCTTCTTTCTGCTTTTTTTTCTTAAAAATACCCAGCCGCCACCACGGCTTCTTATCCTTCTTCACTTCTGCTGAATCCAGCACCGAGACTTGCTCCGCAGAGGCGCCGCTTTCCTGCAGGGTGTCAGGCTGAGGCAAATACTGTATAAAATGCTGCAGATAAACCAGCTGCTCCACATTGTATTTGTGCTTCTTCGGTGCCATAAGCGTGTCAGCCAATACGCTTGCCGTATCCAACTCCGCATCAATAAGTTCCTCGCGGACTATTTCGACATTGGTGCGCTGCGAATCGCCAATAGCTTGTACAGTGTACAGCGAATCGGCCAGCGGCAAAGATTTCGGGTACCGCGGCACGTACTCTTTCTTCGGGAACAGCTTTCGCCTAGTTTTTTGCCAAAGCCCGTTCTTCGCAATTCCCTTTCGCCTGTGTTTATTAACTTTCGCAGGCTTGGGCATGCCGTCAGGATAAAACGGATTGAACATCTCCGTCCTTTGCTGGTGGTCATAGTAAAAAGTCGATGCATATGCCGGACAAGCCAGTTCTCTTCTGCACGAAACCGAAACCACCATCCACACGGCTATCCCTATATAAAAAAAATACTTCCCCATTTAAAACTCAACGATTGCCCTCACATTATCTATACAAAGCAAATAACAAAGCTACAGTTTTTTAAGAAATTAAAAAATGGACAGTCAGCCTGACTGCTTCCTGAAAAAAGACAACACCAGCTCCCGAGTCTCCAACTCCGGACGGTTTATGAAGAGAAATCTACCTTCAATTCCCTTCAGTGTTTTTCGCAGCCACTCATTTTCCAAACCGTTAAAAACCCACATCACTCTTTCCGGATCACGCTTTCTGATCAGTTCTTCAAGTATGCGCGGCAGACTTCCGGGCGCAGCATTAGGCTCTTCGTCCACTACCACGCAAATTTTTTCATTTTTCTGAATCGCTTTCACAACATGGCTGACCAAAAAATTGTCACTGTAGTTGTCCAAATCTATTATATCCAAATCGCCTATGCGCTCCCTTATCCAAGTCAACAAGTCTACTTGGTAAAGGATGCGCATCGGATCGTTTTTCATGGAATAATGTATAAGCAAGTTCTTCATGTCTGTGATAAATACGCTAAGACTGTTTGTTACTTGTACACGACCAACGGTTTCACTATTTTCATTCCCTTCCATTCAGCACAAACGAAATACACACCGCTCGCCTCCTGCCCCAAAAAAAGCCCCTCACTTCCCGTTTTCACAACAAAAGACCGCAAAAGCCGCCCTCGCGCATCTGCAATCTGAATATCAGCACCCACATGAGTCTGTATAACGAGCCGCTGACCAGCGGACAATGGATTGGGAAATACAGAAAGATGCAATCCTTCCTGAAACTGATCGTCAAACTGCAGAAAATGCAGCCCGCCTTCATTAGTTCCCGCCAAAATACTGGCAGGTTTCCCCTGGCGAACAACCGCCGCATGCAGATAACTTCTGTCAGAAAACCTAAGCGGAAACACCGCGCCTCCGAAAACATCCGAGGCCAGCGCCGGCCCATTTTCCACTAGCTGCTTCCCATCCCAGCTGTATTGCCACAAGGCTCCCTGTCCGTCAGAAAAAAACAAACGCATAAGCGGCCCGTCCTGAAAAAACGCCATGCTGATGTACCCTTTGCCCTTCAGTTCTTCAAATGGACTTGCTTCTTCCTTCCATTCTCCAGAAGACTGTCTTTCATACCTTCGGATTCCTTCCTGCAAGTTGACGGCGAACAAATCAGTTTTCCCGTTTCCGTCCCAGTCAAACACCGCGGCTTGCTCAATGCGCCTAATCGGCAGATCGGCAGACTCCAGCGTCTGCGGCACAGTAAGTTGCAGTGCAGAAAACGGATTCTTCGAGTGACTCGTAAGCAACCGCAGCTCATCCGCCCCGTCTCCGTTCCAGTCCGCACAGAGCGGCACCAAAGAAGTATACGCTTTTTTTCTTAGGCCAAAAAAATCATCTTCTTTCCAAACGAAAAGAGGCTCCTGCTGCGAGCCTTCGTTCTCGAACCGCGCCAGCGCGCACACTCCGAACTTCTTATACGAAACCAGCAGATCCATATCGCCGTCCTCATCCACGTCCCATACACATGGAATGGCCTGCTCGCCCAGATCTATCATCTGGTTTTGAAGAAAAGGCTGGATACCCGTACCGCTTACGCGAAAAATACTTTGGGAAAAATCGATTTCAGTTCCTTGGCCGTCATCAATATTGGTTCCGATTACTTTATCCTTCTTGCCGTCGCGGTTCAAATCCACGAAACCGATTGTAGGATAAAGAAAACCTTCCGGAAAGTATTCATTGTAGGGCAAAGTAAAATCTTTAATCGCCGCCTGAGAAGCGCTTCCCTTATTCTCCAAAAAATAAAGCTCCGGGCACTGCTCCTGCCCTGACCAAAGGTCCAAATCGCCGTCGTTGTCAATATCCTCCCAATGAAGACTTTTTCCTCCTATGTGCTGCAAACGAGCTCCCGAATTGCCTTCCGGACCGCACTGTTCATTGTTGTACGAAAACAAGCCGCAATCGCATTCCTTAAAATCTCCCCAGCGTCCGTCAAAAAGCTTCATTTCAATCCCAGGCTTCCCGGAATTTTCCATGCTGAAGTTTTTGTACCACCGAATGTCTTCCCCCACATTAAAATTGTAAACCAAGATATCCAAATCTCCATCCATGTCCACATCCACTATGCCTGGAATATCCTGCGAAGCCACCTGAATATTTATCTGCTGAATTTCTCCCTGAGCATAAACAGGGTCCTGAACAAGCTCAAAGCCGAAAGGCTGTTGACTGTCTGTTTGCCGGTACACGCCTATTCCCAGCACGCTTTTCAGAAACAAGTCTTTTTTTCCGTCCCCGTCAAAATCCTCAACAACCACCCATCCGTACATTTTTTCCTGTGGAAACAGCGACTCATGATACGGCGAATGCCTCCACTGATCGTCCCGATAGACGAAGGCGCGCAAACGGTTGGCACTCCGGTCATACAGAAGCAGATCATCTTTTCCGTCTTTGTCCAAATCAAACGGATAGACCGCACAAGCGTCCAGCCCACCAGCCCATGCGTCCTGCATCTTCTGGCCTTCATGCCTCACCTCTGGACCTAAAAAGCGGAACTGGGCAAAGCTTCCGCCCCAAACCAGCAACAAAATCAAAATGAAAGAAATGCGCATCATTTTTTTGCAGAAAATAAGAAAACAAACATGCTATCCCTTCTATCCGCCTACTTAAACTCATAAGTATACGTCAAACACCGTTCATTCTCCTTCCCCTGGCCCGGGATTTTGCTGTATACTTTTTTCAAAAGCCCGCGGGAATCGTACTGAAGCAACCGACGCTCCGCCACCAACTTCCCGTCAATGACTTTTACTTCTGTCAGATTTCCTGACCGGTCAAAAACATTCTCAAAACGGCGCGTCCACGCTCTGTCCATTGCCTTTTCCCAAACGGGAAGGCTCTTGTATACGTACTGGGAATCCTGTCCCTGCAATACATAATCCCGTTGCCTGACCACCGGAAACCGCTCATAGCATTCGAAAAACCTTAAGTACTCCTCACCTTTTCGGAAAAACACGCTAACACTCCGCAAAGAATCAGCACTTATTCGCTGTTCTTTTACCTTCACTCCTTTTTCATACCATCGGCCCACCCGGAAACCGTCCTCGCTTTCCCAAAACACTTCCGTTAGTCCGCACCGGATTTCCGCAAGCACATTATTTAAATAAAAATAAGAAGCCTCCGTCCATTTCCCATTCGGCTTCCGAAAACGCGCTCTTTCCGCTTTGCCTTCACGGTCAAAAAAAACAACTTCCACAGGACCTTTCCCTGCCTCGCTTGCCATTCTTTTTCTAACACCTGTCGATTTATATACCGACGCAGACTGCAGGCTTTCCACGAACTGAGAAAAAGAAATGCAAGGCAGAAAAAGAAAAAAAATCAGCAGCCTCATAAATACCTGTTCAAGAAAAACCTTGCTTCCAGGGCGCTCACCCTGGAAGATTAAAAATTACGATTCTTTTTTGCCGACTTCTGACAAAGGCTTCAGATTAGACGGCACTTCCTGCTCCCGCTGCTCCTGCGACTTGAAACGGAAAACCTCCAGAATAGGGCTTTCACTGATCTCCGGTATACGAAACGGCACCAGCATGTTGTCCAGACTCTCGTTGATGCGGTCGTAAGCCTGCATAAGGTTGTCAGCCGCCACCAGCATATAATTGTTCACCTTGCGCTCTTTGCCGCTGTCTTCATCCACCAGCACATACGACACCTTGCACTTGTGCCAAATGTCTGTTCCCTCGTATTCAAAAACATCCGTAATGCGCGTTTTGGTGAGGTTTGAAATAACAAACTCGCCGCGAATGACACTGCTCAGCTCCTCGTAAACCCTGGCCTCGGCCTCTGTAAACGAAAGCGCATCGATAAGGTACTGCTCCGTGATGTTTTTCAGCACCCCTTTTTCGTCTTCCTTTTTGTATTTTATTTTTGCTAAAAACCAGCTGTTCATCTTCTTTATATAAATTAGTTATTAATACAATCCCTCGCTTTCTCATAAAGCGATGTTCATACCCGACGACAAGTCGTTAATACATGTCACAAGTTTCTATATCAAGGCTTTTTCTTCGGCAGCACGCTGGCAGTTATTTTCAGCCGCGCAGGACTACCAGGGTCGTTCGACAGCACCTGAATCACTTTGTTCTGCCGTCCGGCCTTGCCCTTGGAGTCAAAAATGATTTTTATCTGCCCGGACTTTCGTGGCTTCACCGGCGACTTTGGCCACTCAACCGCTGTGCAGCCGCAGCTAGTAAGCACATGATAAATGATCAATGGCTTTTCTCCTTCATTCTTGAATTTGAAAGTGTGGGATTTTATTTCTCCCTGTACAACATCTCCAAAATCGAAAGAAAGCTCCTTAAAAACCATTTTCGGCGCGGAATTCCCGCTCTGCTTTTTTTCCTGAGCCAAAAGACCGGCACCGAAGCCAAACCATATTATGCAAAATAGGAAATAATATTTTTTCATGAATTGATAATTATACTTTTGTTCACCTCTTCCCCAAAACGCCAGCCAACACTCCCGAAAGTGCCTGAGAAAAATGACTATTAAAGCTTTATTCGAAAAATTTTGTTTCAAAGTTAACCAAAAAAAGTTCTTGAGTGGAGCGCGTAACTGCAGTATACAGCCAGCGCAAAAATCCCCGGCCCATCATTTCCGGGCTCAGAAATCCCTGGTCCACGAATACAGCCGGCCACTGCCCGCCCTGCGACTTATGGCAAGTAAGCGCATAAGCAAATTTCACCTGAAGCGCATTCAAAAAAGGATCCTCGTCCAGCGCTTTGCGGAGTTTTTTCTTGCTCCCAATACTCTTATACTCTTCTCTGACCTCCAAAAAAAGTTTCCTGTATTCTTCCTGAGTAAGCGCCGGAGACGATGAATACAATGTATTCAACACCACCCAGGTATCAAAATCCTCCTGCTCGGGATAATCGACCAAATGCAGCCGGAGCTTAGCAAAGCGGAAGCCGTACCGATCCTCAAAATCAATAATTTTCCGCACTTCTACAAAATCTCCGTTGGCTAAAAATCCGGGTCCGGAATCCGGCGGCAAACACGTGTAATTGTTCCGCACAATCATCAGCATATCGCCAGCCTCCAGTTCTTCCTCAAAAAAGTGTATTTGCCGGCGTATATACTGGTTGAAATTCACCGCGCTTTTGTTGGAGCGACAGATGATCACCGTGTTTTCTGTTCCGAACTTATCGTAGGCATACCGAAGTCCGTCTTCCAGGCGGTCGGAAGTCATGCGGAAAATATCTTTGTAACCGCGGGTTCTCAGAGCAAACTGATCCTCCCGCGCCGTAAGCTTTTCGCGCAGATGCGTGGCGTTGTCCAGAATGCCCGTTCCCTCCTCCTGCCGAACCACATGAGTAAGCTCAGAACCGTACACATGCAGCCGGAACTGCCACTCGAGGCTATCGGCGTCCAGCGCAGGACTTTCAGACTGATTAACAGGAGGAAGCTGCGCGGTATCCCCCACCAGCAGCAACCGGTTGCTGGAACTGGCATACACAAATTCCACCAAGTCTTGCAGCAAGCTGTTCCCCGCTCCGCCCGATTCGTCAGAAAGCATGGAGGCTTCATCCACAATAAATACCGTTTTGGTTGCATTATTCTTCTGAAGCTTGAAGCGCAGCTCACCGGTTTTTTTATCTTCCTCCAGCCTGTAAATCAGCTTGTGAATAGTAAAAGCCCTTCGTTTGGAATACGAAGCCATCACTTTTGCCGCGCGGCCCGTCGGGGCCATAAGCACAGAACGATAGTTTATGGTCGGCAATGCCTTCACCAGAGCACTGATCACTGAGGTTTTCCCCGTTCCGGCAAAACCCTTCATAAGGAAAACCGGACGTCCTTTTTGCTGCTCGAAAAAAGTGTCGAACTCCTCAAAAAGCATCCGCTGGCTCGGAGTGGGCTCATGCTGAAACTTGCGCGTTAATGTTTCTGAAAATTTCATAAAAGAATATCACTGATAATGAAAAACCGCCTGCGCCTGCACAAGGCTCCGCCGGCAAGCTTTCGGCACAAGAAGCGGCTTTCTCTCCATTTTTCCGAAAAAAAAACAAGATATTGATTTTAATTTGTTGCTGACCTCAAAAAATAAATGCGATGAACTCAGCCGCCACATCGATAAATAAAATTTTCGGAGGAAAGGTCCGCGTTCGAGTCAACGGGATTTGCATCCGAGATGAGCAAATTTTGCTGGTAAAGCATGTTAATATCGGAGAAAAGAGCTATTTTTGGAACCCGCCGGGTGGCGGACTCGAATTTGGAGAAACCCTTGAGCGGTGCTTGCAGCGTGAGTTTTTGGAAGAAACAGGCCTACAGATCCGTGTAGGAAAACTTCTGTTTGTTAACGAATTCTTACAGCCGCCTTTGCACGCCGTCGAGCTGAACTTCCTTGTGGAAGCAACCGGCGGCAAACTGATTGCCGGGCACGACCCGGAATTGGAAAAGGAACAGCAGATCATCAGAGAAGTGCGTTTCATGGATATTGGGACGGTGAACAAGCTTGAAGAGGGAACGGTGAACCCGCATCTGAGAACTTGTAAAAACCGTGAAGAACTATTAAAATTAAGTGGACTACTAATTTTTTAGGTGGTCATCTTGACAAAGGAAAGAAATTTTACATATTTTACACTTAGAGCATAAATTAAGAGGAATAATGACAAAGACTAACATTTTTGCTGGTGTACTATTTCTAGTTGCCATTGGCTTAGGATATCACCTGTTCAACAACATCATCTATTCGGAGATCCGCATGCAACGGGAGGTAAAGTTTGCAGAAGGGAAAATCATCGAGAGACTTAAGCAAATCCGCGATGCCGAAATCGCATTTGAATCGGTTAATAAAAAATACTCCGGAGACTGGGACTCGCTGATCAGTTTTGTTAAAACGGGAAAAATCTACACACTGGAAAAAACAGAAGAGATTATTCCTCAAGAATATGGTGAAGAAGTCGTGAAAGTGCACATTGACACATTGGGAGAAGTTACCGTATTGGATTCCATTTTCTCCAAATACCCTCGCTTCAGCCCCGACTCGCTGCCTTTCGTTCCTTATCGTCCCGACGGAAAGAAGTTTGATCTATTCGCTGGAAAAGTAACCAACCAAAGCGCTATGGTTAGCGTGTTTGAGGTAAAAGAACCTAACCCGTCTATTAACCCTAAGAGAAAGGAAGACGCGGTAATCTTCGCTATGAAGCCTCTTCGAGTAGGAAGCAGAACAGAAGCAACGACAAACGGTAACTGGGAATAAAGAACGTTTTGGCAGAAGAGAAGACTACTTACGAATACAAACTGGTAAGATCCACCATCGACAAGGACCGCATTCAGATCGACGATCTTCACCATTACAATTTGTCTGTAATGGTAGGGGACCGCGATTTGCAGGTCTGCGTTACTGACTCACGCGATTTCCGCTGTCTGCTGCTGGATGATTACATTTTGGACGATGTCCAGGATATGAACAAAAAGGTGGAGCTGATTCACCGTATTTTTTTGGATCATCAGCTTTTGTCAGCCGGCTTTTGGAAATCTATAAAAGTAGCCTTTAAAAACCGGTATTTTACCCAGCTGCCTGAAAAGGACTTTGTTCCGGGGAATGAACAGGTATACCTTGCGCTCGGCGCCAACATCGACTCCAAGGTATACAGTTTTCTTGCCCAAGAGGCCTGCAAGATGGGAATGGTCACTGTTTTCGCCGCACCGACGGCCTTTGTCCAGCTTTTCAACAGCCTCTACCCAAACAAACGGGTTCAGTACTATCATCAGTCTTCAACAATTATCCAGGGAAGCACCGAAAGCGCCGTTACCGAGGAGCGCAAGCTGTATCTGTACGTCGACCGTTTTTCTTTGCATATTACGGTCCTGGAAAAAGACCAGCTGATTTACTACAATCAGTTCATTATCAAAAGGTTCGAAGACTACATCAAGTACATTACGCTCATTTGCAACCAGCTAAAAGTTAGCACACTCCTGGGTGATCTGACTCTCTGGGGCTTCTTGGGAACAAAGACAGGGCACTACCGCCAGCTGCAGCGGTACATTCCCAACATTATTCTGGGAGACCGCCCGGAACAGCTTAAATTCGGGTACGTTTTCGACGAGCTGGAGGACAACCATTACTTCGACATTTTCCAGCTGTCCTTAAACCAGCCCAAAAGAAATTCAAAAAAGGAGACAGTATCATAAGTCTCCTTTTTTGAATATTTCCGCTTCTCAAAAATTTTTACTGCGGACGAAAGAAAACCAAACCAACATTCCGGAAAAACTATACGTAACTCTTTGAAGCATCTTCTGTCTATTTAGACAGAACTTCATGGATACTGACGCACGCTCTCATCGAAACTTCACCAGTCTGGCAAAAGCTCTACGAGATTATAAAAGCTGCAACAAAAAACACTTCTCATAACCGCCGGAACACTTCTAAATCCAAGATACATGAAAGCCATTCTGAACATTGAAAACCGTTAGCAAAAAATGGGGCATCCATAATAACCTGTCTTGCTTGTTCAACTAGCACAATTGTACAGACGGCTCCCTCTGACCATTGAAAAACCATTACAACACAAATGAAAAAAACCGCTCTCTTTCCAGGATCTTTTGATCCATTCACAAAAGGACACAAAGATATTGTCCTGAGAGGCCTAAATATGTTCGATAAAGTGATTGTTGCCCTGGGCATAAACACAAAAAAAAGCTCACGATACTTTGAAGCAGAACTAATCATTAAAAAAATCCGGGAAACCTTCAGGGAATACGGCGACCGCGTTGAGGTAATCACCTATTCAGAACTGACCGCGGACCTGGCTAAAAAACACGAGGCAACTGTAATTCTTCGAGGCTTGCGCAACACAACCGACTTCGAATACGAAAACAGCATTGCGCAGGTAAACAAATACCTGAACCAGGAACTGGAAACGGTATTTCTGATTACTTCACCGGAATACGCGCACATAAGCTCAACAATAATCCGGGAAGTCCATTTTTACAAAGGCGATATTTCGGAATTCATCCCTTATTCACTAAATTAACATTTATTTGTTTATTTAAAATTCGTCAAACATGAAAGGGTATTTTTTAGGACTGTTTTCACTCCTGCTTCTTTCCAGTTCTCCCGCAGAGAAAGTAACGATTTTTTACAAAGGGAAGAATGTGTCTGTTACACAAAACATAAAAAAAGAACTGCTGGGCTTATACCGCGGAAAAGGCAAAGGGTTTCTGAAGCTTGAAAAGAACGGAACCGGAATGTACCGGTACGACTACCGCATCGGCAGCTGCCCGAACGAAAGTTTTCCGATACGCTGGGGATTTATTAAAGATGAAAACGGACAGCCCGTTTCATTCAAAAGAGAATATGGCATGTCCTATCCGATCTTGTTCCAGTCGCTGAAAGGCAAGCAGTTCAAAGGTTGCCGGGAAGAAGTTTTTCTGGACTGGCTTCTGGTCAAAAAAGACGGCATTCACGTCTCTTCTTCGGACGACTGGAAGAAATGAAAATTTCTACTAAGAAGTTTTCAGAAAAAACTATTCAAAAAAAGTCTCTTGGCGCGGATGGCTGCCAAGAGACTTTTTTATGTTTCTTAAACATCTATACAGCACTCGGACTACGACCGGCAATATTCCTCTATTCCATCTCTGATCAGCCCGAAAGTACGGCGAAGCTGGTCTTCGTCCACTTCCAACAATGTTACCCGAAAGCCCAACAGCGGCGAGTGGAAAGATGAAATAGGCACTACACACACACCCTTGGCAGCT
>JAKSBZ010000324.1 GCA_022360875.1 Cytophagales bacterium | reverse complement strand
GGCGTGAACAAGAACCGTTTCGATCGCGTCGAAGGGTATGCTGACAGGCACTTGAACAATCCTAAAGACCCGTTTGCTGCCAGCAACAGGAGAATTGAGATCTATCTTCTGGAGGGCAGTGAATAATGCATGCCTTTCAGACCCACCGCCTGAGCGACCAAAGCAGCGGGCGCGTTGGTCAGAAGCGTATTTTCAATTTCGGCTGGATAATTTGTATTGGCATTGGATATATCAACGATTTCTCCGGTCAGCTCCGCAGTAATTTCCTTCGCCATTTCTGCATAGACCGGCGAAAAAATCTGGCGCGAGTAACGCGTCGGAAACGATAGATTTCCCAGAATAACCCCGCAGCTTTCCAGCTTTTCGTTTTTCCAGTAACCCGAATGCTTCAAAGCCTCCTGCGCCACATAAAGCGACCATTTGAACTGGGAATCCTGTTTTTCCAACAGTTCAGCCGGCAGCTGATAGCCTTCCGGATCGAACTGAAAATTCTTTACATATCCTCCTCGCAATGCGTAGCACTTGTCCAGCTTGCCTTTTTCTTCGTCATAAAAAACTGACGGCGAAGCTCCAAACACTTCGTCATCGGACTGACTCACCAAGTCTCTGTTTTCCAGAAGATTTTTCCAAAACTCGTCCAAAGTGGCTGAGCCGGGAAAAAGTCCTCCCATACCGATGACCGCTATTTTTTCTTTTTTGCTCAAAATATATATGGTTATTCATCCAGCTCTCCAAAGGACTTTATCCTTTGGAGAGCTAAGATTACTTTCTTCAAATCACTTCCACTTCAAATCTCTGCTGATGGTAACGCCTGCACGGTGCGATTTCTTGAACATTTCGCCTGTTTCCGCGTCAAATGCGATGATATCCGCTTCCATCGAGAAGTCGTCAGACTTTAAGATTTCCAGTTTGACATAGAACGGTCGGCCGAACGGCAACGGCTGATAGGTTTTCACCCATTCTGTCCGCAGCGGAAGACTGGCGCAGCCGTGGAATCTTCTCACCCAAATCAGCAGCCCCTGGTACATAATATCGGTCAGATAGGAATTCACCGACTTCACCGGAAACTGCCCCTGCCGCTCTGGATCCACTCCTTCGTGCTCGCAAAGCAGCAGCGCTCCCTTTTCATTCAGTTCCAATACTTTTTTTACACCCTGAAAATCCGATCCGTGGAATAGAGTTTCATCCTGATAAACAACCGAAGCGTCTTCAACAACGGCCTGAATATTCTCTGACGGCAATTCCAAAACCGGGGCCTCTTCTTTTTCGCCGCTCAAGATAATCGTTGCGCCGTAATGGTTCGTCGGCAATTTCCCAGAGCCTTTAGAAGAAACTATAACCTGCGTTTTAATCGCGGCTTCCGATTTTTCCAGCTCTTTCACTGTAATCGTATAGTCTTCGGCATGCGCTCCGTCAAACACAATTCCCTTGAAGAGCTTCACATTTTCAACTTTCGATAAATTGAAGCCCGGATACAAATCCTCAGCGGTCTGCGCCATCCAGTTTGATGCGCAAATAATCGGCAGCACTGCATTTCCCTGAATGACATGGTGCGTCAAAAACGGATTTGCCTCCTCAGTCATGCGTCGGCTGACAGTATAAGTCATCATGTCGCCTTTTGTATCGGCTTTTGCCATCGGAAGCGTTCCGCCCAAGATCACCTGAGGCATATTGAAGAACTCCTCGCTAAGCTGATCAACCATCGAAATCGGACCCTCTTCCATCGGAACAAGCGAAACGCCGTGCGCTTCGAACATTTTCTTCAAACCGTCGCTCACCATGCCGCCGTCCCAAGCGCCCCAGTTGATAGAGCTCACGTGCACGTCCGGATGGTTTTTCTTAAACAAATGAGCCGTACGATTCAGCACCTCATTGGCAATTGCATAATCCGTTTGTCCTACATTTCCGTAAAATCCGGCCACCGAAGAAAAGAATACAACATGTTTGATGTCATGAATATTCACCGCCTGCGTTACGGCAAGAAGCCCCTTGATTTTCACATCAAATACCGCATCGAAATCCCATTCCGTTTTGTTCTCGATCAGCTTGTCCGCCAAGCGGCCGGCTCCGTGAATAATTCCCGTAACGTTTCCAGTTACCGGCGTTACTTTTTCAATCGCCGCTTTCAAAGCTTCGGCATCGGTAACATCCGCCGGCTGGTAATAAGCTTCCGCGCCTTGGCTGCGTATAAATGAAAGATTTTCCTGAATTTCTCGCTGTGCCAGAACGGCTCCCACCATGCGCTGCACGTCTTTCGGCAGCGGTTTTTTTCCTTCGTTTTTCAGCATCTGCATGGCATTGCGGTTCAGCGCCATTCCGTCCGCTACACCTTTTGCCCATGCAGGCTCTTCTTCCTGAAGCGCCGAGCGCCCGATCAGGATGAACTTGCATCGAAATGTTTTCGCCATTTCCTTCACACAGTCCGCTGTTACGCCTCTTGCTCCGCCTGTTACAACGAATACGCTGTCTTTGGTTATTGAAGAAGTCAGCTGGCCTGAAACTGCAGGCAGCTCGTCAGCTTCCAAGGTGTAGCGTTTGCCGTCTTTGTCGTAAGAAACATCGGTCAAGCACTGATCTGCGTCATACAACTCGCTTACGATTTTCTGCGCGCCGGTTTCGGGTTTCAACGTGAAAGCCATATCAATGCCGCGGCAGAATACTTTGTTCCATTCAAGATTGAGGGATTTTGTCAGGCCGAAAAGTCCGCCGCTAATGAACGACACGTTTCCTGGGTTTTGAACCCCCATGGCTCCGTCCAGGCGGGTTACTGTTAAAAATGAAGTTCTGAATGTTTCCGCAAGCTCATTCAGCGATTTCTTTAAGTGTTTCGCCAAAAAGAAAACCGCTTTTACCAGAGCTTTTTCCTTTTCGAAATGAAAGCCCAATTTTCCTAAAGGAAACAAGAAGTGAGGCTGCAGATGAATGAAATTGCTTACCGGCGGCAATTGCGCGATGATTTCTCCCAGCGTTTCGTCAGAAGTATCGGCTAACTGGATTTCTTTTACAGCTGCCGGAAGCGCTTTTCCTTTTCTTACCAAACTTTCCGGAAACGAAAGAACAGTCACCTGATGACCTTTGGCAAGCAATTCCTCACAAAGAGAAGGAGTCAAACCCGAACCGTCGTTGGTTATTAATGTAGTTGAATCGGGAGAAAACGGAACCCCCAGCTGATCCGGTTCAGGAATGAATTTAAGTTTTACTGACGAACGGGGGACGCGAGGATAAATGCCCGAAGCATAGGTTGTCACATTATCCTGCGTCTCCGTAGTCGTCTGATTGATCGCTACACCATTAGATGTAGACTTTTTTTTTTCAGCGTCCTGCGCTGTAGAATTTCCTGCTTTCCCTGCAATATAATCCGCGATTTGCTGCAGCGTTCTCAGTTCCGCCAATTCCGACGGCTCTACGCCCTGAACCGATGGATTCGCTTCTGTCATCGCGCCGAAGATTTCCACGCGCTTGATTGAGTCAATACCCAGGTCAGCTTCCATGTCCATGCCCATTTCAAGCATTTCTGAAGGATAGCCGGTTTTCTCTGCAATCACTTCCATCAGCGAAGCTTCGATTTCCGCGTTGGAAACGCTGCTGATTGAGACAGTGCTTGCATTGTCTTCCACCTGTGCTGTCACTTCCTGAACCGCTTGCTTGGCAAATCCATTGTTTGAATGTCCGTTAGCCGAGTAACCGTTAGAAGAAACTTCAGCCTGCGCCAACTGAGCAACCGGC
>JAKSBZ010000359.1 GCA_022360875.1 Cytophagales bacterium | reverse complement strand
TTTTTTTCAAGTTGTTGAATTTGGCGGCCGTACTTTTCTCTTTCGGAGAAAGCCTCCGCCCCGTATTGGGCTTGTGCGGATGAACAGCTCGATTTCATTCGGGTTAGCTCTTGCTCCATTTGTTTAATTTCTTTATCGAAATTTAAATACTGGTGAAGATCTCCGATGCTGTGGTTTTCATAGATGTGCTTAATGGAGTTCAGGCCTCGCTGAAGTGTCTCCAGGGTCTGCACAGGAGGGCTCTGCTCTTGAGGATATTCAATTTCGTCAAGTTCTTCGGCGTAACGCGCAGCATCGGATGTGGACCCGATATAGTCTTCAAACCGAGCCTGCAGAAGTAAAAAATCTTTTTTCAGTCGGTTTATTTTTTTTTGAAGTTCTCGAAATCTATAGATACCCAAGGTTTCTTTTTCCTCATCGGAATACGATTTAGTGGCTTTGCTGGCAGAACCGCCCGGTTTTTCCAACGAATGCATGTACTTTTTAATCCCCTTTTTTTTGTTTTTCAAAGACAAAAGAGTGAGCGCAATCTGTTGGTTTTCTTCCTGAAGTTCAAAGGTTTTGTCATCGGAAGAGTCGTATAAGGGACCGGAAGAGTCGGGTATGGGATCGTACTCTCCTTCGGAGAAACTTATATCAGGATCGTCAAGATGCAGGTATTTGTAGCTTTTAGGATCTATGCTGAAAAGCTCGCAGATTTCCGGGTCAAGGTTTGGGTAAAAAGTTGTGAAAGGTTCGAGAGCCTTTTCCAGAGTTGTTTTTTGTAAAGAGGCTGAGTCTTCAGCGGCCAGCTCTCGTTCAACAAATTCCTGCAGCGTGCATGCTGAATCTGGAATTTCCATGTCAGCCAACAGAGACCCCATATGGTATAAAAGCGGTACGTCTGTATGCGATTCGGAATGGACATCGTCAAGCGAAGGAATAAGGCTTGGAAAAGCGGGATCTTCTGCTTCGCTTATTTCCTGCTGCACTAATAACAGGTACTCTTGCCGCAGGATGAGTTGCCTGAGGGCAGACTTGCTTTCATTTAGTCTTCGAAGGGTCTGTTGGAGTTGTGACCGTAGTGTTTGCGACTCGTTGTTATTGCGGGCAACTGCTTCCCGGACCGGTTCTTTCAGGGTTATGTATTTATGGTAGTCGGTAAGCAGTGAGTCAATGGTTTTGAGTATAGGGTATGACTTGTGTTGCTTGGACCGCCACTGCCCGGATGAACTGATGGCTTCGAAGGCTTGCTGACTCATGAGGGTTTGGATGGGTGGTGTAAGTGGGGCGGATTTGGTGCTGTGAGTTGAGCGACGGGAGGAATGTATGAACATACTGTTGTAGCCTAAAGCCTCAATACTTAGTTTTAACAATACATTGGGCTAAAAGTTAATGGGGTAAGTGTATAAGGCATGTTTCTCCAGCATCAAATTTCTTCCTCTCGTTGCTTGCATCCCAATTCAGAAAATGAATCTGTTTCTGCCTTTTATGACCGGCGGCCGTTGCAAATGTGGCAGGGAGACTTGAAGGTGTGCATTCAGAAGAATGGATCCCAGCCTATTCAGACACTGATGACTTTGTCAAGTTTCTTGAACAGAACTGGTTTTCCGCACAGAAAAGCGAAACTGGGGGGGAGAAACAGACATGCGGAGTTTATCCCTATTGAGCTGGCTTTGAGGGCTTATGAACGCCTTATGACCAAGCCGGACAGAAACAAAGAATATGCAGTACGCCGGAGAATGTCAATTGTGTATGAATTGGAAAGCCTGCTGTATAGCTGGCATAAGCGGAATTCTATACATTCCTTCAAAAAAGTGCCCCCTGCATTTGCGCAGGGAATGCTTGAACTTTGGGATAGTATTGAGAAAGAATACAGCTATTTATTCGGAATTATTTTGGATAACAGCTACAAGCTGTGGCTTCCCGCGTCGGTAGCCCAGGGTGATCAAGGGGGGATAGAAGAAACCGGATCAGACATTGAGGGGGATGAAAGCTTTGTCCAGTACCACAGCGCGCTTGTTGAACGGCTCAACAGTGAGTGGAAAAAAATTTTCAGAGGAGAAGCGAGCATTAGGTTTGACGGGATGGTTGGCTATTCCGAAGAAGAGAAAAGAAGGTTTAAGGAAAAAGTAATGGTTATGCTTGCCCGTTTGATGTTTTCTGAGAACGGAAGGGCTTTGATAAATAAAGCGCTGCAGGGCCGGGTGGATCTGAGCGGTGGAGCAGGTGTTGTTGAACAGTATGCTCCGCCGCTTTACTTTTATCCGAGCAGAAAGCAAGAGGCAATTTATGCGCGAAAGGAAAATGAAAAGCTGGAAGACTCGGTTATCGAGTCCCGGCGCGATCGTTTGAATTTGAAAGGCTCAATTTTGGGAACGCATAGCGAGCTTCCGGTGCTGGAAGAAACGGATGCTGTCTCTGACTCCGGCAGCTCTTACGCCGGCAGTGTTGCAGGAGAACAGGGAGCTTGCTGCGGAGTGAAAGCGAAGCTGAAATCTCTTTTTGGAAAATTCAAAAGGCGCCGCATTGAGCCTGAAGAAGCTGGTTATCAGCATATCGGCGAGCTAACCGGGAATTGGATGCAGCCGCTATACAATGTGGGAATCCATATTCCGATAAAAGACGGGCGGGAAGCCGAGCATTTAGTTCCTCAGCGCGGCTGGGACGCTGAACATGGATACGGAGACTTAACTTTCAGGCCTGAGTATTTGGAACTGGCTAATGCGCTGGTTGATGCTTGCATTTATCGTTTCGATCACAAAATAACAGCCCGGCAGGCTGAAAAGGCGGCTATGCATGCGGAAAATCTGATTAGACAGGATGCCGGTCTGCCCTTTCGAACCACAGTGGCAGGCGGTCTGCACTATACGATGGATAAAGATGTCGTTCTGTCGCCGTACCGTTTGTACGGACAGAAATTTATGGATGAGATAGACGGCTTGGTCAATGAAATATACAGAGTGGATTACCGAACGGATGATTTTGAGGATTTTCTGGACGAATCTGATAGTGAAGATGGGAAGAGGGAAGCTTTTGCAGTCTTGAAGGAAGGTTTGTATTTGGATGAAGAGGATTTCAGAAGCGACAATATGAGTGATTTAGGAACGTCTTTAAGCAGGCGGGGTGCTCAGCGGAGCAGTGTGCCAACGCCTCAGCAGTCTTTGTCCAGTATCGAGGAACTGGATGAATCTGTTGAAGGAGAAGTTGCTCGAAGGCCTAGGCGGGGAGCTCTAGTTGGTGATGAGCTGGATCAATTCTTTCACAGAGTCCCTGCGCCGCCTATGGTCGAGGTTTACGGCGACGAGTTTGATACGCCTTCCTCAAGCATAGCCGAAGCAGAAGTGTCCCCGTCAGTTCAGGATGTGTTATCCGAATCCTTTTTTCATGCTGGGGACGAGCAGAAACGGGAATTATTTAAAGGTGCTTTGGGCATGTATGCCCGGCAGCATAGCGAGCAAAAGGCAATTCACGATGCACACGGATTGGATCCTGTAAAGAGAGTGCTGCCTTACCACGAAAAAGCCGGCATGGACTGGGAAAAGCACAGCAGGATAGATGAGTTGGCGCAGGATATGGAGATAGCAAATCCTTTGGACGAGCTGGGAATCATTCCTGATCATGGAGAGCTTAGCGAACAGTCGGGTATAATTCCGAGCTTGCGGAGAGCAGGACTTAGAAGGGTAAGCGAGCAGCTTGGGCTTGATTTGCCTGAGGAAAAAGAATTGGCAAGAATAAGGGCGTCTATGAAGCGGCGAAAATAAAATTTTCTCGGCAATTGTGGCAAATCTGGCGTGCAGATTCTCCATTTGGATTTGATTGATTATTTTTGCGCAATGAATTCGGATATTTTTGTGCAGTATCAGGACGGTGAACCGGTTCTGTTGTCAGCGATTGAAAAACAGGGGATTGAGGCTTTGTCTTTTCCTGATTTTATGAGCAAGGCCCTTCAGTTTTGTTTGGACTGGAAACATGGACAAAAGGAGTTTGAGCTTTTTACTTCCGGCTCCACTGGCAAGCCCAAGCGTCTGTCGGTAACCCGCAGGCAGATGGAAAGCAGTGCCCGCCAAACGATAAATGCGCTGTCATTGAAAAGGAGAGACACGGCGCTAGTGTGCCTGAATCCTGAATATGTAGCGGGTGTTATGATGCTGGTTCGGTCCTTGGAAGCCGGAATGAACATTGTTTTCGTTTCCCCCAGTTCGAATCCCTTTGAAGGCCTTAGCACACCGGTTGATTTCGCTGCCTTGGTTCCTATGCAAGCCGAAACAATACTCCGCTCGGCTGACAGAGAAAAGCTTAACCGGCAGAAGGCTGTAATTATCGGCGGAGCGCCGGTTTCGTTTGCTTTGGAGGAAGCAATACAAGGAATAAGCTCGCCGGTTTTTGCTACTTACGGAATGACTGAAACACTTTCACATATTGCGCTCAAAAGACTGAACGGCAGCGGAAGATCTCCGTATTTTGAAGTGCTTGGAAACACCCGGATACGCACGGATGAGCGCGGTTGTTTGGCGGTGTGTTCTGCTGTTACTTGCTCGCAGTGGATTCAGACTAACGATATCGTTGAGCGTGCAGGCGAAGACCGTTTTATTTGGAAAGGAAGAGCGGATTTTGTGATTAACTCCGGCGGTGTGAAGGTGCATCCAGAAGAAGTAGAGGCCCGCGTGCAGGAAGAAGCAGGCCTGCGCGGATGGAAGATTCGTTTTGCCGTTGTCGGGCTGCCGGATGAGAGCCTGGGAGAAAAAACAGTGCTTCTTGTGGAAGATATTTCGTTTACGGAAAAAAAATTCAGAGAATTATTGGATTTGCTTTCAAAGCGACTGAACAGATACAAATTGCCAAAGGAATTTTATGTCTTCTCCGAGTTTCCGGAAACTCCGACTGGCAAACTGAAGAGGAGAGAGTTGAAAGAGCGCCTTCTGAAAGGGAAAATGCAGGGGTAAGATTCTGATAAAGAATATTCCTGCCATTAATATTGGGTTTTGTTATGCCTGTGATTGGATAATTTTGTTTTTTGTTCGCATTTCGCCAGTCGGCAGGGCAGTTTGTGAAATTTTTAAAACTGAGTTTTTTTAAGAAAAAAAGAGCCTGTTGAGTAAATATTTACAAAGACGGGTTTCCGTTTTTTTACAAAAATTATTAAGCAATATTTTAGAAAAATAAAACTGTTTTTACTCTGTTAAAAAAAGAAATAAATCCTTTAATTCGCAGCCTTATTATTACCAAATCCTTCATACTGATGAAGGTATTTTTAACGAATCAATTCAGGAAGCATTGTGATGAAAGAGACAGAGTCGAAACTGATTGACTTATTCATTGTTGAAAAAAGACCGATTAGTTTACGGGAAGCCGTACCGCTGTTCAAAAAGACTTTTCATTTGCCTATCAGCAAGAGTGCCATTGCGAAAGTTTGCGAAAAATACGAAGATTTCCTCTTTTTTGAAGAGGGATCCGAGTCTTGTTTTTTGACAAAACATATGTACACTGCCATAAAAGCGGTTGAAAGGGTAAAAAAAGAAGGATACGTTAATCTTTTCTATGAGCGTTTTTTGGATCTGTATCCTTCCAAGGCCCATTATGAAAAGGCAGAACAATACATTGACAAGGTGCTGGATGCCTACAGGATTGATCATGTGTATTTTGTGGATCCGGAAACGGAACATGTGGAAGATGATTGCTCGGAACAGGCAAAGAAAAAAATGAAGCTTCAGGAAGTGTTCGCTAAAATTCGGGCAAAGCTTGAGGAGGCTCCGGAGGGCGAGCCTGTGAAATGGAGCCGGAAAGTGATAGGCAATTTGCTGGAGGATTCTTGTCCTGAGAAACTCAGTGAAGCGCTGGAGGCTGCGGGTTTCTGTTGCCTGGAAGAGGATTTGAAGAACGAGGAAGCAGCCATCCTTCCGGTTTATCTGAAGAAAAAAGAAGAAGAGAAGGAAGAAGTGACCGAGCCGGAGGATGATGAGACAGAGGAAGAGCTGCCGGAATTGGCCGGAGCAATTGAGGATGAGCCAGAGCCGGAGCCGGAACCAGAGCCTGTGGTGACTCAGGAGCAGCTGGATTTCGAGAATTTTCTGCAGAATACGCTGCGCCGAATGAACGAAGGAGAGGAAAAGATCGGAATGAGTGCTTTTTTTATTGCCAGAATCGTCCAGGATCTTGATCCGGAATGGGTGAGCCAAAAGTACGAGGAGTTTAACCTTTCTATTGAAATTGACCAGGAAGAAGGCGAGGCGCTGATTTTCAGGAAGTAAGTTCAGGAACATCGGAAGGCACAGGACAAGATCTTGTGCTTTTCCTTATGACCAGCTTCGTTTTGAAGACATATTTTTTTGGTTCGGGCCGGTTTTCGTCTTCGATGTGCTGCAGCAGTTCCTGAATCGCCTTTTTTCCCATCTCAACAGCTGGCTGGGCGAGCGTCGTCAGCGAAGGCTCAAGCAGTTTGGAATACTTCAGATCAGAAAAGCCGATAATTGATATATCTTCGGGAATTTTTTTTCCCATTTCCTTTGCGGCGGTCATCGCGCCTATTGCTATGCGGTCGCTGGCCGCGAAAACGCCGTCAATGGATTCGTTTTCCTCAAGAAGCTGCCGAGCGGCCTGGAAGGAGTCTTCCATGTTGAATGCGCAGTGCCGGGTAGTGTATTGCGGCAAGCTGTGTTTGCGGCAAGTTTCTTCGAAGCCTTCTTGCCGTTTCTGGGCATTGTACAATTGTGGCGGCCCGGCCAGATGTGCGAGCCGCTGGCATCCTGAGCGGATCAGGTGTTCGGTGGCTTCAACAGCGCCCCCGAAATCGTCTACTAAAATTTGAGGCGCCGAAAGTTCTTCGTTTCCGCGGTCGATAAGCACTATCGGGAAGCCTCTTTTCAATAATTTCTCCAAATATCGAAGGTCTTCGGTTTCAGAAGCCAGTGCAAGGACAAGGCCGTCAACCTGATTGTTGATCAGGTTCCGAATATCGGACAGCTCCCGATCGGTGCTTTCGCTCGACTGGCATATCATCAGATTGTAACCTTTTTTGTAGGCGATGTTTTCCATGCCCCGGATAATGGCGCCGAAAAAGTTGTTGTCCAGCTCTGGAACCACCACGCCAATAGTGTAGGAGCGTTTGTGGTAAAGGCTTTGGGCATGTCGGTTGGGTTCGTAATCCAGCTTGCGCACCAATTCCATAACCCGTTTTTGCGTGGCCTGACTGACATCGTAGCTTCCTTTCATGGCTTTGGAAACGGTGGAAACTGAAATTCCCAGCTGCTGGGCGATGTCACACATGCGGATGGACTGGTTTTTTTTCTTCATAGCAAAATGCAATCAGGAGCTTGACTCGGCAATTTTTTCAACC
>JAKSBZ010000176.1 GCA_022360875.1 Cytophagales bacterium | reverse complement strand
TTTGGATTGGTGTGGTAAATGCCCACGGCATCGGCCATTGCGGGCACTGTGACGGCTGCGTAGGGATGCGAGGATGAAATCTGGTCTTGTACAGCATCGGTGGCTATGGTTCCGTGCAGGATTTCCGGCACAGCTCCCAGCGGGAATTTTTCGACTGACCGCAAAACGTACTGGTTGCCTTTTTTGTCTTCCAGCCGAAGCGACTTGGTGGCTTGGCCTCCGCCTTTTTTAATAATTTCGAGCCCTCCGTGTTCGCTGCCGATATCAAAGACTGGCACTTTGACAGGCGTTGACCATTCTTCCCGGTAATTTTTTCCCATAAAAAACATCATGGTTTTCCCGGCTTTGTATTTGGTGCTGGCCGGAACGACAACCATGCTGTCTTTAAGGTTCAGGGAAGCGTATTCTTTTTCGGTGAGTTGCGGGACATACCGTTTTTTCATTAAAAATTTTGAAAAAACCGGCTTTTCAGGTTGTTCGCCTTCGCCGTTGTATATGTCCAGCCACGCATCTCCCTGTTTGTAGAAGCTGATTTTCGCGTACCCTTTCCGGGACTGGGCGAATTCCGAGTATTTTCCCTGAAAGACAGGTTCTGTTTTGGACCCGGAGCCGCTGACGATGTAGTGCACTCCGTCTTTCAGGATATACTGGAGCGCATGCTCATGGCCGGAAGCGTAAATGATGTTCTGATATTTGCTGAATATTTTTTCGAACGCTTTCCGAAAGGTTTTGTAAGAGGCGTTGCTTATGTCCTGCGGGCTGGCACCTATGCTGCGCGCAAACGGGTAAGCCGATCCGATCGCCGGCAGCGGAAGGTACAGCCATTTTGCAGTTTGGGTAAGCGGAAAAACATGCTGCTTGAATGTGAATCGTCCGCCGTGATTGCCGTAGGTGTACACAGGATGGTGAGCGGCTACTATCACTGTTTTGTTTTTGTTGCGGGCCAGGGCGTCTTCCAGTGCGATCAGCACATCCGAAACGCTTTGGTTTTCGCAGCCTTGAACGGTTTGGGGCGTATGCCAAGGGTAGAGCATCCACTCGGTGTCAAGGACCAGCAGGGTGATTTCTTCAGAAAGGCTGATTTCCGCCGGACCGGGACATCCGTTTAAAGGCAGGAATACGCTGTCTTTGGCCAGCAGCGTTTTAATATATGCAGCCTGGCGGAGCACAGTGTTTCGGCCGTCTTTTTTCCCCGTTGCCCAGTCGTGGTTTCCCGGAATGATGAACGCGCGCCCTTTGTAGCTTTTAAGACGAGCGAATTCGGATTCCAGAGTTTCTTCTTCCTTGATTCGTGTTCGGCTGCCGGCTTTGGAAAGACCGGCGGGATAAAGGTTGTCCCCCAGGAAAACGGCTGCGCTGTTGGTGTTTTCCTGCAGCAGCATGCGGTAAAAGGCGCTGAGGTTGGAGGAAGCCAGGTTCGCGTCGCCTGCATCGCCGATCAGGTACAGTGTATAACTGGGTTTTTCCTTTGGACGTATTTGTGCAGTTGATTTGGCGGCAATAGCCAGGCACAAGAGCATAGAAAATGCGAAAAAATATTTATTTTTCATGCGTTAGTTTGTTGAACAACAGCAGTTTTCCTTTTTGATATTTTCCTTCGCTGGCAATCAGAAAATCTCCGGAAGGCAAAAAACAAATCCCTTCCGGCTGCTCGAGCAGGGATCTAGGCAGTGTGTAGTTTTTGCTGTTTGTTTTGTCTTTTGAAAAAATGAGCAATTTTTTTCCCAAATGTGAAATTATATAAAATTCTCCGGTTTGAGGATTTACCGCAATGCCCGAAGGCCCCCATCGTTTTCCTGGCGGCACGTCAATTTTTAAGAAGGGTTTCTCGTCCAGCCTTTGCGATTGCAAGTCGAAGCTGACGATAGTTTTGGCTTTTTTCTTTCTTTTTGGGTAAGGAGCGTCTTTCAAGCTCATCAGCAGGCTGTGGGGCGGATAAAAGCAAAGGCCTTCCACGTTGTTTTTGGCTTTGAGCGGCGTTTTTACTTTTTGTTTGTCGCTCCCGGCAACAATGTGCAGCCTTCCTGAGCTGTTGGTAACATAAAAAATTCCCTCGTGGTAAGCTATGCCTTCATAATCGCCGTCCGGGCCGAAACGGATTTTTTCCTTTATTTTTTTTTCGGAGAGATTATAAATATAGACCGCTCCTTCTTCGTCTTGAACGCAAGCGACAAGGCTGTCCTCTATATATGCCAGACCGGAGATTTCATGCAGCTCGTAAGGGAGTTTCCAGGTTTTCACAGGCTGGCCAGGCAGCATTCCTTGGTTCCCTTTTTTTGTCTTTGTATTGCAGGAAAAAAGCACCAGGACAAGCAGTAAAAACAACGAAATAACATGCTGCTTCATAATCGGCAATTTATACGCATTCAGATCATAAGGAAATTTTTATGACCTGCATGAAAGTTTAACCTATTGAGTTTGAGATTAAAAATAATGAATAATTCAGTTCAGGCTTACAAAAAGGGTGAAATAAATCTTGTTTTTTTTGAGTGCATAACGAGAGCAGTGTAATTCATTGGGATGAGCAATTTGCCGTTTAAAAAACTTTCTTAAGCTTCCTGGATTGGATGTATTTCGTCAGTTTTCCGTTTGTTTCATCGTCCGGAATGTCCGCAACCCAACGAACCGACACACCTAAGGACAGCCGCTCTTCGATGCGCTCCCGATCCTTAGCCTTTTTTACAGCTCGGGGTGAATCCGCGTTATATTCAACATTTTCCAGGGCATTATTCGAGTCAGTCGACGTAAATTTATACCTATATAATCATAATCGAAGAGGGAATTAATCATGTGAAAACCCTTTGGGTTAATTTGAAATGTGATGATTATATGTAATATTTATATTCAAATTTTAATTTTTAACCCGAAATGGGAGCCCGGATATATAAGAAATAAAGGGAATTCGGTTTTTGGGATGTTGTGTGCAATTAAAAATGACCCGAAATAGTGATAGATCAAACCTATAATGATATTAAGATTTACCAGATTGACTTAAACTTTTATGAGTTCAAAGGTTTCAATTCGGATTACTCAAGAGTCATCGATCACATCATTAGCTATCACAAAAAGAATTTCAAATCAGACTACGAACTGACCTACTTTGAAAATACGCTTGAAATTGACCCCTGCAACTACAGATTGTACACTTTCAACGAACAGGAAAAAGAGTCTATTTGGAAGGAGTTTCTACCATCAGAACTTATTGGAGAAAACGATTTTACTTTAAAAAGCACATCTTTTTCCTTATTCATTCAAGTAGCTAACAGACTCTTCGCTGTAATCGGTGGAATCGGCATTTCAGTCATTAAAAGATTTTCAAATGTATCTTTTGGCTTGGACTTTTATGAAAAAATTGCTGAACCTGCCATTGATATAGTTCATACTGAAACCTCACGAGGCGTTTCAGGTAATTTGACTTCTGAACAAAGGACATTCAGGAATGAACAAAGACTACAGGATGTATTGAGTATTGGAAGAGTACCTAATAAGTTTTATTTACAACTAAGACAAGAATTAAAGGATTCAGTTTTTGAGTTTATTGACTTTGATGGGGCCGAGAATATATATTTAGAAATTGGTGCGGCATTTTGCATCAAATGGAAAATTTCCTTTAATCAACTTCATGAATTAATAATTAGAATCAATGACGCCTTGAACATGGAAAACTCGGCTTCTCTTAGCAGATTTGAGCGGATAAATGATCCAGATTTTACACAAGGCAGTTTACTACCAGCTCTCTTAACTCATCTTCGCGATGATATCGTAAAGCTTTTAAGTCCAAACACAAATTACAACCAACTACTTGACTATGACTTTATCCACCCAAGTAAGTGGCAACAATTCTATGAATGTGATTCTTACAAAGCTTATCTCAAAGGAGCTCGCAAGCCTTTTTTTGAAACCCATGACCGCACTCAACTATATCATGAAGTTCTAAAACATGTATATAGCCTTGTTGAACCGACAGATGAGTCTAATTTCAGAAGAATACTGCTTGGAGTAAGAATAAAAGGCTTTGTTGGAGAGACTCGGAAAACCGAAGCAATGTTCATTAATCATCTTACCTGCGAAATTCCAATTGGTTTAACACCCCATTTTTTCATCGACAACAGATGGTATAAAGTGAAAGGCAGTTTTATCGATAATATCAATGAGCAATGCCTTCAAATATTAAAAAGAAACATTCTTACCCCTAACCCATTGGATTTACCATGGAACCATAATTCTGAAAATGAAGGTGACTACAATCTCAAATATACAGATCGTGAAAACTATTGGGTCTTGGACAAAATGCTTGGTCAGAATATTGAATTATGTGATATAGCTGTACTTAGGAATAATAATTTATATCTGATTCACGTGAAAGATGGTTTTGACGCCAAGATACGAGACTTAACAAACCAAGTATCTATTTCAGCTCAAAGATTATGGAACGATCTGAAATCAGATATGAGTTTCCTAAATGAAGTATATGACACATATTCTCAAGGGGAAAGTAACGTCAGTGGAATTTCAAGAGAGAACTTCTATCGACTATTTACGGAAAACACAATAACTTATGTAATGGCGTTTACCACCAATCAAAGGGACAAAACCATACTTGGAAATTTAGACGAACATAAATCAAACATTGCAAAATTTTCAGTTATTCAAAGCTTTCAGGAAAGAATTGATAACTACCCAATTCAAATAGTAGAAATAAAAAAACTGCACACGCCATTTCCACATTGAAAGGCTTGAAAATGTACAAAAAAGTAGGTGCAAAGAAATTTGCCGACAGCAGGCATTATAAAGAAGTCTCGGTGTTCAGGCACGGGTTGTCAATTATCCCAGCAAGGGCTCATAATGTTATGAAATGGTGCCGGTATCTTTTCGCGGATGTATTCGGGAAGCCCACCGGGTTATCGATATGAAAATTTTCTATTTGTCCGGTAGTAAGTATATTGAGATATAATATGTTTCATAGAGCTATCAGGCTCTACTCTGCTGGGCAAGTTGAGCAGGTCACAATACCAGAAATGAGCTACGAAGAAATAGCTAAAAAAATAATTGGACTGAGGAATGCAGACTTGGAGTTTCGTGAAAAACTTATTCAAAGCGGTCGGCTTGGCGAGGGTTATAACGAAGAAATGGCGAATTTGCACTGCAGAAACGCAAAAATATTAGACAAAATAATTGACACAATCGGCTATCCCACAATTGACAAAGTAGGCAAAGAAGCGAGTGAAGCAGCTTGGTTAGTTGTTCAACATTCTATTGGACAGCCTTATCTTATGAAAAAATTCGCGGAATTATTGAAAGCAGCTGTTAACGAAAACAAAGCAGACCCAAAAGACCTAGCATATTTGACCGACCGAATAGCCGTTTTTGAAGGAAAACCACAACTCTACGGAACTCAATTTGATTGGGATGAAAATGGAGAAATGAACCCTAATCAATTTGACGACATAGCAAAAGTCAAACAAAGAAGAAAAGCAATTGGTCTTAACGCACTTGAAGAACAAGCTGAGATTATGAAAGAAAGGGTGAAAAATGAAAATCAACGACCACCAAAAGACTTTGAAAAACGAAAACGGGAATATAACAAGTGGAGAAGATCTGTAGGTTGGATAAATTAACACCAGCCGTACCATTTTGTATAAATAATGAAAGGTGTTGTGTCAAATATCAAGGTTTGTAGCCTGCTCGTGCTGTGTAGCGGTTTGACAGGAAATTGCCAAGCCACTCACTGTTGCTTGTAGGGTTTGCCGTTATTGGGTATAGGGTTGGGGCTCCGACAGCCGATTAGGTAATAATGAATTATTACTGCGGAATAACGTGATTTAACAAAATGATCTAAATGAGTCATGCTTAGACGTTTTATGTCTTTCGCGTTACTAAATCCACACAATTTCAGATGAAATACCCATGATTACCGGCCTTAACGCACACGAGAGACATGATTGTAAGGGATGTTCCATCTGGTCATTGGGAAATCATCAAAAACAGCGAAATATCTGGTTGGAAGGGCGTTTTCCGATGGCATGAGGGATTTAATACATTTTTGAAAACTCTTATTAAGCTCATTATCAGTTGTTTGTCTTGACGCTCTTGTCACGTTATTCCGAAAGAATCAGAAAAACACAAACTAAAAAAGGAAGCGAAGTTTATTTTCCGCTTCCTTTTTCATTTTCCCGGCAAAAAGCCAAGGCTAAATACTGGACTTTGTTTTACAGTTTTCTAATAACGAAATCGGTCATCATGCGGTACAGGTGCATCGTTGTGTTGCCGCCGTAAATGCCGTGGTTTCGGTTGGGGTAGTAGAACGATTCGAATTGTTTGTCCGCGGCCACCAGGGCGTTTACCATTTCTATTGAATTCTGAAAATGCACATTGTCGTCGCCTGTGCCGTGGATCAGCAGATAGTTGCCTTTCAATTTTGAAGCGTGATAAACCGGCGAATAGGCGTCATACCCGTTCGGGTTCAGCTGAGGAGTCTGCATAAAGCGCTCGGTGTAAACCGAGTCGTAGAAACGCCAGTTGGTTACCGGTGCTACGGCAATGGCCGCTTTGAATACGTCGTTGCCCAAAAACAGCGACAGCGAAGACATGTAGCCGCCGTACGACCAGCCCCAGATGCCGATGCGGGAAGCATCCACGTAAGGAAGTTTGGCCAGGTGCTTCGCTCCGTTTATCTGGTCCTGAACTTCCAGCTTGCCCAGGTTTTTGTAGGTCGCATGCTTGAAATCTCTTCCGCGGAAGCCTGTGCCCCGGTTGTCGATGCAGGCTACAATATATCCTTTGTTGGCCAGCAGGTTGAACCAGCGGTCTCTTGAGCCCGGGAAGCTGTTTTTTACGTTCTGCGAACCAGGTCCGCCGTACACGTACATCAGCACAGGGTATTTTTTGTTCGGGTCGAAGTTGTGCGGATATACTTTGTAGCCGTTGAGTTCTGTGTTCTCCGAGCGGAAGGTGAAGAATTCTTTTTTTCCTATTTTGTAGCCTTTCAGCCGTTCGGTGAGTTCCTGATTGTCTTCAAGCACGCGGATTTGTCTGCCGCTGCTTTTGTGAAGGCTAACGGTGTTGGGCTGGGCGTTCGACGAGTAGTAATTGATGTAGTATTTGAAGTCCTTGCTCATGTTTACGCGGTTGAAGCCATCTTTTGCGCTGAGTTTTCGCTTGCCTTTTCCGTTCATTCTGACAGCGTAGGTTTCGCGCTGCATCGGAGACGTTTCGGTGGAGTTGAAATAGATCAGCCCTCTTTTTTCATCTACGCCTATCAGTTCTGTAACTTCCCAATTTCCTTTGGTGATCTGACGGACAAGCTGACCGTTCTCTTTGTAGTGATAAATGTGTTTGAAGCCGTCCTTCTCGCTGGTTCGGATGAATCCTTTCCCTTTTTTCAAATAGGTAAGGTTGTCGTTGTAGTCAATGTCCACGTAAGTGTCTGAAGTCTCCGTTAAAACGGTATGAGTTTGGCCGCTGGCCGCATTGGCGTGCAGGATTTCCAGTTTGTTCTGAAGGCGGTTCATGCGAACAATCGACAGAATATCCGGATTGCTGGTCCAGTACAGGCGCGGAATGTAGATGTCCTGCTCCTGGCCGGTGTTGACAACGGTGGTTTGGGTGTTTTCGGTGTTGAAAAGCAAAACGCTGAGTGAAGAATTTTTTTCGCCGGCTTTCGGATACTTAAAAACATAGTCTTTAGGATACAGTCTACCCCAGATCTGCATATTATAAACCGGTACGTCCGATTCGTCGAACCGGAGGAAGGCCAGCCGTTTGCTGTCGGGCGACCAGAAGAATGCCTTGGCAATCGAAAATTCCTCTTCATACACCCAGTCCGCCGAACCGTTGATGATTTTATTGAACTTTCCGTCAGAGGTGATCTGGTATTCTTTCAGGTCGCTGGTGCGGGTGTAATACAGATTGTTGTTGTAGGTGTAGGCGATCTTTTTTCCGTCGGGAGAGAATGTTGCGTAGCCGATTTTTTTTCCGTCAGCGAGGACTTTCAGGCTGTTGGCCGCCGGGTTGTAGATAAAAAATCTGGCGCGGGTTGAACGGCGGTAGATTTTTTCGGATTCTGTTTTAAGCAGTAATAATTGCTCGTCTTTACTGAAAGAATAGTCCGAAAACCGGAAGCTTGAAACACCCGCCAGCTCAGCCAGTTTTTTGTGACTGGCCAGAGTGTCAGTAACTTCTCCTGTGATGATGTCATACTTTAGCAGGTTATTATTTTTCAAGGAAGTGTAATATCTGCCGTTGTTCATCCAGTTGAATCCATAAACCGATTCTTCGGAAAACGCTCGCTGGCGAAAAATGCTTTCTAAGGTAATGTCTTTTTTTTCCTGGGCATTTAGAAAAGAAGGAGAGAAGAGTCCCCAAAGGCTTAGCAGGAAAAACAGGCGAATAGTTTTGCTCATAAGTCTGTGAAAAAAGTAAAGTTGGAAAGTGCTTCAGCTATTCGGTTAAGGAAACGGATGGGACCACCTGTCGAAGCTTCAAATAGCATGAAGTGATAAATGAATTGTAATATTACAAATTTTTTCTTACAGGAAGGGAACCTTGAGCCCGGAAAGTATAAATGATAGGCTTTTTTCTTAGTGTTTGTTGAAAAATTTACAATCTGTCCTTCGTTTGTTTGCTGCAAAGAGCTGATATGGACAGAATTTCTGTGCTTCTGATTAATTTTTGATTTACGGGAAATGAGAAAGCTACTGATTTTCACTTTCGAGAAAAGGACTTAAAGAACGGGACTGCAGAACGATATGCAGACAAAGCGTTTTGCCGTCGTATCTCGAAAAGTTTAAATCGCCTCCTGTTGACTGCAGTTTTTGTTTGATTTGCAGCATTTCGCGGTAGGTGTCGTTTTCAGGCTCGACGCTGTGCGGTTTTTTCAGCAGTTCAATAAGGCTGTAGTCTTTCAGAATAATGGGAGAGCAGGTCAGCTCCAGGGTAGTATGATCCTTATCCGGAATGTCTTTGATAAACAGATGAAGCGATTGCTCTTTCTTTTTGAATTGCAGAAAAAAAGGAATGAGCAGAAAAGCCATCTCTTCAAGATAAGGAATGTAGGAGAACACAACCAGGTTTTTGGAAATGCGGAGTCGGACCGAAATCTGATGTTTTTCGAGGGTTGGCAAAATTTTCTGTGTAACGGATTGGAAAAACTGCTTTAAATCCACTTCGTCGAGCACTTTTGGCGTTGGGATTTTCTCGCTCAGGTTGCGGCTGAGGGTGCCTACAATTTTGTCGAGCTGCTGGGTTACTTCTTCAATTCTTTTCAGCAGCTCGCGGTCGTCCGAATGCTTTTTCTTCTTGCTTTGATATGCATCGGTAAGTCCAAGAAGCGTTGCAATCGGACTGCGGACGCCGTGCGAGAGCGTCTGGGTAAGCGTAAGCAGTTTTTTGTCCATCGACTGCAGCCGAATGGACTCTCTTGTGAGCTGTCTGGAAGCGCTGTGAGCCTGTATGCGGTAGGTGCGTATCCGGGCAGTCAGTCCGAAATTGAAAAGGATCATCACAATGAACTGCGCATATTGATTGAAAAAAACCGGTGACTGAAAGTCCAAAATGCGCAGGTTGTAGCCCACATACATTGCTTGAAAAACAGACGCGCATGCAGTTGCGAGCACCCCGAAGAGGTTTTTGCTGCTTTTTTCTTCAATAAAACAGAGCATGCAGAGCGCAAAGAGGAACAGACAGCTGGACAGAAGCACGATATGGTAAGGCTGAAACAGCCAGGCCGCATGCGGGAAAAATCCGAACATAAGGGTAAAGACTGTTTGCAGAGAAAAGAGGATGACTGCCAGCCGTGCGGGGAAGCCATGCGGTTTTCTGTCCAAACCGATGTACTTGATGATAAAATAGAACCCGTAAACGTTGAAAGCGCTTCGGATAAACGCTTCGCTGCGGTAGATGAAATCCAGGACAGGATGGCAAAAATAGATGCCGCTTCCGAAAAAAACGATGAGAAATAAAATTATGAAAGCCAGGATGAGGAACAGCAAATAAACCGTTTCCCTAAGAAAAAAGTAAACAATCAGATTGAAAAGCAGCAGAGCAACTAGCACGCCCAGAAGACTGAATGCAGTGGCGTTTTCTTTCAGTTTGTAGTGCGTCAGGTAGTCCTGAGTGCATATTCCCAGGGTAAACTGCTTGTTGACGGGAACTGTCTGCAGATAAACCGTTTGAGTTTCTCCTTTTGCCGCGTTTAGTGGAATATGATACGAAAGCATGTAGAAGTTTTCAGTTTTCTTAAGCCTGAAGCCTGCCTGCACTTTTTTCCATCCTTTGGACGGATTGGCTTTGTTTTCAGTGTAAAAATTGATCGAGTCAAGCTGCGCGTCTTCAATCAGCAGGAAAAGAGGAGAGTCGTATTCGTTTTTGATTCTGAGCTTAAGCCACAGCTTTTCTTTTTTGTCCGGGAAATTTACCGTTTTGCGGGAAAGCACTTTAAATTTCGAATAAAATGCGGGTGTGCTTACCGAGTCGATGCTCCAAGAGTTTTTGCCTTCAAAAAGGTATTCAATTTTCGAGCTGACAGGGTAGTATCCTTTTTTTTTGATGACAACCGACTGGCTGAATGAATTGCCTGAAAGCAGCAGGAAAAATAACAGCGAAAACAAGACTTTTCCTGCAAAGGAGTGAACCGAAGAAAAAATGGAAAAGACAGTACATGAAAAGTGGTGCATACTCTTATTTTTAGGCAACTCTATAAAAATAAACAGATTTTTTGAATTTAATACGGTTTGAGTTATAAGTGCCAATGAGATAGTCAGTGCGCTATCCTTGATAAGGATTTTCCTGAAATGAATTGCTTGAGAAATTGAAATTGGATATTTGTGTTTTTTACATGGCCTGTAAGCTGAACTGATATGTGGGATTCAAATTTTTTTTATAATGAAATCGAATGTCACTTGCTGGTCGCTGCCGTTTCCTAAAGCCTGTTGTTTTTCGGCAATCAGCATGTAAAAGGAGAGTAGCCGGGAAGCAGAAAAGCACAGGACAGTATGCCCTATCCCGGCTTATCTGGAGTAATTGAGTTATTAATGCGAATGGTGAGTAGACGCCTTTCCGAGTTCGGCCGAAAGGTAGTAGGCTCCGTTCAGCGCAATTTCGGCATGGTGAGGCATCGGTTTCAG
Organism: Cytophagales bacterium; assembly: GCA_022360875.1. Lineage (GTDB taxonomy): Bacteria > Bacteroidota > Bacteroidia > Cytophagales > Cyclobacteriaceae > JAKSBZ01. The sequence continues at coordinate 1,310 of JAKSBZ010000176.1, read as the reverse complement.
AGCTTTGATTTCTATGAACTTGCCGGCTTTTATCCCTAAAATCACTGGCGTTTTAACAAAAGTATAGCCGTTTTCAACAGGATGTCCGTGAACTTCTCCATGGTGAGTATCTCCTTCGTCGTGTTCATGCTTCGGTTCGCTTTCGTGTTGGTGATCATCGTCTTTTTTTTCTGTGCGAACGAAAATATAAGCGTCTGCACCTTCGATGGTAACCGCACTTTCAGGCAGCGTCCAGACGCGCTGCCCTTTCGTCTGGATGGCTGCGTTTACGTATAGCCCGGCAATAAGCGGTTCTTTATTGCCTTTAGTAATGTGAACAATGGCTTTGGCTGTTTTTGTGTTTGGCTGGAAGGCTTTTCCGACTGAAGCGATGCGTCCCTCGAACTCTTCGCTGGAATTGTTGGCTGTCGTGAAAATTACTTTCTGCCCTTTCTTGATTTTTAATATGTCATTTTCGAAGATGTCCAGGTCCACATACAGATTTTTGTTGTTTACGATGTCGAACATTCCCTGCTGGGTTTGGGCAAAAGTTCCGGTATTTATGTTCACGCTGACAATGTGCCCGCTGATTGGCGCCGTTACCGGCACTTGTTCGACTACTTTGCCCTTTTGTACTTGCCTAACATTTATGCCCAGCAGTTTCAGTTTGGTTTCCTGAGTGATAATACTGGCGCGGGTGGATTCAAATTCGGAGGTTATGTTTTGAAATTCTTTGCCTGAAGTTATTTTTTCTTTGTAAAGTTTTTTCTTCCGCTCGTATTCCTTTTTCAGAAACAGGAGTTTGTTGTAGGTTTCCAGATATTGGTGCTGCAAGTGGATGAATTCGGGCTGAGCAAGGTAGGCAAGCACCTGTCCTTTTTTTACCGCGTCGCCTTCCATTACCTTCACCGACTTTACCACGCCGCCAATGTACGGCGTAACCGTGGCCCGGTCGCTTGGAGGCAATTCCAGCTGGCCGGCGGCTTTAATCGATGTTTTCAGATTTCTTTTTTCCAAATGCCCTGTTTTTAAGCCAATTGCTTTTGCCTGCTGTGCGGTAAGGCTGACATGGTCTGACTCGCCTTCCTCTTGATGCAGGCCATGTTCTGCGGAGGTTTCCGAGTGAGCATTAGTTTGTTTTCCGCTGCAGGCGTTAAAGCTCAGTAAGGCGGTTATTGCGCTGCAGTAAAGAATAGTATATAAGGTACGGTTCATTGCTTATTAATTAATATAAAATTATGTCTTTCTATTTATTGTAAATGCTGATCTGAGTTAGTGTACGGACAGTTTAACATTTGTGCGTAACTATCGGGCTTCTTCGCCAAGCAGGT
>JAKSBZ010000398.1 GCA_022360875.1 Cytophagales bacterium | reverse complement strand
ATTTGGTTTGGGTAAGAACGGGTGGCAGTTTAATGTCAAAAGAATCCGTTGGGAAGGGTTTGCAAAACAGATTCTCGTATTATCATATTGTTAAATATATTTATTAGAATTGATTTCAGCAGCCATTTGGAGTTAAAACAAATGACTGTATATAACTATATAAACGTGATAAAAGATAAATTTGAGCGTTTAATTAAGTTAATTTCAAGAATAATTACAATAATTGATGCGTAATGCTCAGGCAGTTCGGTGCCGATGTTAATGCTAATTTACCTCAGTTTAAACCTGAGATAATATGCAAATATTGTTATTTTTTCCTTTGGCAGGGAGTTCTAGTTTTGTGCTGAATTAGATAAAGGAAACAACACTCACATGACACATTTTAGAACTGCCCTCGCAGCTGCGGCATTATTGTTTTTTTTTGGCGCAGAGGCCAGCGCGGCCGGAGACTCAACTAAGGTTGCCGGCACGCCTTGGTATAAAAAGATAAAAATCAGCGGCTATGCCCAGGTGAGATACAATGACCTTTTTGCCACCAATCAAGCGTTTGTCAATGCGCAGGGGGACAAATCGCTGGGCGGAGTCGGCGATCTTTCCTTTCGGAGAATCCGTGTGAAGCTTCAGGGTTACATACACCCGCGGGTTTTCTTTTACATTCAGCCCGATTTGGCATCCAAGGGTTCCCATACCGTCCAGCTGAAGGACGCCTACATGGATGTGTATTTGGACGAAGGACGAACCAGCCGGATGCGAATGGGGCAGAGCAAGGTCCCGTTCGGATATGAGAATATGCAGTCCTCGCAGAAGCGCCTGGCGCTGGACAGAAACGATCCGTTGAACAGCGCGCTAAAAAACGAGCGCGATCTGATGGTGACCTTTTACTGGACGCCCAAGCGAGTACAGGAGGTGCACCGTTTTTTGAAAAAGAACCAGTTGAAATTTTCGGGTGATTACGGCATGTTTGGTCTGGGAATTTACAACGGCCAGACGGCGAATGTTCCCGAAGCAAACGATAACAAGCACATTGTCACACGATTTTCTTATCCGCTGCAGTTCAGAAACAAGCAGGTCCTTGAATTGGGAATTCAGGCGTACAAAGGAACGTATGTGACTACTAAAATAAGCGACGGAGTGACTGTCGGTGAGCGAACATCTGAAGGCTTGGTGCCCAGCAAGCTGGCGGCAAAAGATTTCGGATTTGATGAGTACCGTGTAGGCTTCAGCATTATGTATTATCCGCAGCCTTTCGGATTACAGGCCGAATATAATTTTGGCAAAGGGCCGGAGTACGATCCGGCTTCGAACACGGTTTCTGTTCAGAAGCTGAACGGCGGCTATGTGCAGGCAATGTACAAAGCCGATATCGGCAAATGCATCGTGTTTCCTTTCGTGAAGTACCAGTATTATGACGGCGGAAAAAAGCATGAGCTTGATGCGATGAGCGTTGCTGCAGAAGAAATTGAGCTGGGTGTGGAATGGCAGGTTTTTAAAGCGTTTGAGCTAACGGCGGAATACGTGTATGCGGATCGCCGCTTCGAGGATTCTGTGAAAAGAGCGAACCGGCAGGCCGGAAGCATGGTTCGGTTGCAGGCACAGCTGAATTTTTAGCGATTGTTATTGCGGAAACGCGTTGGAAATGTTTTCAGTAAAAAATTGAGTGCCGCAGATAAGGGAATATGCTTAGCAGAATTTTATTCTCCGAAATTTATTTTTTCAAAATGAAATCATTGATTTCTCTTTCATTACTCCTTTGAATTTTTCTTAGATGATACTATTTGCGAATTATCCCATGTTTTTCTCTATAGCAGTTGTGTTATGTTGATATGATGGGTGTATAAAATTATTTTATGTGGATATTTTAAAATTTTATTAACAGCGACTAAGCGGATGAAATAATAAATGGCGAAACTAGTGAGTTTCGTCATTTTTTTTAATGAGCTAAAACGTGTCTGTGAATTTAATAAATATTAGAAAAAGTAAAATACGTATACATTAAAGAATAATAAGATGTTCATAATTCAAGATTAGCTTAATGCAATTTTTGTTGGTTTGACGGGATATGGTTTATTGCTTATTATTTAGATAAAGACAGAAAAACTATGTGAATTCGAAATATACCGGCTATATGTTTTTAAAATTCACAATTGCGCGATATATTTGCTGGATAGCTCATCTTTGAAAATGGCAAATATGCAATGCGTTTTATGAGCGAGCGAGAAATTATATTTTTGATATGCTAATTGGATTAATGAAAAAAGCAGCAGTAATATTCATTTTTGTTTTATCGGTTGTTCAGAGTTTCGTCTGCAGCGCGCAGTCAGCTGATTCCCGGTTGATTCCTTTCCACCCTGAGGTTGTCAAACGTACACTGAGCAATGGGTTTACGTATTATCTGCAGAAAAATGCCCAGCCCAAAAAGCAGATTCAGTTTCGTCTGATCATCAAAGCAGGGTCAATTTTGGAGACGGAGGAGCAGAGAGGTTTTGCACATTTTCTGGAACACATGGTTTTCAACGGAAGCAAAAATTTTCCGGAGAACAGCATGATTGATTATTTGCAGTCTATCGGAGTGGAGTTCGGTGCCGACCTGAATGCATACACAGGATACGACGAGACGGTTTATATGTTGCCGCTGCCGAACGGAGAGAAGGAAACTTTGGACAAGGGCTTCCTGATTTTGGGAGACATGCTTGCGGGAGCGACTTTGAGCACCGAGGCGATCGACAAAGAACGCGGCATCATCCTGGAAGAGTGGCGCACGACGATCGGACTATCGCAGCGCCTGAAAGACCAGATGTATCCGTTGCTCTATCACGGAGCGCGTTATCTGAATCGCCGCCCGATTGGTCTAATGGAGGAAGTGGTGACGAAAGTCGGCAACGACGAAGAGCTGCGCAAGTTTTACCGCGACTGGTATCGTCCGAATTTGGCGAGCTTGGTAGTGGTCGGCGATTTCGATCAGACAGATATCGAAAGCAGAATCGAAGCGACTTTCGGAAAGCTGAAAAATCCAGAAAATCAAAAAGAAAGAAAATATTATACGGTTCCTTCACACAAGAACACGCTGATTAAGTGTATCAAGGACAAGGAAATTACGAGCACTTCCGTAAAAATAATTCGCAAGTTTCCGCACAAAGAGGAAAAAACGCTGGCAGATCTAAAACGCAGTGTTTCGAATTTGCTCTACACATATATGGTGAACCAGCGCTTGACGGAAGTTGCGCAGCAACCTGACGCGCCGTATATGTACGCTCAGTCTTATGCGACCAGCGCATCGGGCAAGACAGACCGCTATATGTCTTTGGCGACTGTGAAATCCGGAGAAGTGCTGAACGGAATGCGCGGGCTGATGCGCGAGTTGCTGCGAATCAAGCAGCACGGCTTTACACAGGCAGAGCTTGACAGAAAAAAGGAAATCCTTTACAAGAATTTTGAGCACATGGCTATGGAAGAAGGCAAACAGTCTTCGGGGCAGCTTATGAATGCTATTTCCAATCATATTATTTACGGCGAGGAAAACGCCAGTCTTACTTTCAAAAAGAATTTCGTACACAGCGCGCTGAAGGAAATCACTTTGGCTGATATTCAGGCTTTGGTGGATGAGTATGTGGACGAATCGCCGGAGAATAGAGTGATTTTCGTTACAGCGCCGCAAAATGCGGATTTGCCGGACGAAAAGGAGATTCTTGCTGCTCTGGCAGAGACGGCTGAAGAAAAAGTGTCTGCCTATGTAGACGAGGAGCTGGATGCTGAGCTGATGGAAGAAACGCCGCAGGCAGGCAAGCTTGTGAAAGAAATTATTGAGCCTTCAATGGGCATTACGACTTTGGAATACGCCAACGGCGTGAGCGTGGCGCTGAAGCCAACCGACTTTAAAAATAACGAAATTCGCTTTTCTTCGCTGCGCGAGGGCGGCTACTCGCTGGCAGAGCTGGATAACTTTGACAACGCTTCTATGGCTGCGACATTAGTCGGGCAAGGCGGCTTGTCGGAATTCAACGCGATGCAGATCGAACGCCTGACTTCGGGTAAGCAAGTGTATGTCGGCCCGTATATTCACCGGTATACGGAAGGCGTAACGGGATTTTCGTCAAAAGAGGATTTTGAAACGCTTCTGCAGCTGACTCACTTAACGTTTACAGCACCGAGAAAAGACAAGCAGAAGTTTGAGAAATTTATCGAGAACAAAAAGGAATACAACAAAAACAGCTTGAACAGCCCGGATTCTTATTTTGCCGACGAGATCAATAAAGTCATGATGCAGAACAGTCCGCGCACTGCAACTTTGCTGACTCCGGAAAAACTGGATAAAATCAGCTTGGACAAGGCTTTTGATTTTTATCAGTCGCGTTTTCAGTCGGCCAGAGGCATGCGGTTTTTTCTGGTGGGAAGTTTCGAAGTTGAGAAAATCAAACCGCTGCTGGCGACGTATTTAGGAGGTCTGCCTGGTGATAAAATCCGAGTGTCCTTCGAAGATCACGGCGCGCGTCCTCCGAAAGGAAAGCACCGTTACGAGTTCCCGAGAAACACGGTGAACAAGTCGAAAATGATCATGCGTTTTACAGGCAAATATCCGTCGAAGCAGAAGGACCGTATCGCCATGGGGCTTCTCAGCGATATTCTGACCATTCGCCTGAATCAGAAACTGCGTGAGGAAATCGGCGGCGTGTATTCGCCGTTTGCAGGCTCTACAATTCTGCAGCGTCCGTATAACGCCTACCGCATGGACGTGTATTTTACTTGTTCGCCGGAAAATCTGGACACGCTGACGCAAGCCGCTTTTGGCGAAATCCAGAAAATGAAGGACGGGATTTCGGAAGAGAACCTTGAAAAGGTGAAAAAAGCATGGCTGAAAAACCGCGAAGGCTCCCTGAAAACCAACGGATACTGGCGCCGCGTGATGGAAGATCAGCTTACGCGCGGAGAAACAGCCAAAGACTTTTCGCGCTTCGAGGCGCAGATTCAGGGAGTAACCGCCAAACAGCTGAGCCGCATGGCGAGAAAGTATCTGAAGGAGGAAAATCACATGGAGTTTGTGCTGAGTCCGGAGAAGGTGCAACAGTAAAAAAAACTGGAGACGGATGCATAAGATGACTGAGAGTTGAAAAAGAGTCATGCTGAATTTTAATTTTTCAGAGAAAACAACAATATAATAATAGATATGAAACATAAGTACGTGGTACTGTTGCTATTGCTCCTGAGCTGCTGTGTGCAGAATTTGGCTCAGGCGCAACTTCAACATACTGTAAAGGGTATCGTGACAGATGCCGAGAGTGGTGAACCGTTAATTGGTGTAAATGTGTTGTTGAAAAACACAACATCAGGGGTAGTGACTAACTATGAAGGGCAGTACAAATTTGGAGGGTTGACGGCTGATAACATTTTGGTTTTTTCATATATTGGCTACGATCCTCAGGAAATTCCAGTGGGCGCGAAATCGATTGTCGATGTACAATTGAAGTCTTCAGCACAGGCGCTTGAGGCTATTGTTGTTTTTGGAGAAAGCCAAAAGGATGTGCGTTCGATAACTGGTT
>JAKSBZ010000356.1 GCA_022360875.1 Cytophagales bacterium | reverse complement strand
TTGATGATGTTATAACAAAGAGAATTCCTGATGTAAATTATTCTGATGATTTATCATTATGGTTAAAGCTTTTGGATGAAGATGGTTTATCAAAGAATGCTTCAGATTTACTCGATAAGGAGTCATTGTCTGCATTGGAAAATTTTTCTAATAACAAACGACCTGGTGCAGCAGCTGTGATGGAAGGAGATAACTTTAGTCCAGTTTCAGCTACAAGTATTAGGAATGGGAGTGTTGATTATTTTGATGGTATTAATCCTCTGATTAAGGATTTATTGGAACAGATTAAAAAAAGTGGAATACAGTCAAATGGTCACGGTAAATGTGCAGAAGTAAAAGTGCTATCAGATGTACTAAATAATCATTTCAAAAATAAAGTTCCTACACTTGAAGAAGCAATTGATTATTTAAGAGGGACTAAATCTAAAGCTGTATCACTAAAAAGATCTGCTAAGAATGCAGGATCCCATGGTAAGTTTAAGTGCGCTTGTGTTTCATGTTCTCCATTAATGAAGCGATTAAAAGTTATTGAAGTATCATATTAACAATAAAATATATGTCTAGTATACCTAAAAGTGTAATTCCTTTTTTTAAAAAAGCTGGATGGTATGAAGGAAGAAAAGAGAAATTAAATATTTCTAATTGCAATTTGCCTGATGATTTTTCAGATTTTTATATTGACTTTATGTCTGAATTAGTAGGATTAGAAGTCCATAATAAAGGAAAAAAGCATATCGAATTATTTGGAGAAAAAGTAACTCAAGAGTATGATTTGTGGATCAGATTTGATTTGATGACTGATGATATATCATCAATAGATGGGGAAGAAACAGAGTTTGATTATTATTCATCTTTAATAGGAAGGCAACTATTCCCAGTAGGAAAGACTAATGAAAATTGGTGTTTAGCAATCGATATTGAGAAATATTTATACTTGTTTAATTCAGGTTATAATTGCTTCCGAATTCATAATGATCCTTATGAAGGGATAAGATGTTATTTAGAAAATGATTTGTATAGTACCTCTTATGTCTTAGAAGAAGAAGGAGAACATGCAGGGAAATGGTTTAAAAGAGAATGAAAATCAATTGTGCAATTTTTGCACAATTGGCTTTTCCTCTTCTCATCAACCAGACATTAAAGCCTCCACAAATTTCTGAGGCACACTTCCAGTAAAGAAGTCTCTTGTGAAGCCAAAACTTTCTTTCAGTTCAAGGGCAGGGAAATTATTTCTCAAAGACAAGGGTAGGGGATGTAATATCT
>JAKSBZ010000250.1 GCA_022360875.1 Cytophagales bacterium | reverse complement strand
CTATGTCAGTAATCAGCGATTCGTTGTTGTATTCGTTGTTCTTGAACGCTTTTTGTCCGGCGGCGATAGTGATTTGCTTGCGGAGTTCCCGGTTGTCGGCATATGTCACGAACGGAATGTAGCTTGGGTATTCTAGTGTAAACACCCATTGGTCTTCTTTGCCCCGTTTCCTGGCTTCTTCGCCGGCGGCTTCGCAGACAAAGTCCGGGAGTCCGTCCAGGTCGTCGACATTGGTGATTGTCAGTTCGTAGCTGTTGGTTTCCTGCAGCACGTTTTCTCCGAATTTCAGGCTTTTTTGCGCAAGTTCTTTGTCGATGGCCCGAAGCTCTTCTTTTTTTTCGTCCGCTAGCTTGGCGCCGTTTCGCACAAAGCTTTTGTAAGTTTTTTCAAGCAATGTGTTTTGCTCGGGGTTTAGCCGCAGCTGTTCTTTTGAGTTGTACACCTGCTCAATGCGTCGGAAAAGCTTTTCATTCAGCAGAATATCGTTAGTGTATTCGGTAAGCACAGGTGAAAACTGCTGAGCGATTTTTTGAATTTCTTTGGACGTTTCCGCGGCGTTGAGATTGAAGAAAACGGAAGAAATCTGACCGACTAGCTTGCCGGAGTGTTCCAGCATTTCAACCGTATTTTCGAAGCTGGGGGCTTCTTGTGTTTTTATTATCGCCTGTATTTCCTGTTTGGCGTTCTGAATGGCTTCTTCCAGCGCAGGCAGGAAATGGTGAGGATGAATCAACTCGAAGGGGACTGTCCCGAAAGGAGTATCAAATTCTTTTAAAAGAGGATTTGACATATGTTGTGTTGTTAAATAGTAAATTTTAAGTACTTCGACTTTTTATTATTTTCAGTTACGTTTCATCGCCAGTGATTCAGCAAAATAATAACAATATATAAATTACTGGCAGTACTTATTTGTAACGAAAAGCATGTTTGCTTTTCAAAAAAATACGGAAATAAAACAGATATCAAGGCTGTTCGTTTGCGGCTTTTGTAATTGCAACAGGTTTGCCCAGAAATTTTGGGGCGGTTCCCAGCACGTAAAGGTCAAGAAACATTTTCACGCGCGCGAATTTTTCCCTAAGCAGCACCTTGAAAGCTCTGTCCGACGGAAGGTCCTGAGCATTATACGCCACAGCGTTTAGGCCGTTGAAGCGGGCAATATAGACGGCTCGCTGGTTGTGAAAAGGCTGGGAGATTATGGTGAACTTGCTCTGTCCGAACACTTTGTGAGCCCGTACTACAGAGTCCAGAGTGCGAAATCCCGCAAAGTCCAGAAAAATGCGATCCTTAGGTATTCCTTGTTTAACTAGCTCCTGAAGGAAGTATCGCGGCTCATTGTAGCTTTCGGTGCTGTTGTCTCCGCTGATGAGCACATAATCAATTTTTTTGTTTTTATAAAGCCTTATTACGGCGTCGACTCTATAAGAGAAATAAGGGTTGATGCTTCCTTTTCTCAGGAACTTGCTCGTGCCCAGAACCAGTCCGACTTTGTTCGAAGGGATTTGCCGAAGAGACGAATAGCATTTTTGTGCTGTTTCTTTCGTAACGTATTGGTCCCATGATAGCACTGCAAAAATGCTTATTAGGAGAAAACCGGCTAAACAAAGAATTTTTTTCTTCATGAAGTTAGAATAAAAAAAGCAAGTTCGCAGGAATGCGCAGAAACTCAAAACAAATGCATCAGGATTTCTATTTCCGGGATTGCTTAAAGCTATTAAACGCAAGTTTTCTTATCTTCGTTCTATGCCTAAGGAAAAAGTGAAAGTTATTACGGTAGTGGGGCCGACAGCCAGCGGCAAGACGGCTTTTGCGGCGCAGCTGGCTGCCCGCATTGGAGCTGAGATTATCAGCGGCGATTCGCGCCAAGTGTTTCGCGGTATGGATTTGGGAACGGGAAAGGACCTGGAGGAGTATGTGGTAAACGGCAAGCAGGTTCCGTATCATCTGATTGACATTCGGGATGCCGGCGAAAAATACAATGTGGCTGAGTTTCATAGGGATTTTTTTTGTGCTCTGGAAGAAATCAGAGCCGGGAACCGGCCGGCTATTCTGTGCGGAGGTACGGGCATGTACATTGAATCTGTTCTGGGCGGCTATGACCAGGTGTGGATACCCAAAAACACCGAGCTCCGTGCGAAGCTATGCGATTATACTCAGAAGGAGCTTATCTATTATCTGGACGAACTTAAGCAGCACAAAGAGCTGAAGGACCGGGAAAACCGAAGGCGTGTCGTGCGGGCCATTGAAATCAATGAGTATTTTAAAAATCATCCTGAAGATCTGGTGCGGGAAAACAACCGGCCGGAGATAGAACCAGTGATTTTCGGTTTGTCAATTGACCGGGAAAACCGCCGAGAAAAGATCTCTTCCCGCTTGCGCAGGCGTATGGAAGAAGGTATGCTGGACGAGGTTTCAGGACTTTTGTCGCAGGGCGTCGCAGCCGAAGATTTGATCTATTACGGACTGGAATATAAATGGGTGACTCTTCACGTGATTGGGAAAATTTCTCTGGAAGAAATGTTTGAAAAGCTGGAAAGGAACATTCATCAGTTTGCAAAGAGGCAGATGACATGGTTTAGAGGCATGGAGCGGCGGGGCTATTCGATTCACTGGATTGATGCTTTGCAACCGATGGAAGCCAAGCTGGAAGAGGCCTTGAAACTTCTTGAGAGATAACCGATTTTTCAATGTGAATTTTGACAGTTATTCATTCTGAGATTTACTGCCGGCAGTTTTTGTCAGCTCTCAGATGGCTGAATTTTTGTCTGCTGAGGGTATGCAATTGTTGCCCGATAAGCTGAGTGCTGTAAATAACAAGCTGGCTTTTATTGTTGCGGTTTTGACTGCCTACTTGCTGCAGGAGCTTTCCAGTTTGGTTATGCCCATTGTCTTGGCGGTTTTTGTCGGCGTGCTGATCGAGCCAATCGTTGGTAGAATGGCCCGCAGGGGAATTCCTTTGGGATTAGCCATAGGAGTTTTGGTTCTTCTGCTCTGCGGGTTGATGTATCTGGTCTCGATGTTTATCACTCAGACAATTAACCAGGTGCTGGAGCAGCGGGACGCATTTATGCAATCGTTCAGCGCGGAGCTGGACAGAATTCAGGCGTTTCTGGAAAAGCACTACCAGCCGAATTTCAACCTGAGAGAATACCTGTCTAGTGAATTAAAACTCAACGAAACGCAGTGGATTCTTAAGTATACCGGATTTTTTTTACAGGCAATGGTGCAGGTGGGGGAAACAATCGGACTCGCTTCGATTTATCTGGTTTTTTTGATGTCAGCCATTCTGCATTATAAGCGGTATTTGCGTTACATCGGGGGAGGCGGAGTTCGAGGCAAGCGGCTGATAGCACAGTTCAGGCGCGTGAGGAGCGCCGTCCAGACATATATCTTGGTGAAGTTATTGGCAAGCTTAGCGAACGGAATTTGCTTTTTTATTACATGCACGTTTTTTGGGGTAGACTTCGCATTATTCTGGGGTTTTCTCACTTTCATTTTGTATTTTATCCCCAATGTAGGAGCCGTGATTTCCAGCGTATTGGTCGGGCTTATGGGTTTTTTGCAGATTGACAGCTTTGTTCATTTTTTTCTTTTCATTTTCATCCTGGCTTTTTTTCAGTTTTTCACCACAAATATATTGGAACCCAAATATCTGGGAGACCGCTTACGGCTAAATACCGCAACAGTACTGACAGGATTGATTGTTTGGGGCTATCTGTGGGGAATAATTGGCATTTTTTTGTCGGTTCCCCTGATGGTTCTGATTCGGGAAATACTATCGCAGGTCCCTGAGTACGACGTGTTGGTGAAGTTAATGAGCAAGCAAAGAAGTTAGCTTTTTTTTTAGTATTCCGTCAAAACCTACTTTGAATCCGGTTCTTGAAAAAGAGAAAATTGCGGGAAGATGGTTAGTAGAGTGCAGACGTAAAAGTGTGAACTCTATGAAGCACATTAGCATTTTAGGTTGCGGTTGGTTAGGCATGGCGCTGGCAAAAAGGCTGGTGGAAGAGGAGCAGCCTGTTAAAGGTTCGACAACCACCTCTGAAAAGCTGGAAAGACTTTCTGGTTATGGGGTTGAACCTTATTTGATACGTCTGTCCCCGCAGATAAACGAGGATTATGATCACACATTTTTTGATGCCCATACTTTGATACTGAACTTGCCTGTTGAAGACCGGCAGGACATCGACCAATTTCTGCCTCATCAGATTGAAGTGCTTATTAATTTGATCCATCGCTCGCCTGTGCAGCATATTGTTTTTTTGAGTTCTGTTAATGTTTATCCAAATCTGAACACGGTTGTCACCGAACGGGATGTTCTGTATCCTGAAAGCAAAAAAGCCAAGGCGCTGATTGAAGCAGAGCGACTTTTGCAAATGCAGCCTGACTTCAATACGACGGTTATCAGGATGGCGGGGATGTTTGGCAAAGGAAGACATCCGGGAGGTTTTTTGGCGAATCAGAAAAATCTGAAAAATGGAGAGGCGCCTGTCAATCTGGTGCATTTGGAAGACTGTGTAAATATTATTTGTAAATTGTTGAAAGTGCCTTCTTGCCGGGGCGAAGTGTTTAATGTTTGTGCTCCGAGGCACCCCAAGAGGAGTGATTTTTTTAGAAAAGCAGCGCTGAACGGCGGATATACGCCGCCGACATTTTTGGACGACAAACATCGTTCGTTCAAGATTGTGAGTTCAGATAAAGTGCAGCGGCTGCTTAAGTATAAGTTTGTTCATGAAAACCCTAAAAAATTGTTTGAAGTTTCCGCGGCTGATTGATATTCATACTCACCAGTTGAACAGCAGTGATTTTTTTATTGAAAATGTAGATGTCCGGGGAGCAGGCAAATGGCAGGCTCCCCGGCACTTTTTTTCTGTCGGCATTCATCCCTGGAGCGTTTCCGGCGAGATTCAGGAAGAAACCTGGACCCGGCTTAGGCAGCTTGCGGAAAAAGAGAATTGTTTGGCTGTAGGCGAAGCCGGTTTGGATAGAGCTAAAGGAGCTGATTTGGAGCTTCAGATGGAAGTTTTTGAGCGGCAGGTCAGGCTTTCGGAAGAGTTGAAAAAACCGATGATCATTCATTGTGTGAGGGCCTATTCTGATATACTGAGTGTTAAAAAAAGGTTGAAAGCCAGACAGGTTTGGATAATCCACGGATTTCAGGGGAATGTATCGATTATGACGCAGCTGTTGAAGCACACTGTGTTCTTATCATTCGGTCCATTTATTTTTCGTCCAAAAGTTGAATCGGTATTTATGAAATGCCCTCTTGACCGTATTTTTTTTGAAACGGATGATCAGTCTGAATACTCTATTGAAGATTTGTATGTTGCAGCCAGTAGGCTAAGAAAAATGGAGACAGAAGAACTTATACGGACTGTCTTTTCTACTTTTGAGTCAGTTTTTTGTTCCGGATGAAGGGAGCATAACTCGAACTGATTAATTCTCTTTTTGTTTTTTTGATTCAATCGATTTTGCCAATTTTGTCCGCAATTTTATGGAATTTGGAAAGTTACTAAAGCAGAGAGAGATAAGTGGATCATGGAAACTTGGGATGAAAGGGCACTGTTGCTGTTGGGTGATGAAAAGCTGGAGAAGCTGAGGAATGCTCATGTGCTGGTGGTCGGACTGGGCGGAGTCGGCGGTTTTGCGGCTGAATCCATTTGCCGGGCAGGCGTGGGCGAAATGACTATTGTAGACGGTGACGAGGTTTCGAGGAGCAACAGAAACCGCCAGCTGGTAGCGCTGAAAACGACTGAAGGGCATCTGAAGACGGAAGTAATGAAAGAACGTTTGCTAGCGATAAATCCGGAGCTGAAACTTAACGTTCGTTCTGATTTTATGGAAGGTCAGGAGTTGGAGGACTTGCTAGTTTCGGCGCCGTTCGATATGGTGGTAGACTGCATTGACACCCTGACGCCCAAAGTGTTTATGATTCTGGCTGCATTGAGGCACAATCTTAAGATTGTAAGTTCAATGGGCGCTGGAGGAAAATTTGACCCTATGAAGGTCCAGGCAGGGGATCTTTCGGATTCTTACAACTGCAAGCTGGCACGTTATGTAAGAAAGCGATTGCAGAAGTTTGGAGTTCGCAGCGGTTTTCCCGTGATTTTTTCACCGGAAGATATTGACAGAAGCCGCGTGAAAGAAGAGGAAGGAAGAAACAAGATGTCGGTAATCGGAACGATATCCTATATGCCGCCGCTTTTTGGAGCTTATTGTGCTTCGGTGGTGGTTCGCCAGCTGACAGGAATGCAAGATTTTTATAAGCCAAAAAAGAAAAAGAAGAATAAAAAGGCAGGGAAGAAAACCAAGAATTAAGATGGATAAAGACAATAGAAGAGTTTTTTTTGAGCATCAGGCTCAAACTTCTCCTTATCCGCTGGCTATTGAAGTGGATCGCGCTGAAGGTTTGTATATTTATGGTTCCGATGGCAAGCGGTATATGGATTTGATCTCGGGAATTTCAGTGAATAATCTTGGGCATCGACATCCAAAGGTGGTTGAAGCCATTAAAGAGCAGCTGGACAAGTACCTGTTTGTGATGGTGTACGGAGAAATGATCCAGAAGCCGCAGATAGAACTGACGAAGCGTTTGGTGGACAACCTTCCCGATGGACTGGATTGCACATATTATGTGAATTCGGGAACAGAAGCCAATGAGGCGGCAATAAAACTGGCTAAGCGGTTTACAGGACGGAAAGAAATAGTAAGTTTCAACCGGTCCTATCATGGAAATACACAGGGTTCTTTAAGCGTTTCCGGGAATGAAATGAAAAAAAGAGCATTCCGGCCTCTTCTTCCCGGAGTGCATTTTATAGACTTTAACGTCGAGGAACAGCTGCAGCATATCACGGAGAAAACAGCCGGAGTTATTGTCGAGCCTATTCAGGGCGATGCGGGAGTGCGTGTTCCCGATGTTGAATACATGCAGGCTCTGCGCCGCAGGTGCACGGAAGTGGGAGCTGTGCTGATTTTTGATGAAATTCAGACCGGATTCGGAAGAACAGGGAAATTGTTCGCTTTTGAGCATTTCGGTGTAGTGCCGGATGTGCTGACAATAGCAAAAGGCATGGCCGGTGGCATGGCTATGGGAGCTTTTATTTCTTCGCAGGAAAAGATGAAGTGCTTGTCGGAAAATCCGATTCTTGGGCACATTACAACTTTTGGAGGGCACCCGGTGTGCTGTGCGGCGGCAAATGCAACGTTGAAAGTGATGACGGAAGACGGTCTGCTAGAACAGGCTGAAAAGAAAGGACAGCTGTTTGAGGAGCTGCTGTCGGGACATTCGGCGATTAAAGAAATCCGACGAAAAGGACTCATGTTTGCAATTGACATGGAAAGCTTTGAAATGGTAAACGAAGTTGTGACTCGTTGTATTTCCAAAGGAGTGATTACTTATTGGTTTTTGTCTACACCTCATGCGTTTCGCATTGCGCCTCCGCTCGTGATAACCGAAGAGGAAATCCGGGAGGCTTGCCGCGTGATATTGGAGACGGTTGAAGAAGTGGCCGGCAAGTAGTTCAAAATCTATTGCAGCAAAAAGCCTTTCTCCGAATTTTTTTGATTCGAAGAAAGGCTTTTTTTATTTGGAAACGAGCTAAATTATGAAGCTTACAATTCTTCAGAAAGCTCTCCTTTTTTTAGAAAGTCAACTCCATTGGCATAATCCCAGCTGTTCAGAAAACTTAGCTTAATAATTTTGCGCATTTTAGTCCAGTTGATTTTTTCGGCGTGGTCAGTGGCTTTGTGATAATCCGGGTGTCCCCAGGTGTGATACCAATAGATCGGGATGCCAGCATTGTGGAAAGAAACATTGTCGCTGCCCGAATTCGGATTTTCCACGCGGCTGTAGGCGATGTCGAGCTTAAGCCTGAAATTTTTGTTGTTTAGTTTGTCGTTAACCTCAAGTCTTCCGAAAGCTTTGGTGTATAGCATCATGCATTTATTGCCTTCGGTATCCCAGGAGGAGTTTCTGCCGATCATGTCAAAATTCAGGTAAAGCTGCACCTGATTTATTTCAGTAAAATTCTTTACGAAGTGCTTCGAGCCGTTGAGCCCTTTTTCTTCGCCTGTCCAGGCGGCGAAAACAACTGTCTTTTCGGGTTTCTGTCCTGTGGCCTGAAAAGCCTTGGCAATGGACAGGATAGCGGTAACTCCTGAAGCATTGTCGTCGGCGCCGTTCCATATATATCCTCCCCGTGTTCCCAGGTGGTCATAATGTGCTCCGACAACCAGAATATCGTTCGGATTTTTGCCTTCAATTTTTCCCAGCACATTCCGGCAGTTGATCAGTTCGGATTCCGTGCTGCTGACAATCTGCATTTTTTTGCCCTTTAGTGCAGATTTCCACTGTTTGTGGCTTTTTGCGTCGGTTTTTTCCAGACTTTTCAGTTCCCGAGTATTCAGCAGATGCTTTGCCATTCGTTCAGATATCCGGAATACAGGAGGAGCCAGTTCCTTGAAAAGAGCAGGAATTTGCACTTTTGTTTCGTAATAGGAAGGAAGCGGTTTTTCGCCTTCGTAATATGGCAGGTTGGTATGCGCCGGGTTGTTGTTTGCCCAGTTGATTTTTACGTTACTGTTCAGGTTTAGCTCCAGTACAGCAACAGCACCGTTGCGGACAGCGGCGCTCTCTTTTTGTTTGGCAATTTTCCTCGGCCCCAGCGAAGTGTAGTGCATGCACATTTTGGAAGCTTTGTCCTCAGACTGAGGAAAGCCGCTTAATCTGAGAATGATTTTTCCTTTAACGTCCAGTTCTTTATAGTCATTTCTTGTTTCATCCTGAAGACCATAACCAACAAAAACGATTTCAGAAGTGGTTTTCAGACCCAGCTGAGAGGGGGATGCCAACTTAAAGTCTGTGCCATCCTTAAGCAGGATTTTTCGGGATCCTTCAATTAGCTGCATCTCTTGGTTTTTGCCGGCTTTAAATTCGATAAGCTGCACCGGCTGGAAAAAGCTATTCCCGCTCAGCGGCTTCAGGCCGTAAATGTCAAACAGATTTGCAATGTATTCAGAGGCCATATAAGCGCCTTTTCGGCCGACTTCCCGGCCTTCCATCCAGTCGGAGGCAAGAAAGCTGAGCGTAGAGCGAACGCTTGCGGAATCTATGGCTTTCAGCCCTGCAAGTTTGACGTTTTGTCCTTGTGCAATCGCGGACAATAGAACAGACAGTGAAAATAAAGTGATTTTGATGTTCTTCATCTGATTTTGATGTTTTTAGCGGCCGAATGCCGCTTTCGTGATGTTGATAGTCAGCATATAACTGCTTATCGGAGCCCAATAATAAATTCCGAAATCTCTGCGGTTTTCTATGCTTTGAGCATTCAGGTTGGGAGCATCGGAAGAGTCATAAAACCTTTTGTTGTTATGAGAGCATATAAGCTCGCCGGGTCTGGTAAAATTCACAAAAAATATCTACCTTTCTCAAAATTGTAAATAAGAAAATCACGACCCTTTCGGAAATGGCAGTTTCCAATATGGATTATTTGTTCTGTGATTTTTGTGCTACAATTTTTTGTGTTTTTAAGATAAAAAACCTAAGCGTTTACCTATACAGTAAGCGCTTTTTTTATGCTTATACCGTTGTTTTGGTCTTGCTTTTCAAAGGTAACGGCAAATTTTTAATATCAAAACAAAACACGAGAGATTGTGCGTGTTTGGCTGTTGAAAACAGCTAAAGTTGCTGTTTTGCGAACAAGTAAAGAGCGTTTGTAGATTTGCGTGACAGGCTGCACATATGCGAGGCATATAGCGAGTTGGCGGTTGTGTAAAAAGGTGTTAGATAGTTTGTTATATGATGCCGGTGTGTGCCGGGAGGTGATTTATTAACTTTGTTTCGTGTTTTGAACAGGCAAGCCATCTGTGTTTTTTTAGCTTGTTTCAGTCGGAAAGTCTTTTTTTTTAGTGATATAGGTGCTTATTTGTGCGGTTTTCAGAGGATATTTCTTTGAGGGATTTGCTCATGATTCATTTTTTCTATAGGTTTGAAACAGCTGGTTAGTCGGCTAACCGCACAAATTGCATTTAAGAAAAATAAGGTATGCTTAAGAAAGAACGACAGGTAATCATTCTGAAAGAGATTAGTGAAAACCAGCGGGTGATTTCGTCTGAACTGAGCAAACAACTGGGGGTCTCGGAAGACACAATCCGAAGAGACCTCAAGGAACTCTCGGATCTGGGAAAAATCAACAAGGTACACGGAGGCGCAGTGCTCAAGGGCACTAGCTATTTGCCGTTTAGCCTGGAGGACAGGGAGGAATATGCAAAAAAGGAAAAGACCGCAATTGCTCATAAAGCTATAGAGCTGATTGAGGAAGAGCAGGTAGTGTTTATGGACGGCGGGACAACCAACTTGATAATCGCCCGGCTGTTGCCTCATGACTTGAAAGCCACTTTTGTAACAAATTGCCTTCCGGTGGCCTATGAGCTGTCGAATTTTAAAAACATTCGGACCATTTTTTTGGGCGGACGGATTATCGGCAGCGCGAAGGTTACTGTAGGCCTGGAAACTTCTCAGCTTATTAAGGACATTCATGCCGATTTATTCTTCCTGGGGACTCGGAGTATTCATTCAGTCCAGGGAGTAAGCGACATCAACCTTGAAGAAACGAACATAAAGAAATTGATGGTTCAGAAAGCGGAGCGAGTTGTGTCGGTGGCTATTTCTGAAAAGCTGGGCAGCATTCAGCCTTTTAGAATATGCAAGCTGGATAACGTGCACACGCTTATAACAGAGTTGGACCCGGAAGATGCGACACTGGAAGCATACCGAAAAGCAGGACTACAGGTATTGTAAACTGGATACAGAGCTTAATAAAACGATAGATCATGTTCAGCAGAAGAAATTTTTTGAAAAAATCGGCGCTTACCTCTCTGTTGGGGGCGGGCTCGTTGATTTGGAATCAGGATGCTTTGGCCAAGAGTGGCAGAAAAAGAAAAAAGAGGGCTAGGCCAATCGTGATTTCTACATGGAACCACGGAATGGCGGCTAACGAAGAAGCCTGGAAAACGCTTTCAGCCGGAGGAGCTGCTTTGGATGCGGTGGAGAAAGGTGTGATGGTGCCTGAAAGCGATCCGAATGTTCGCAGCGTGGGATACGGAGGTTTTCCTGATCGCGACGGAAATGTAACATTGGACGCATGTATTATGGATCATCATTCGAACTGTGGTTCTGTGGCGTTCTTGCAGCATATCAAAAATCCGATTGCCGTTGCACGCAAAGTAATGGAAGAGACTCCTCACGTAATGCTTGTGGGCGAAGGAGCTTATCGCTTTGCACGAGAAAAAGGCTTTCCGCATGAAAATTTGCTGACTGAAAAAGCACGAAGAGACTGGGAGAAGTGGAAGGAGAAATCGAAATATCAGCCGGTTATCAATATCGAAAATCATGATACAATTGGTATGCTGGCGCTGGATGCTCAGGGCAATTTAAGCGGTTCATGTACAACCAGCGGCGCCGCATGGAAACTGCACGGACGTGTGGGAGACTCGCCGATTATTGGAGCTGGTTTGTTTGTGGACAATGAAGTGGGCGGTGCATGTGCTACCGGCTTGGGCGAAGCCGTGATTCGTACGGCAGCAAGCACAATTGTGGTGGAGCTGATGCGTCAGGGAATGCACCCGAATGAAGCGTGCTGCGAGGCTGTCGACAGAATTATCAGAAAGCATAAAAATCATCCGGATATGCCTCATCTTCAAGTTGGAATTTTGGCATTGAACAAAGACGGGGAAGCGGGAGGTTTTAGTATCCGGTCGGGTTTCAACTACGCAGTTTGCGACGCAGAAGAGAAAAACAGAATGGTTGACGCTGGCTATCGTATGAAATGGAACTGATGTAATTTAGTATAGAAAAAGGACGAATTTTTTCGTCCTTTTTTATAAACGCTTGCTTAGTTCAGTCTTTTGCAGAATGACTGCTGAAGTGTTTTTTTAAAGTTTTTATATCAGTCAATTTTTTTTGAAAGTAGTATTTACGAAACGCCTGGAAATAGTTTTTTTAATAAATATGAAATGATGAGATTGTTGTATTTAGTATTGCTAATGAGTATACTTCCAAATTTTGGCTTTGCCGCCGTTGACAACCCGTGGAGTCTGATGCCAATGCCGAAGGAGATTCAGGCAAAAGAAGGAAAGTTTCGCATATTGCGTTCGTTTACCGTAAACCTGAAAGGCCCGGAGGAAAGGCTGAATCCGCAGGCTACGCGATTTCTGCGCAGGCTTGACGATCGGACGGGACTTTTCTTTGAGCAGCATTTTTTGAGAACGGACAGCCAGGTTTCCGAGGCTTCTCTGCAGGTAGAAGTTCAAAAAGCAGGCGTTTTGAAGCTGGGAGTGGATGAGTCTTATCGCCTGTCAGTAGCTCCTGAAGGCATCCGTCTGACAGCGCCCACCGACATCGGCGCTCTGAGAGGAATGGAAACTTTGCTGCAGCTGGTGCAGGTTGACGAAAACGGATATTATTTCCCGGCTGTGGAGATTAATGACGCTCCTCGTTTTCCTTGGCGGGGACTTATGATGGATCCGTCTCGGCATTTTATGCCTGTCGATGTTCTGAAGCGCAACCTGAATGCGATGGCTTCTGCCAAGCTGAATGTTCTTCACTTGCATTTGTCCGACAATCAGGGCTTCCGGATTGAAAGCAAAGTGCTGCCGGCTTTGCATGAAAAGGGTTCGGACGGTGAATACTATACCCAGCAGCAGATTCGGGAAGTCATTGCTTATGCCGGAGAACTGGGGATTCGGGTAATGCCTGAGTTCGACGTTCCGGGCCATGCCACGGCGATACTTATGGCTTATCCGGAAATCGGAAGTGCGCCTGCTGGTTATGAGTACAAGATGGAAGTAAACGCCGGTGTTTTTGATCCGACTTTGGATCCAACCAATGAAAAAACTTATGAGCTTCTTGAAAAGCTTTTCGCAGAGATGGCGTCGCTGTTTCCAGATGAGTATTTTCATATCGGAGGGGATGAAAACAAGGGGCTTCACTGGAAGGAAAACCCGCGCATTCAGCAATTTATGAAGAAAAACAAGCTGAAAGACAACCATGAGCTTCAGTTGTATTTCAGTACAAGAATATCCAAAATGGTGAAGCGCCTGGGCAAACATATGGTGGGCTGGGACGAAATTTACACGCCGGAGCTTCCGAAAGAAACTTTGGTTCACGGCTGGAGAAACTGGCAAGGCATGGACATGTACCAGGCGGCGAAGAAAGGCTATAAAATGATTGTTTCTTCGGGATACTATATTGACCTGATGAAAAGAGCGGAATCGCATTATTTGAACGATCCGCTGGGCGACAAGCCGCTGAAACCTTCGGCAGAAGCAAACATTATGGGCGGCGAGGCGACTATGTGGTCGGAGCTGGTGACGGCCAGAACGGTGGATTCTAGGATTTGGCCGCGAACCGCCGCGATTGCCGAACGCTTTTGGTCGCCAAAGCACATCAGGGACGTGGATGACATGTACCGCCGTATGGATTTGTTCAGCATGGCGTTGGAAATTGACGGAATTCTGCATATTCACAGCAAGGAGGCCATAATGCGCAAGCTGTGCCGGT
>JAKSBZ010000162.1 GCA_022360875.1 Cytophagales bacterium | reverse complement strand
CTTTCAGGAAAATATTATCCAGCGCAGGGCCATGGCTTATTGCGCGTGCTTCCGGTTTTTAATTATTAAGAAAAATTGTACGAGTATGGCTAGAGTGAAGATAGCTGGGGCTGCACTGAATCAGACTCCCTTTGACTGGAAAGGGAATGTGAAAAATATATTGGAGGCGGTCAGAGAAGCCAAAGCTCTTGGAGTGGAGGTGCTTTGTCTGCCAGAGCTGACGATTACAGGTTATGGTTGCGAGGACATGTTCCTGGCGGATTGGTTTAACCGGAAGGCGATGAGTTTTTTGCCGGAAATAGCCGAAGCTTGCGAAGGTATAACCGTGGCGGTTGGCGTGCCTGTGCCGTTCAGGGGAAGGCTGTATAACTGCGCCTGCATCATAAAAGACCGGGAGATTCTTGGCTTTTCGGCCAAGAGAATTTTGGCCAGCGACGGCGTGCATTATGAACCGCGCTGGTTTACGCCCTGGTACGAAGACAAAAAGAACTTTATAGAATTTGAAGGGAAAACCTACCCGATAGGCAGTGTAATCTATAATATTGACGGGCTGAAAATGGGCATTGAGATTTGCGAAGATGCCTGGCATCCGCAGCGTCCGGCGCTCGACATGTCCGAAAAAGGCGTGGATTTGGTGCTGAATCTTAGCGCCAGCCATTTTTCCTTCGCCAAAACCGACCAGCGCTACGATTTGGTCGTGCCGCCGTCGAAGCGCTTCAATTGCGCATACGTGTATACCAATTTGCTCGGAAACGAATCCGGGCGCATTGTGTACGACGGAGAGGTGCTGATTTCTCAGCGGGGCGAGCTGCTGCAGCGCAACACCCGCTTTTCGTTCCGCGACATCAATTTAGTGACCGCAGTTATTGATACGGACCGGGCGCAGAAAGACCTGAAGAACGAGGCGCTCAACAAGGACGTGCGGGACAAAGAAATGGAGTTCGCCAATGCTGCGGCCCTGGCGCTTTTCGATTATATGCGCAAGGCCCGAAGCCGTGGTTTTGTGCTGTCGCTAAGCGGCGGTGCCGATTCGAGCGCTTGTGCAGTCCTGGTAGCCCATATGGTGAGAATGGGCGTTAAGCAGCTGGGTGCGGAGGCTTTTCTAAAAAAAGGAAACCTGCAGTATATGGCCGAAGAGGTGCTTGCCCAGCCGGAGGAAGAGCATATACGCGCGATTATGAAGCGTTTGCTCGTGACGGTTTATCAGGGAACGAAGAATTCGGGTGAAGCAACGCTGCAGTCGGCGAGAGAGCTGGCAGAAAGTCTGGGAGCCTCGTTTTATCATTGGTCGGTTGACGAAGAACTGGACTCGTATACTGAAAAAGTTGAGCAGGCGATCGGGCGCAAGCTTACCTGGGAAAATGACGATCTGGCCTTGCAGAATATTCAGGCGCGAACGCGCGGACCTGTGGCCTGGATGCTGGCCAATATCACAGGCGGTTTGCTGCTGACTACTTCCAACAGGAGCGAGGGCGACGTTGGCTACGCCACAATGGACGGCGATACTTGCGGCAGCATTGCGCCTATTGCGGGCGTGGACAAGCATTTTGTGCTCAGCTGGCTGCGCTGGGCTGAAAAATCCCTTGATTTCGAAGGATTGCGCTTCGTGAACAGTTTGCAGCCTACGGCAGAGCTTCGTCCTGCCGAATATGAGCAGACTGACGAAAGCGACTTGATGCCTTATCCGGTGATTGTGGCGATAGAACGGCTGGCCGTAGGGCAGCGAATGTCTCCGGTGGAAGTGTACGATAAGCTGATGCAAGAGCGGCTTGAGTCTCCGGACTTGCTGAAGGTTCATATCATCAAGTTTTTTACGATGTGGTCGCGCAACCAGTGGAAGCGCGAGCGTCTGGCGCCTTCTTTTCATCTGGATGATTTTAATATTGATCCGCGATCGTGGTGCCGCTTTCCAATTCTTTCGGGCGGCTTCAAGGATGAATTGGAGGATTTGAAAAAAAGATAAAATATATTTGTAAAGGCTGAGGTTTTCCTCTGCCTTTATTTTTGTGTAGATTGCTTCTTTGCTTTTTGAAAGTTCCAGAGGTCTTTCATTTTTTGGAAATGTAAATTCTTAACACTCATTATACAAACGCTTTATGCAAGCTTTACTGAATTATATTTTGTGGTACCCGACTCCGGAGATCATTCCGGGCTTTCGAGTAAGGTGGTACGGGCTGCTCTTTGCTATGGGTTTTATCTTTGGGCAGATTATTCTTGACAAGATCTTCAAGGCAGAAAACAAGCCGCAGCGCGATGTGGAAACCTTCGTGATTATTGCCGTAATATTTACTGTTATTGGCGCCAGGCTGGGTCATGTGTTTTTTTATGAAGCCGAAAAATATCTGGCAAATCCGATAGACATTATCAAGATATGGGAAGGAGGCTTGGCGAGTCACGGAGCGGCTGTTGCACTAATCATCGGCGTGTGGGTGTATATTAATTACTATATCAAAATCAGCTTCTCAGGAATTAAAATAAAAAAAATCACCAGAGAAGGGCAAACCTATTTCTGGGTGATTGACCGGTTGGTGATTACTGTGGCCCTGGCTGGAGCGCTGATCCGGACCGGAAACTTCATGAATTCGGAGATTATCGGAAAACCGACCAATTCGGATTACGGAGTTGTTTTCGCGCACGATCCGCAGCGTTATTTCGAACAGAACAATGCGAATATTGAAGACATAGAATTCGAGAAAGGCGAAGGCCGCCAGGCTTTAGCAGCGCATCATGCCGAGCCTGTGGACATGATTATTACTTTCAAAAAACGCAGATTCAGCAAAGAACAGGCCGAGGAATACGCTAAGTTCCAGTTGGCATATGGGCTGCAGAAGGTGGGCTATGTCCGCAAGCATATTCTGATTCCTTCGGACCAGAAACTGAATTATTCCGTTACACAGGACCGTGGCGTGACAACGCTCAGAGCGCAGGTGTGGGGCGTGGCGCGTTATCCGGCACAGCTTTATGAAGCGTTGTCCTGTTTGCTTCTTTTCTTTGTCCTTTTTGGAATTTGGTCGAAATACAAGGAAAAAACTCCGAAGGGTTTGCTGTTCGGAATTTTCTTGGTGGTGGTCTTCAGTTTGCGTTTTGTATACGAGTTTTTTAAAGAAAATCAGGTGGCTTTCGAAGACAAGCTTGAGTATAATATGGGGCAATACCTGAGTATCCCGCTGGTAACAGTCGGAATAATTGTAATAATAGTGACGTTGTTGAAATCGAGGAAAAAATAAATGAAGGGACAGTATAGCAAGCAATTGTCAGAATTGACAGAAGAGCTGAATCGGGAAATATCGCTTTTGAATTTTGGCAAAGAGCCAACCGAGCTTTATGAGCCGATTCGCTACATCATGGGATTGGGAGGAAAGCGTTTGCGGCCGCTTTTGGTGGCGCTGGCTTACAAGCTCTTTAAGGAGGATTATCAGCGCATTCTGACTCCTGCGCTTGCGGTTGAGGTTTTTCACAATTTCACCTTGGTGCACGATGACATTATGGACAATGCACCGCTCCGAAGGGGACGGCAGACTGTTCATGAGAAATGGGACGAGAACATTGCGATTCTTTCAGGAGACGTAATGATGATCAAGGTCTACGATTTTTTCCTGAAAGCAAATACAGGCAACTTGGCGGAGCTTCTGAGAACATTCAATCATTGCGCTGCCGAGGTCTGTGAAGGGCAGCAGAAGGATGTGAATTTCGAATCCCGCGAGAAGGTAAGTGAAGAGGAATACTTGGACATGATCCGTCAGAAGACGGCGGTATTGCTTGGTTTCAGTCTGGAGCTGGGTGCGCTGTTGGCCGAAGCCGAAGAAGCTGACAGAAAAAAGCTGTATGAATTCGGCGTCAATATCGGGATTGGCTTTCAGCTGATGGACGATTTGCTGGACGTGTATGCTGACCAGGCCAAGTTCGGCAAGCAGGTAGGCGGAGATATCATTGAGAATAAAAAAACTTTTCTGTTGATTAACGCTTTGCAGAAAGCTGAGGGAGAGGATCTGAAGGAGCTTCGTTTCTGGCTGGAGAAAAAAGAGTTTGACAAGGAAGAGAAGGTGGCTGCCGTGCGAGGCATTTACAACAGGCTTGGTATACGAGAGCTTACGGAAGCGAAGATGAATGCCTTTTTTGACAAAGGATTTATTGCTTTCGACCAAGTGAAGGTGTCGGATGAACGTAAGGCGGTACTGAAGGCCTTTGCAAACGGATTGTTGAAAAGAGAGAAATAAGCGAAAGCATTTGTTTCCTGTTGAAACGGATAACGTAAAATATCCGTTTCTATGGGGAACTGACCGCGTTATTGGAGAAAACATACTTTTATGAATTTGACCGTTGTTATTATAGTCATCACAGTGGTTGCATCTTTCTCAGCATGGAGCAAGCCGGAGTTGATGAACAAGTGGATATTGAACCCGTATATGGTTTGGCACCGCGGGCAATGGCAGCGCATGCTGCTGTCAGGTTTTATTCACAAAGACCAGATGCATTTGTTTTTTAACATGTTCACGTTTTATTTTTTCGGGGGCGTGGTGGAAAAAATATTTGCCTATTATTTTGGGTCTCTTGGCGTGGTTTATTTTCTCGTGCTGTATCTGGCGGGAATTGTTTTTGCCGACCTCCCGACTTTGTTTAAGCACAAAGACAACCATTATTACAATGCCCTTGGAGCTTCAGGAGGCGTTTCTGCGCTGGTTTTCGCCTTTATCCTGTTCAATCCGCTGCAGAAGATCTGTTTGTATTTTGTTATTTGCCTGCCGGGCATTGTTCTGGGGGCTTTGTATATGATATACAGCATTTACAGCAGCAAGTATCAGGCTGACAGCATTAACCATGACGCCCATTTGTACGGAGCATTTTTCGGAATTCTGTTTTGCATATTGGTGAAGCCCGACGTGCTGGGACACTTTATTATGCAGATCAGCAGCGTGTTTTAATTTTTAAGAAGCGGAAGCTTAATTAATTTGAAGGCTGAATTTTTAGGGAAATGGACCTCGCAGCCTTCAGGTTTAGAATATTATGAAGGAAATAACGGCGGAAATTTTGGCAATCGGCGATGAGTTGCTGATTGGCCAGACATTGGATACTAATTCGCACTGGCTAAGCCAGCAGTTGACGCATCTGGGCGTCAGTGTGCGTTACAGAACAGTGCTTGCCGATGAGCGGCAAGCTATTTTGGAGGCTTTTACAATAGCGGAATCCCGTTCGGATATAACTTTAATCACTGGAGGGTTAGGACCGACTACCGACGACCTTACCAAACCTTTGCTTGCGGAGCATTTCGATTGTGAAATGGCGCTTCACGAGGAAGCACTGGAGGACGTTACTGAATATTTTATGAGGTTTAACCGTGAACTGACAGCGCTTAACCGCTTGCAGGCTGTGTTGCCTGCAAAATGCATTAAGATAACCAACGAGCGAGGCACGGCGCCGGGCATGTGGTTTGAACGAAACCGCAGAGTGTTTATGTCTATGCCGGGCGTACCGCAGGAAATGAAGCATATGACTAAAGCTTATGTACTGCCGAAAATACGTGAGACTTTTGCGCTTCCTGTGATTGAGTATAAAGTAGTGAAGACGGCAGGCATTGGAGAGTCGTTTTTGGCTGACCTGATTAAGCCCTGGGCCGAACAGCTGCCGGTTAATGTCGGACTGGCCTATCTTCCGTCGCTTGGCGAGGTGAAGCTGCGCTTGACAGCCAAGGGAAATGACCGGAAAGAGCTTGCAATGGCTATTGACGAGCAACTGGAAGGGTTAAAGAAAATCGCCGGGGAATATATTTATGGTTACGGTGATATCAACTTGGCTCAGGCAATCGGAAACTTGCTGCAGGAAAAAGAAATGACGGTTGCAACGGCAGAAAGCTGCACAGGAGGTTATCTGGCGCATCTGATTACCCAAAATGCGGGAAGTTCAGCATATTACAACGGGTCCGTAGTCGCTTATCAAAACGTGCTGAAGGAAAGTGCGCTGGGCGTGAAGTCTGAGACTTTGGCGGATTACGGAGCAGTGAGCGAGCAAACCGTGAAGGAAATGGCGGTTGGCGTAAGGCAGCGGCTCAATGCTGATTTTGGTTTGGCTACAAGCGGAATTGCCGGACCTGGCGGAGGCACAGAGGATAAGCCTGTTGGAACTGTGTGGATAGCTGTGGCTTCTGAAAATCAGGTGACTGCAAAAATGCTGTCTATCGGAGGGGATCGAAAAACGGTTATTCACCGCGCGTCAATGGCGGCGCTCAACTTGCTAAGGTTGACAAAATTGTGTTAATTTACCGTTGGGTTTCGCCAAATTATATTTGGAGGCTCTGCACAGCAAACATTAACCAACGGCACCCAAAAGCTGAAATTTTATGGCAATTAAAGAACTGTTAATGCCCAATATGGGCGAAAGTATATTTGAGGCAACCTTGTTGGGTTGGCTGAAGAAAGAAGGAGAGGAAATAGAGGCGGATGAGTCGGTTTTGGAAGTGGCAACCGACAAGGTTGACACTGAAGTACCTTCACCGTTCGAGGGAAAACTGCACAAAATGCTGGCCCAGGAAGGAGACGTTGTGAAAGTCGGCGATCCGATTGCGTTGATTGAAGTTGAGGGAGAAGCTGAGGAGGAATCAGCAGTTGATGCGCAGAAAGAAGTTTCTGAAGAAAAAAGTATTCCGGCGCCGTCAGAGGCAGCGAAACCTGCTGTTTCCGAAGGTCCTTCGTTGGTAAGCACCGGCGATCGTTTTTACTCGCCCCTGGTGAAAAGCATCGCCAAAGAAGAGGGAATCTCTCAGCAAGAGCTTGACGCAGTGTCGGGATCTGGCAAAAATGGCCGCGTGACGAAAAAGGATATTTTGGCTTATTTGGAAGAGCGAAAACAAGGCAAGCCGGCAACGCAGAAAATGCCAGCGGTTTCGCCGGTGGTTTCGGGCAACGGTGCCAGCAAGGCAGCGGCTCCTGCTCCTGTGTCTGTCCCGGTAAGCGGTTCCGACGAGGTTATCGAAATGGACCGAATGCGCAAAATGATTGCCGAGCGCATGGTGCAGTCGAAGCAAACAGCGCCACATGTTACTTCTTTTGTGGAAGCTGACGTAACGCCGATAGTAAACTGGAGAAATAAAATCAAG
The DNA here is from genome assembly GCA_022360875.1 of Cytophagales bacterium. Taxonomy (GTDB): domain Bacteria; phylum Bacteroidota; class Bacteroidia; order Cytophagales; family Cyclobacteriaceae; genus JAKSBZ01. Next base: position 7,579 of record JAKSBZ010000162.1, on the reverse strand, counting down.
GAGGATTTCAAGAAGAAAAACGGACAGAATTTTACTTTCATGCCGATTTTCCTTGAAGCTATTGCCAAGGCGATTCGCGACTTCCCGATGATGAACGTACAGGTGGACGGGACAAACATCGTTGTGAAAAAAGATATAAACGTGGGAATGGCCGTAGCTTTGCCTAGCGGCAACCTGATTGTTCCGGTGATCAGAAACGCAGACCAGCTGAACCTGACTGGACTTGCTTTCCGCATAAACGACATCGCTGTCCGAGCAAGACAGAATCAGCTGACTGTGGACGAGCTGCAGGGCGGAACCTACACGGTAAGCAATATCGGATCGTTCGGTAACCTTTCGGGAACGCCGATTATTATGCAGCCGCAGGTCGGAATTCTTGCCTTGGGAGCGATTGTGAAGAAACCGGCTGTTATCGAAACCCCTGACGGAGACATGATAGCCATTCGACACAAGATGATTCTTTCCCATTCTTACGACCATCGCGTAGTAGACGGTGCTTTGGGAGGTATGTTTGTGAAACGCGTGGCCGAGTATCTGGAGTCGTTTGACACCAGCCAGACTGTTTAAGAATAATTTTTTATAAAAAAGAAAAAGCCGGATCGTTCTCTGCGATTCGGCTTTTTCTTTAAAAAATCTGATGCTAGAAATCCGTTTGTTTGCCGGATTGCTTATACAATCACCTCTTTTTCTTTGTCCCAGAAAACGGTTCTTTTTTCTTTGAAGGCCATGGTTGCCATGTGCGTGCTGATGCCTTCTTCAAAAGCCCGGTCAATATTGCAGCTTGTGTCTTTTTTCAAGCGGATGGCGTCAAGCCATTCTTCCATGTGAAGGAAAGTGGTTGAAACCGATTTTCCTTTGCGGGTAGTATCCAGAAGTCCGCGGTCGGCAAAGTATTTTTCCGTTGGCGAGCTCATCCCGTCCAATCCGCGGGAAGGGTCGAAAAGATAGGCCGGTTTATCCGGTGAAACCCGCTTGGAGCGGATGGCCTCCTTGTATTTTTTTGAATTGTTGTCCACGTAAAGCTCCAGGCCTCTGCCCAGTTTGATGCTGGCTTCGGTTCCCATAAGCGTTTTGCCGCGGTTCAAGCTGTTTGCCTGCGAGGCGCTGTATAGCATGCTCATGTTCTTATCGGCAAACTCCAGCGTTACCTGCAGCGTGTCGGGTACTGTCCGGCCGTCCTTGAAGTGGTAAATGCCTCCTGAAGCCGTAGCCGAAGAAGGAATTCCGGCGCTGAAAATCTGGTTGATGCAGTCGTATTCGTGAGTGAATAAATCCCCGATAAGCCCTGTGCTGTAATCCCACCAGCAGCGCCAGCGGAAAAACCGCTCTCTGCTGAATGCATGCCGCGGAGCCGGACCCAGAAACTGCTGCCAGTCAATTGTTTGGCTGGAGGCATTGGGATGGATAGGATAAACCCAGGCTCCGTTGGGCGAGTTGCGGTTGGTTGTTACTTCTATGAGGCTGACATGACCCAGAGCGCCTCTTTCCACCAGCTGGCGCGCTTGGTCGTATGCTTCGATTTGGCGGTTCTGATGGCCAAGCTGGAAAGTTATCCCGCTTTTTTTTACAGCCCGCCGCACACGGTAGGTCTCTTCTAGCTGCCAGGTTACGGGCTTCTCTACGTAAATATGCTTGCTGTGTTTGGCCGCTTCGATGACCATGGTGCCGTGCCAGTGGTCCGGAGTGGCAATCACTACGGCATCGATTGTGGAATCGCGCAGAAGCTCTTTATAGTGCGCATAGCGTTTGGGCTTGGGAGCCATTTTCTCGCCTTTTCCGTTTCTGTATCGGTTGGCACCGGTTTCGATGGCTAGCTGAGCGCGCACGTCGAACACGTCGCATACAGCGGCGATTTCCACATTCAGGTCTCCCTGTTCCATAAAACGGGAGTAGCGGTTTTTTTTGGGGTTTTCTTTTTCTTCCCGTCTCCATCGGTCAATGGTGTCCGGATGCACAAAACCCAGGCCTTCCAGCAGGTACTTGCCGCGAATGCCCGTTCCGATAAACCCCAGTCGGATCGTGCGCGAGCGGCTGGCTTTGAGTTTTTTTAGAGGGGAAAATTGGAATGAGAGTCCCTTATTCTTGTATTTGCTCTTCTGATAAAAAAAGTTCGATTCCCACGCCAGCGCACCCAGTACGGGAACCGCTGCCAGTCCTTTCATCAGTTTTCGTCTGCTGAACGTTTTTTTTTCTTTCTTTTCTGACATTGAAAAAGGAATAAAGGTGATACTATGAAAAAGGATGAAGGAGCAGTCTCCTTCATCCCGAAGTTGTTTTTTTATAAATTTGGTTTTTCTTTGCTTAGGTCTTTGATGCGGATATTTCTGAACCAAAGTCTGGAACCGTGGCCAAGAAAGCCGATGTAGCCTTTTTTATTGAGAGCTCCAGGGTGTTTTTTCTTGTCCTTTGGCCCGTGTTTCAGCGCTTTATTCAGGCGGCAGTCCGTGATAAGCGTGCCGTTCAGGTAAACCCGGATGTGGTCGCCTTTTACGACTACTCGTTCTTTGTTCCATTCGCCTACCGGCTTCAGGAAGCCCCGCTTCGCTGCTTTGATTCCGTAGACGGAGCCGTGGTACTGGTACTCTTCCAGGTTGGCATACACAGGAGCGGTGTTGTCCAGAATCTGAAGCTCCATGCCCGCATAAGCGGCGTCGCCTTTCAGCGGTGCGCGGATGCCGAGTCCGTTATTTGCGCCAGCAGTAAGTTTGAATTCGAAACGGTAGTCGAAATCAGCATATTCTTTCTGGGTGTACAGGTTGCCGCCGTGGCCTTTGGTTGGCACTACGCAAAGCAGATTGTCTTTGACTTTGTAGGAGTTTTTGTCTCCTTGCCAGTTGTCAAGATCTTTGCCGTTGAAAAGCGATACGAAGCCCGCCTTTTTTTCTTCTTCGGTTAGCTGATATTCATTGTCTTTGATCTCGTGGATAAAAATATTTCTGAAGGCAATGTCTGTACCGTGCGCCTGCAGCTCGATTGGCCCTGCAGGGAAAATCGGCTGTGATCGATCCCAGTAGTTTTCCATTTTCATGTGGTCTACAACCAGCTCGCCGTTCAGATAGACAGTGACGATTTCGTCTTTCATTTTAATGTAGAAGGTGTTCCAGTCGCCAATCGGATTGTCCGCTTTTTTCAGAGGGCTTCGGTTTTCTTTTCCCGTATTGTTGTACAGTCCGCCGGAACCGTAGCTTGCGCCCCATGTTTTGCGGCTTGTGTCCCAAATTTGCACTTGCGGCGAACCGCGCAGATAAATGCCGCTGTCGCCTTCTTTGCCAATTTTCCAGTCTACATACAGTTCGAAGTCTTTGTATTCTTTGACGGTGCAGAGGTTTTCGCCTTTGCCTTTGAAGCGGATGAGGCCGTTTTTCGCAGACCAGTGCTGTTTCATGCGCTCATTGGCTTTGGCCTGCATTAAAGCCAGCTTCTCTTTGCTCAGCTTCGTCTTCTTGACAGGATCGGTTGTGAACCCCTGCCACCCTTCAAGTGTTTTTCCGTTGAAAAGCGGATAAAAGCCTTCGTTTTTACTGTCCTTGGCCACATAGTTTCGGATGCTTTGTTTATAATATTTTCCCTCAGGATGATCCATCAGGCTTGTGACTTTTTGCAGTACTTGGTGCACATACTCACCCTGCAGGCCTGTTGAGTTGCCCTGTTTCGGCAAGGCGACTTTCATGGCGGCGAGTACTGCAACCTGCTGCACTTCGGGCTGGTCGAAGAGGCTTTCCAGAAAAGCCAGGCTGTTGATGTGCTGCACATAGGCCAATGATCTAACTGCTGCTTTTCGCTGTTCTGCGTTTTGGGCAAAAGCATAAAGTTTGCGGGTTAGCAGCAGTCTCTGCGTATTGTTCACTGAAGGATGCTGGATAAGCGACAGACATCCGCTAAAGGCTTTGTTTTGATAGCTTTTCTGGTCGCTTTTCAGTACATGGAAAATAAAAGGAATCGCTTCGGTGCCCGGCCAGCTGAGCAGCGCTTGGTGAGCCGTGCTGCTAATGTTCGGATCGGCATTGTCCAGGTGCTTTTGAAGTGTTTTGAGTCCTTTTTTCTCGCCGATTTCTGGCAGCACGGCAAGCAGTCTGCTTTTGTGATCGGTGTTTTGAAGCGCCTCAATTACGCAGTCGCTTTGTTTGCATTTTGGGTGTTTCTTGCAGGAAGCGACCAAGGCATGCTGAAGGTTGCTGATTTCATTGTCCTGATCGGCGGCCAGCAGGGCGCTTATCAGTGGCTGAGCGTCCTGGGCACGCACGACTCTTGACAGATATTTTTGCGCGGCGTTTTTCAGTTCAGGTTTGCTGCTCTTAAGCTGGGCGAGCAGCAGCGGAGCGTGCTTTTCGTTTCGCTTCTCGGAGATGATCTGGACAAGCGAAGGCTGTGCTGCGTTGGGATATTGATTGAATTCTCCGGCAAGCTGATCGATTTGCTCATTGGTTGCGTAAGTTTTCAATACTTTTGCAACTTCTTTCATCACAGGCTCTTCTCCGTTTTTCAACAGATAGGCGCATGTAGGGAAAACGTCATGCTTTTGAATACGCCCGAGCGCAACAAGAGCTGCTTGCTGCTGCTTGCCGTTTTTTGACTTAACGATTCGCATTAGCGGGCCAACAGCGTTTTGATCTCGTCGGATGCCCAGCAGGTGAATGATTTCCTCTTTGACTTTTCCGTTGCTTCTCTCAAGAGCTTTCAGCAGTTTTTTAGAAACTTCCCCGCCTTTCATTTTGGCAAGAAAAGCGCGTACGCTTCCTCTGTGTTCGAAGTCCCTGTGGTCAATGTCTTTTATCAATTCCGGCAGAATTTCCTGTCCATAGTATTGTGCGTAAGCGCCCATAGCCGCCGCACGAAGATGCAGAACATCGGCTTTCTTTTGTTTAAGCAAAAGCTTCAGGGTTTTCTTGGCTAGAGCATCTTTGCCCTGGCGGGCAAGAACCTTTGCATAGGTTTCCAGTGAGCCTGCGGCATTGGTTTTTTCGAATTTGAAAGAAACCTCTTTGGCCGCATTAGCTAGCGCAGGGAAGGCTTTTGCATTACCTGTTACAGCCAAAGCATGGAGCCGCACTTTTTGCAGGCCAGGATTTGATGATTTCATCGAGAGCAGCCAGTCTACATCGCAACTGTGTCCTGTGCCGGCGAGCATTTCGATAAGGCTTTCCTGAGTCTTGCCTTTGCTTGTCTTGGCGGCTTGCTCAACTTCATTCAATGCTTCAGGTGTGTGGATGTGAACAAGAGCCATAGCTGCATCGAAGTACAGACGAGAGTCGGACAAATATGCGGCAAGCGGGGCTGTGGCTTCCTGCTTGGCGAAGAAGCGGAGCTGCCGGATCAGAAAGCTTTGTATTTCCGTGTTTTCTTCGTTTTTGATGGCCAGAACAAACGCTTCCGAAAGCGCGCGGCGGTCGTTTTCCTGAATTGAGCTGCCGGATGCATAGGCTGAAAGGCTTTTCAAAGTATAGCGTACAGCCAGGTCTTTTTCGAGCTGGTCGGCGCTGAGTTTGGAAAAGAGGCCGGGCAGCACATTGTCGCTGGCTTGCAGCTCTAACAGCTCTTTCATGAGCTTGACTTCGCGGCTGTGTTTTTTCACCGGCATTTGCGCCAGCATGTCTGCGATTTTCGTCTTGGTTGTTCTATTTATTTGCGCATGGCTCAGGGGCAGGCTGAAGCATGCGAGAAGGAATATCGAAATAAAAAATCGTTTCATTTTTTTACAGTTAGGGTTATACAGTCCATCCGTTTCTCATAGGTTCGTAAAGCAGGCGGTTGGCGCCCGGATCGTTGATGAAGCATTGCTTTTCAGGGTCGAATTCTAAGTTGCGGCCCAGGCGGTGAGCTACGACGCCCATGTTGACCAGCGTGCAGGATCGGTGTCCGTTTTCTTCGTTCAAGGCGAATTTCTTGCGTTCTTTAATACACTTCAGAAAGTCGGTTTCCTGCGGTTCAGGATCCGGAAGCGTTTTGACGAGTTTGTCCAGATTCGGTATGTCGGAACGGAATCCCTTGAATATTTTTCCGTTTGGCCCTTCGATGTACGCGGCGCTTTTGTCTTTGTTTTCACCGTCCAGGATGACTTCGCAGCCGTCGGCATAGCGGTAGGTAATCCGCCTCCACGAACCGATGGCGTCGTGGTGCTGAAGCGGCGCGTCAATTTCTACAGACACAGGACTGGTGTTGTCTTTTCCGAGCATATACTGCACGGGATCGAGATAATGCTGTCCCATGTCGCCGAGCCCGCCACCGTCGTAATCCCAGTAGCCTCGGAAAGTGCCGTGAACACGGTGCGGGTGATAAGGTTTGTACGGAGCCGGGCCGAGCCACATGTCGTAGTCGAGCTCGCTTGGAACGGACTGCGGAGTGAGGTTTGTTTTGCCGCTCCAGTAGAATTTCCAGTTGTAGCCCGTCACGCCGCTTACGGTTACTTTGAGCGGCCAGCCCAGCACGCCGCTGTCAATGACTTTTTTGAGAGGTTTGACTTCCGAATTGAGGCCGTAGAACTGGTCGCGGAATCGGAACCAGGTGTTAAGCCGAAAAATACGTCCGTGCCTTTGCACGCATTCCACCAGCTGTTTTCCCTCGCCGATGCTGCGGGTCATGGGTTTTTCGCAGAAAATATCCTTGCCTGCTTTGGCGGCTTCCGAGGCCATTACCCCGTGCCAGTGCGGCGGGGTTGCGATTTGTACAAAATCAATGTCTTTTCGCTCGAGTATTTCGCGGAAGTCAGCGTAGGTGTCTAATTTGTTTCCCGCAATTTTTTTCGCGGTTTTCAGGCGCTTGCTGTCCACGTCGCAGATTGCGGCCAGGTGCGTGCTGTCCTTGAAATATTCTAAATGGCCTTTGCCCATGCTGCCCACGCCAATGACTGCTCGCACCAGTTTGTCGCTCGGGGCAGTGTAGCTGCTTCCTCCCAGCACGTGTCTGGGGACGATGTAGAATGCGCCAGCGGATAAGGCGGCTTTCTTGAGAAAATCTCTTCTTCCTTTTTTTGTTACAGACATAATTTTCGGAATTAAATTAAAAATAGCCTTAATTATTCCGGAAGATTCTTTACTTTTTGGGTAGATATGAAGTTTGAATCTCCTGTGGCTTCATCGCTATATTAGCTGGCAGGGTGTATTTTTTGGGGTAACAGACGGGGTAACAGTTGTTTTTTGACTGAAAAAACTTGAAAAAATTGGTGAAACTTGTATTAGTCTATCGATATGCATTTTTTTTCTCTTTCTTACTTTCTCTTTTTTGGGTAAATGGGAAGGCGCAAACGCAGTTGGAAGGTTTCAATCATCCATTGGCCGACACGGTGATAGCAGTGTCCAAATTAGACAGCCTTCCGAAACAGTACCGGCAGTATCAAAAAGACTGGGTGCGCTATTCTTTGAAAAATGCAAGAGAAGGCCGGGTGACCTATTTGGATTTGAACAAGGTTCGGATAAGCCGGGACAGTATACTGAGCATTTGGCGGAAGTCGGGCAAGCCCCCTGTATTTCTGGTGGAGCGCAAAAGCTGTCCGGATTCTCTACTGCTTGCGCCATGGCTGAATGGCTGCAGGCGTATTAAAGCTGTACTGAAGAAGGCCAATGGCGAGAGCTTGGATGAGGTT
>JAKSBZ010000355.1 GCA_022360875.1 Cytophagales bacterium | reverse complement strand
AGTTGGAGTGGATTGTTACTGAGGCACTGAAGAGCAGCGGGCGTTGGAAAGGGCTTAAAGAAAAAACGGAGGAATCTGAGGAGTGAAATTGAGGGAGCAAGTTTTGAAAGAATGACATGTGCAAATGGAGAAGCAGGAGCCGAGTGTATATTGGATCAATATGAACCTGTTTGGCCGGGAAAGTTGTCCGGGCGGACAGGTTTTTATATTTTTGCGGGAATTCTAATCAGAGATTGAAAGATGACGTACGACAGTGTAATTGTAGGAGGAGGAGCTTCGGGTTATTTTGCCGCAGCGCAGATTCTTGAGCAGCAGCCGGATGCGAAAGTAGCGATACTTGAAAAACAGCAAAAGGTGCTTGCGAAGGTCAAGGTTTCGGGCGGAGGCCGGTGCAATGTAACAAATGCCTGCAGGGAAATCAGTCAGCTGATCAAGAACTATCCCAGAGGTGAAAAACCGCTGCGCAAGGTTTTTTCCCAGTTCTCTACGGGCGATACGGTCAGGTGGTTCGAGGACCGCGGCGTGCGGATAAAATCGGAGCCGGATCAGCGCATGTTTCCAGCAAGCAATTCCTCGCAGACGATTATTGACTGTCTTCGCCGGGAGTCAGAAGGAAAGGGGGCGCAGCTTTTTACGGGGACGCAGCTTTTAAATTTTGAGCAGTCGGAGGGAGTTTACAAGCTTTCAACAACAAACGGCGATTTTTCTGCGAAGACAGTGCTGCTCGCCGCCGGAGGCGGAAGCAAAATAGCCGCTTATGACTGGCTTCAGAAAAAAGGAATAGCTGTAGAATCGCCGGTTCCTTCTCTATTTACTTTCAATACGCCAGGCTCGTTTCTCAACAGGTTGATGGGGCTTTCCATGCCCGATGCGCTTGTGAAGATCGCCGGAACTAAATTCGAATTTTCCGGTCCGCTGCTGCTTACCCACTGGGGACTCAGCGGTCCAGCGGTGCTGAAGCTTTCGGCTTATGCTGCCAGACATCTGAGCGAGCTGAATTATCAGCATAAAGTGCTGGTTCGCTGGTGGTCGGACAAGGGAGAGGAAGAAATAAGGCAGGCCATTGCCGGCCGTATTGTTTCAAACCCTAAGAAAGTGGTGGCTTCGCATCCGCTTTGGAATATGCCCAAAAGACTTTGGGAAGCACTGGTTGCTGAGGCGAATATTGAGGAAAACAGAATTTGGGTGGAGCTAGGCAAAAAGCATAAAAACAAATTGGTGGATTTGCTGAGCCGGACGGAACTGGAAGTGAAAGGCAAGACGACTTTCAAAGAGGAGTTTGTAACCTGCGGCGGGGTGAAGCTTTCCGAAATTGATATAAAGACTATGGAGAGCAACCAATTTCCCAATCTTTTCTTTTCCGGCGAACTCCTGAATGTGGACGGCATTACGGGCGGATTCAATTTTCAGTTTGCCTGGAGCAGCGGCTATCTGGCCGGGAAAGCAATGGCTGAAAAATTAGCAGAGAAGGATAGATTTTATTAATCGAAAAGTTGCAAAACGGCTCTGCCCATAATTGTGAGCAGGGCCGTTTTGCAAAAGAGAATCTTATTCAATTTTCAAAAGCTCGTCACAGAGCATTTCTATCAGTTCACGAGAGTGAGTAGGAAAGTTGGCGATGCGGAAACAATCTTCCTTAAGCTTGCCGTAGCCTGTCCCGATGCACAATCCTTTCTGGGCCAGCGCCTCTACAAAGCGTTTCGCGCCGCCTTCGCACTGGGCGTAAGCCACGGTGCCCGACCGGAATTTTTCCTCAAGGACTAAAGGCTTCAGTGCCGGGTGTTTGCGGAAAGTTTCGTACAGAAGCACCGATTTGTAAATGCCGTCGTTTCGGATTGCCTGAATGCCCCGCTGGTTCATGTCTTCGGCAATTTTTCCGAGCAGGTAAATGTTCAGCACATTCGGGGTTTCTTGTGTCTGGAATTTCCGGGCCGAGTCGGCTATTCGGTCAAGTCTTCGGTAGCTTCCAGTGAGTCTGCCGCTTTCTTTGTTTTTTCTGAATTTATCCAGACTCCTGTCGTTGATAAGCCAGACGCCGAGTCCTGCCGGAAGACCGAAGCATTTTTGCACAGAAAAGTAAGCGCAGTCAATTTGCTCAAAATCGATTGGGAGCACAGGAGCTGCTGAAACCATGTCTACGCTGATCAGGGCTTCCGGGTAAGCTTTCCGTATTTCGTAAATATTTTCGACGGGATACTGCGCGCCGGTGCTGGTCTCGTTCAGAGTAAAATGAATGACTTCCACATCATCGGAAAAGCTTCCGGGCTGAGCAAGCTGCACTTCGCCCCAGGCAGCTCGAACTTCTTCGGTTTGCAGCTGGTAGTCTTTGGCTGTTTGCAGACATTTTTCCGAGAAGGCTCCGTTTACCACATGTCCCGATTTCTGCAGGACTAAGTTCTGTGCTATTCGTTCCCAGATTTCCGTTGCCGAAGCGGCGAAAAGGATCTGGTAATTGTCTGGCAGGTTAAGCAGGTTGCGCAGCTGTGAGTCTGTGTGCCGGTAAATATTTTTGAATTCCTCCGAGCGGTGCGAAATAGATGGAATGCCTTTTCGAACGGCTTCTTGAATATGATGCTCGGCAGTAAAGTATAGTGCCGAAGGGCCGGGAACAAAATTGAATGTAGGATGTTGCATGGTATCGCTTTTTCGCAAAAATAGAAGGATGTCTGAGGATTTTCAAATGAACCGTAAAGGAAAATAAGATATACTCTGAGGAAGAATAGGGATTTTGGTGCTTGGTTATGATAAAGAGAGGAAGAGTATTTGATGTGCTGCGCACATATACAGGTAGTTAGCGTTTTGGGTTTCCGGAGTAAAGTTAAATGTGGAAAGAAAAAAACTGAACGGAATACTCCCGGGGAGCTTCCGTCCAGTTTTTATTTATACAGAGGTTTTGTTTGTGTTATTTGTCTTACTGTTTTTTCTTCAGCAGTTCTTTGCTGACTTGGAAGATGAAATAAGCGAAGCTCAGCAGGCCGGTTGTGAAGATGACGTCACCCAGAACCCGCGACCAGCGGATTTGCTGGAAAATATTCTGCTGCAGGAACTCTGCGGAGCGGGCGTACCACAATCCAGTGTCAACAGAAGCTACTGTTTGCGCAATTCCGATAGGAAGTATGCTGATGCAGGTCATGGCGAGCAGGCCGATGTTAAGTCCCCAGAATGCCCATTTCATTATTTTTTCAGGCCAGGCCAGCTCAGGATTCATGGCCCGTAGTGCAAAAAGAACAAGACCTATGCCCAGCATGCCGTAAACGCCGAACAGGGCGGTATGGCCGTGCACTGGAGTAAGGTTCAGTCCCTGCATGTAGTACAGAGCGATAGGCGGATTGATCAGGAAACCGAAGATTCCCGCGCCTAAGCCATTCCAGAAAGCGACGGCGATAAAGTAATAGATCGGCCATTTGTATGCGGTAAGCCACTTTCCTTTTTTTGACTGTTTGTAATAGCTGTAAGCTTCGAACCCAAGCAAAGAAAGGGGTGCGATTTCCAGCGCGCTGAACGACGCTCCCAGAGCCATAACGGCTGTCGGTGTTCCCGAAAAATACAAGTGATGGAAAGTTCCCAGAATACCTCCGAAAAGGAAAATAGTGGAAGAGGCCAGCGCGGCTTTTGTTGCGGTCTGGGATTTCACGATGCCCAGGCGTGCGAACAGAAACGAAATGATAACTGTGGCAAAAACTTCAAAGAAGCCTTCCACCCAAAGGTGAACAACCCACCATCTCCAGTATTCGGCCATCGACAGGTGCGATCGCTGCCCGTACATGAGCCCGGCTCCGTAGAAAAGACCTATCGCCGCGGCGCTGATTAAGAAAAGGATCAGCAGCGCTTTTTGTTCTTTTGCTTTTTTGATGGCGGGAACGAGGCCGCGTCCCATCAGAAACAGCCATATGCCCAAGCCTGCAAAAAGAAGGATTTGCCAGAAGCGGCCCAGTTCAACATATTCATATCCTTGGTGGCCGAACCAAAACGAAGCGTCAAGCCCCATTTTCTGCATTACTGAGAACCATTGGCCTGCCAGCGAACCGCCGACTACGATAACAAGGGCAACAAACAGAATATTCACGCCAAGTTTTTGGTATTTGGGTTCGAATCCTGCAATGACCGGCACAAAAAAGAGTCCTGTGGCCAGCCAGGATGTGGCGATCCAGAGAATGGACAGCTGCAAGTGCCAGGTGCGGGATACGGCGTAAGGAAGATATTCCGACAGATTGAATCCGAAAAAGGCTTGGCCTTCTACGCCGTAATGCGCCGTGATGGCTCCAAGCGAGACTTGCAGAATGAACAAGGCGGCTACAACCCAGTAGTATTTCAGTGTTGCGCGCATAGACGGCGTGATGCGCTGATTCATCATTGGGTCTTTGGACGGCAGATCTCCGGCGTGTTCTTCACCGTCTTCGCTTCTGGCGTGAAACCATGAAAGAAACAGAATGCCGCCGATCATCAGAACGACTGAGAACATCGACCACATCAGAATAGAGCTGCTCGGTTTGTTGCCTGTCAGAGGTTCATGAGGCCAGTTGTTGGAGTAGCTGACATCTCCGGGGCTTT
>JAKSBZ010000093.1 GCA_022360875.1 Cytophagales bacterium | reverse complement strand
CGGAAGAGAAGTTATTGATCTCACACAAAACGAGTTTGCAGGAAAACAGACAGTTATTACCTGGCAAGGTGAGGAAAGCAGCGGCAGCATGGTCCGCCCAGGCATTTATCTGGTGTTAGTGAAAGCCTATCATCCGGACGGAGACGAACGGCAGCTGCTGCGGAAAGTGTACGTGGTGGAGTGAAGTATGTGACAATAAAATCGAGCATACTCGTTAACAGGAGCAAGTAATATTTTCTGAAAATTCAGAAAACTTGATTCTAAAACCTGGTATACGAGAATTTTGTGGATTTTTTATCGATTTGAAACAAGTAGCTGACAGAAAAATTCAGCGACTGGTTTTGCGTATGATCCGGGAAATAGGGTTTGTCTGCATTGTATATGTTGCCCATGCCCCAGGTGTACCGAAAATCCACATCAATAAGCCCAAACGAAAACGCGCGCTCGAAGCCCAGCCCAAATTCAAAGCCATAATCCAGCTGCGTGTAATCACTTGCCGAGAAGTCAATATCCCGATTTTCTGTTTTTATTACAGCACCGTTCTGATAATCCTTTACCTTTTCTGTTCCGCTAAGTCCGTATCCAAAATACGGTCCTATGGTAAAGTACACTTTATTAGGCCCCTGGAACACATAAATGTAACTAAGGAAATTCATCTGCAGATAATCCACGATTGCTTCCCTTGTTGGAAATATCCGGCCCGTGCGGTCGGCCTTCTGCACGTCGCTCAGCTTTTTATTATATCCTTTTCTGAAATACAAGCCTTCGGCCTGAAGACCAATATGAGGTGCATTAACATAACGGTACACCAACCCGCCGACAAAACCCTGCCGGTACTCAGTAGGATCGTACTGCCCTTGGGTTCCCTGTTTATTAAAAACCAGCAACTTGTTCAGTGTACCCCCTCCGCGAATTCCCAAAAAATGCTGGGCATTCGCCGAAAAGCCGAAAATCAAAAAAAGGAAAATAAAAACAGCAAGCCTCTTATTCATGTATTTACCCATTAGCCTGCTAAGTTACGAAGCTATATGATAAAATCAATCGGGTCTTCGCTGGTTTCGTGGTATTTGGTGATGACTTCCGCCTTGTGATACACTTTGGCATAAGGCGGCACGCTTTGGGTAAGCCAAACGTTTCCACCAATCAGGCTGTGGTTGCCAATATAAGTATTTCCGCCCAGGATAGTCGCTCCGGCGTAAACCACCACATGGTCACCTATTGTCGGGTGACGCTTCAGGCTTGCCATGCTTTTGTCCACGCTCAGCGCCCCGAGCGTCACGCCCTGATAGATTTTCACATGGTTTCCGATTTTGGCCGTACCGCCAATTACTATGCCCGTTCCGTGGTCAATGCAGAAATACTCCCCAATTTCAGCTCCGGGATGGATATCTACTCCGGTTTTAGAGTGGGCATGTTCTGTAAGTATGCGCGGAAGCAACGGCACTTGTTCGCGGTGCATCTGATGCGCCACCCTGTACAAAGCAACAGCATAAAAACCCGGATAGGTACGAATGACCTGATCCACGCTCTGCGCGGCCGGATCTCCGTCCGAGATCGCCTGCGCGTCTTTAAGCAAAACAGAACGCAGCTCCGGCAAATGCTCGAAAAACCGATCGACAATACCATTCGCAGAGCCATTCAGATGCTGACGGCTTCTTTTCAGAATGGCAGTCAGCTGCAAACGCAGCTTGCCGGCGTACTCCTCCAGACTTTCCAAATCTTTAAACTCCCGCTCGGCAATCTGCGGAAAAAGCAACTGAAGAATGCTTTCGGTAAGCTCGCATATTGCCTGTCGATTAGGAATATAATTTTTATTTTGATGCGCTTGAAAAAGCGTTTCCAAAAATTCTTTTTTCATAGAAAAAGACTTATAAAATTCAGTATTTAATAGGAAATTATTGAGAAGGGGACTTCTAACAGCAAACAGAAAATTTCATGCTGAAACAACGAAGGACTGGGTATATCGGCAAGCGGCTTTTCATATTTTATCAAAACGGCCGCAAGCGGCCACAGGTTATTCTATTCCGGAAAACAAAGTAACGCATTTTTCTTCAGCCTCCGAGCAACGAAGGCCGTTTTCTGCATTTACACGCCCTGTTCCCGCCAGACCAGGCTGGCAGAAAAGCATAAAGGAAAAAATTTGCGACTAAGAAATAGTCCGGATTACCCGTTTCATTTTTTCTTCCTCGCTCCATTCGCCTTCCAGCCATACAATCTCCCTTCCTTCTCTTTCCATCTTGCGAAACCATGTCATCTGGCGCTTGGCAAACTGGTGTATGGCCGTATTGAGCTTTTGAAACATGTCGTTTCTGTTCAGCTCACCCTTCACATACTGAGTAATCAGCTTATACTCCAGCCCGTAGAACTTCAGCTGCTCGGGAGTAAGCCCCTTGGCCAGCAAACCTTCCACTTCCTCGACCATTCCCTGCTCCAGACGTGCCCTCAGCCTTTCAGTAATGCGTTTCTTCAGCGTTTCCCGCTCCCACCGAATCCCGAAAATAGTGTTCTTAATCTTCGGAAAATCATTCATTTCCTCACGGTGCGCCTGCTGAAATGTTTCAATCTCTATTGCCCGCTCCAGTCGCCGGCGGTCAAGAATGTCGGTGGTATTGTGTACTGAGCGCAGTTCACACAGCCATACCGAAAGCTCATCATCGCTTTTCAGAGCCATCTTGCTGCGCAGCGTTTTGTCCTCGGGCACTTCCAGCATGCGGTAGCCTTTCAGCACTGACTCCAGATACATTCCCGTTCCCCCGCACAAAATCGGCAAGGAATTTCTCTCCAGAATTTGGCTGTAAACCTCAAGAAAATCCTTTTGGAACTGAAAAACATTGTACTCGCTGCCCGGCTCGGCAATATCGATAAGATGGTAAGGAATGCACAGGCCGTCAATTTCATATTCACTCAGGTCTTTTCCCGTGCCTATGTCCATTCCCCTATAAACCTGCCGGGAATCGGCGCTGATCACCTCTCCCTGCAGATGCCGGGCCAAGTGTACTGCCAAGTGTGTTTTTCCAGAAGCCGTAGGACCTAATATAGTGATCATGAGAATAATGTGGTTTTTAGAAAAGAATTCTTTATTTTCAGTCGTTGAACTCAAAAGGTGTATAAAAACGCCTGCAATTTAGTATATTTGAGGTTTGTTTAGAAAATCGGACAAAATATAAAATGGATAAACGAATAAGTTTAGAGGAGGTAAAGGCTTCCATTCGCGACGTTGTGGACTTCCCGAAGCCGGGAATCGTGTTCAAGGACATCACTACGGCGCTGAAAAAGCCGGAGGTGCTGGAATATTTGGTAGACGAGCTCTACGAATACTACAAAGACAAAGGCATCACCAAAGTTGTGGGAATCGAATCAAGAGGGTTTATCCTCGGAGCCGCTCTGGCCTACAAGTTAAAAGCGGGCTTCGTGCTGGTGCGTAAAAAAGGCAAACTGCCTGCGGACACTTACCAAAAAACCTACGCGCTGGAATACGGCGAAGACACCATCGAGGTGCACAAGGACGCCATGAACGAGGACGATGTGGTGCTGATCCACGACGATCTGCTGGCTACCGGCGGCACAGCGCTTGCTACTCTGGACTTGGTGGACGCTTTTAATGTAAAGAAAAAATACGTCAGTTTCATCGTCGAGCTTGCGTTCCTGAACGGAGCCAAATTGCTTGCTAAAAACGGAGAAACAGAAATTCATACACTGCTCAGCTACTAAACCCAGCCGGCAGCTAAGACATAAAAAAATCCCACTGACAGCTTATTTACGCCGGTGGGATTTCTTTTAACTTCCGAATTTTCCATGCCTTTTATAATCTGAAAAAAGAAACACAATCATCCTGTCGTCTTTTCCGTAAGGATAAAACAGCTGATACCGACCGTCATGAGCACTAAAACGTACAGCGTTCGACTTGCCGGCAAACACTCCCTGCAAATAGTCACGCTCAGGCTTGGTCGTTTCCATGATATACTGCTTTTTAAGAGGTGGAAGTTTATCATCTTCTTCAGAATATTCATGGTTGTATTCCGGATCAAAGACCAGATAAAGAGGTGAACCACTAATAGTATCCTTGACCACCACCGTAATATGCGGAAAATGCTTGTCTGTTTTTGATAAAATATACAATATGTCCTCCGCATTGTCTATCCATTTTTTTCCGAAAGAATAATCCAGCAACTGGTTTGCCTTGGCCGAATAATCGCTGACAATAGATTCCGCCGACCGAATCAGCAATTTTTCCCTTCTTTTCGTACTCAAATAATCTCCACCGAACAGCAATCCAAAAATCACAGGAAAGCTTGCAATAAAAACCACCGTACGGACGCGCAATTTCCCGTTTTTTCCCTGCACAGGATCATTGTTGTGTTTTTGAGCAATACGCGTCAGGTTGAACATGATATTGATGATCAGGGCGCCGAACATCAAAGCAAGAATACCCAGAATACTCAGGTAAAACGTCTGCGTAATATTCTCGCGGAAAACCTTCAGCCCGAAAACCTCCACGGTAATAAAAACAAACACCCAGTACACCAGCAATACAATGGACACAATTCCGATGGCGTTGCTTAGTTTGACGATTTTTTTAGGATTCATAGTGAAAAAAATTTACAAAAAAACATTTTAGTTTCGCTCCTGCGAAAAGAAAACCTCATCAATACTAAAATACTAATGATTTTTTCCGGAATAAATTTATCTAGATAATTTATTAATTCTCATAAAAAGAAGCCTTTGTGCCGAAAATAATTCCGCCGTTCACAGCAAAAGCATTTTATCTGGCAGAAAAATTTTCCAAAAAAACCTCTATTGCCTTAGCCAGCAGCGCTGACAATTTTCGCAAACCGAACAGCTTATGTCAAGCATACCGGAACTGTTATTTGAAATGCTGTGTCTTCTATGATTTCATAAAAAAATTCTATTCGATTTTATGTGAATAATTCTTTTTTTTGCGTCTGACTTAGAGACAATTTCTTTTATATTTACATCCGAAATATTTACCGAGAATAAATAACAATTTAAACATAGATTTATTATGAGCAAGGCTTTAGAAATCACCGACAGTAACTTTGAAGAAATCACCAACACCGACCAGCCTGTACTGGTAGACTTCTGGGCAGAATGGTGCGGGCCATGCAAAATGCTTACGCCTGTTATCAATGAGCTGGCAGAAGATTTCGAAGGTAAAGCGGTAATCGGAAAAGCAGATGTAGACTCCAACCCGGAAATAGCCGCTAAATTCGGCATTCGCAGCATCCCGACAATCCTGATCTTCAAAAACGGAGAAATCGTTGACAAACAAATCGGTGCTGTTCCTAAGAACATACTAATCGAAAAAGTCACCAAACAATTATAAATCGGATTCAGACAAACAAAAAGCGGCGCGGGAAATCGTGCCGCTTTTTGTTTGTCCTATTTCCGGTTCCGAAGACTTTTTCGCCGCGAAAACAATTTCTGGCCTTTCATCTCTTAAATTGTTATTTTTGCACACACAGGTCTTCCTTTGTTCATTTTTGTACATTTGAGCGGGGACAGGCGAACAACTTTTCAACCAAAACTACTTACCAAGTGACGACACAAGCTGAGAAAGAAATGACCTTCATCGAGCATCTGGAAGAGTTACGCTGGCACATTATTAGAGCTCTTTGCTCTATCGTGGTCTTTGCGGTTATTGCCTTTTTGTCCAAGTCCTTTATATTTCACGACGTCATCCTGGCGCCTTCCCGCCTCGATTTCTGGACCTATCGGTTCCTTTGCCGAATGGGCGAGTCTTTGGGTTCGGACGTGCTGTGCATTGAGCAGCTCCCTTTCATCATCCAGAGCCGAACCATGACCGGACAATTCACCATGTACCTGCAATCGTCACTGATCATAGGTCTGATCTGCGCTTTTCCCTACGCTTTCTGGGAAATCTGGCGCTTTATAAGCCCAGGCTTGCACGAAGGTGAACGACATGCTTCGAGAGGCGCAGTGTTTTTTGTCACTATTCTTTTTCTGGCCGGCGTTTGCTTCGGTTATTACATTGTCACACCGTTGTCGATCAACTTCCTGTCGAATTATTCACTGGACCCGAGCATTCTCAACGAATTCGACATCGTTTCCTACGTCTCCACAGTTACTATGCTGGTATTGTCGTGTGCAATCATGTTTCAGCTGCCTATTGTCATGTATTTCCTTTCTCAGGCAGGAATCGTCACGCCGGAAGGCCTCGTTTATTTCCGCAAACACGCTTTCGTGGTCATCCTCATTATTTCAGCCATCCTTACGCCACCGGATGTCATGAGCCAGATACTGATTGCCTTGCCGCTTTCTGCGCTTTATGAATTCAGTATATGGATGTCGCGAGCAATTTACCGTAAAAAAAGAAAAATGGAAGTTGAAGAGTTTAAGAGATAAATTGTAAATTATCATATACCAATATCATGTCTAGAAAAATAGCATTAGGAGGAGATCACGCCTCGCCGGAATACAAAAAAGCCATCGGCGATATGCTGAAGGCTGAGGGCTGGAACGTAAAAGATTTCGGAACCTTCACTGAAGAGTCGGTGGATTACCCGGACTTCGCGCACCAGGTGGCGAAAAGCGTAAACGAAGGAGAATATGATTTGGGAATCCTGATCTGCGGCAGCGCCAACGGCGTAGCCATGACCGCCAACAAATACCCGAACGTCCGCGCCGGTCTGTGCTGGAACAACGAAATCGTTGAATTGGTCCGTCAGCACAACAATGCCAACATTCTTTGTATCCCTGCTCGTTTTACAGCGCGCCAGCAAGCATTAAAGATGGTCGAGACTTTCCTGAAAACGGAATTTGAAGGCGGAAGACATCAAGCCCGCATAGAAAAAATTTCCTGCCAATAAGGCACAGAACTTTTGGAATGAACATATAAAGGCACGATCAATAGATCCGTGCCTTTTTATTTGCTATAAAAATGAAATAGTAAGCGGATAACGATACGGCTTACCGTCGGCAGCGCGGACCGAGGCCACAATAATCAAAATAACATAGACAAAGAAGAGGAATATGAATGCCCCTGCCACAGGCAGCAGCCATAACAAATTAGCTGGAGAAAAATGGTAATCGAACCTGTCCCAGTTCCAAGGGGCAGAAGCAACGATAGTTCCTATCCCCCCAAAAAAGGCCACAATAGCCACGATCATTGCGTAAATAAAAATTGAAATTTGAAAATTCAGAGACGCCCGGCCATGCTGATCAACAAAGGCAGACTCTTTCTTTTTGCTCAGCCAAATGATCAGCGGAAAAATAAAATTGCCAAAAGGAATTAAAGCTGAGCTGAAGGCAGTCAAATGGCAGGCCATAGCCCAGTTTTTTTCTTCAGATGTATATTCCATAACACTTATTCATTGATTTTCGTATTTTAAAATCCAACAATTCAGTGCTTTCTTCAACAACAAATAGGAAGAAAGGAAAAGGCCTTTTTTTAAAGGAAGGAAACACACTCAAGCGGAAAATAAGCCAAACTCCTTAGCAACTGAGTGTCCAGACCTCTTGTTCGGTTATGATAATATTCCGGACTTTGGAATTTTTTGTTCCTTGACTGTACATTGTGTATTTTTCTTTTGGATGCATAGCCCAAAGCAGACTCATCGAGCGAAGATCTACGCTAAATGTTTCGCAATAAGCTGATGTCATGCATCCTAAACTTGTTGTTCGCTATTTTTTTCTAAAAAACGAAATCCGATAAGCATGAAAACCCACCCATTCGTTCTCTACCCGCGAGAGACATTTACCGATGAAGAACTGATAAAAAGGAGCTCAGCCTTCTATGCGGCGATAGACACCCGCAGAAGCGTACGCCATTTTTCGGACAAGCCTGTGCCCAGAGAGGTAATCAGCAACCTCATCATGACGGCTTCTTCCGCTCCCTCAGGAGCTCACAAACAACCCTGGGTGTTTTGTGCAGTTTCCAACAGCGAGCTTAAAAAAAGAATCCGGTTGCTGGCCGAAGAGGAGGAGTACAAGAGCTACCACAGCCGAATGTCGCAAGAATGGCTGAAGGATCTGGCGCCTCTGGGCACCGACTGGCACAAAGAGTTCCTCGACATCGTTCCCTGGATTATCGTCGTGATGAAAAAACCTTACGAACTAATAAACGGCGAAAAGCGTCACAACTATTATGTCAATGAATCTGTCGGACTGGCGTCAGGCTTTTTGCTGACGGCAATCCATCAGGCGGGTCTTGCGTCGCTTACACATACGCCTAGCCCGATGAATTTTTTAGCCAAAGCTCTCGGAAGACCGGAAAACGAGCGTCCGTTTCTGCTCATTCCCGTAGGCTATCCGGCAGAAGACTGCCAAGTGCCGGACATTCGCCGTAAAGCCCTCGACGAGGTCGCTGTGTTTTATGAGTAGTGTGGAAAGAGCTGTAAAAAACAGCTCTCCTTTCAATCAATTGTTTACTTTCCGTTGGTATACTTTTTCCCCTTCGAAATAAGTCTGAAGCACTGTGGTCTCGCTTATTTCATTGACGTCAACAGAAAAAATATTCTGGTTCAGAATAATAAAATCAGCGGTTTTTCCCTCTTCTATGCTGCCTCGTTTCATTTCCGTGCGCTGTGCTCTGGCCCCGTTTATAGTAAGCATGCTCAGAGCCTGCTTGAGAGTGATCTTTTGATCGGGAGCGGCAAATTCTCCTTTCCTTTCACCGAATGGATTTTCTCTGGTAACCAGCGCTTCAATGGCAGGCCAAGGATTAACGCTTGGAGCAACCGGCCAGTCTGTTCCGTAAGTAGGATAAGTGCCGTCTTTCATCAAGTCAGCAACTGGACAATAGTTCTTCGCTCTTTCTTTTCCCAACAGCTTAACTATTCCGGAAAAAATTGGGCTCGGGTACCAAAAGAAAGGAGACATATCCGCGACAACGTTTAATTCTCCAAACCGCTTCATATCCTTGTCGCTTATAATGCAACCATGAGCAATCTCATGCCGAAGACCGCTGTTGCCGTTTGCCTCATGTGCTTTTTCCACAGCGTTAAGCACTGTTCTAGCCGCACGGTCACCCACAGCATGCACTTTTATCGTTATCCCCATTTTGTCCAGCCACTTCACATCTCTGTAAAAAGCTTTAGGAGCAATCAGAAGTTTCCCCTTTTGCTTTTCCTCAACCGGGTTGTACGGCTCAAGCATAGCCGCTGTTTTCGTAGGCGGAATTCCGTCCAGTGTAATTTTTGCAAAACGCGTGTCCACATGCCGGCTGCTGTCCTTGAACAAACGGAGAAAGCGCATCTTCTGCATTTCAAAAGTAAGTCCCTTTGGCCCCAAATCCCATCCAATACATGCCGCAACATGCATTTTCAGCTTATTAAGACTATCCAAGCCTCTGTAAGTCTGAATTTCATTATCTCCCACATATGAATCCTTCACGCCGACAATACCGTAGCCGTGCAAAATTTCCTGTGATGCCAGGAAAGCTTTCTCCAGTTGCTGAATACTTGGCGGAGGAATTTTCCCGCTAAACAGTCCTGTTGCCTCCTCAATAAAAACGCCTGAAAGGCTGCCGTCTTGGTTAAGCCCAACCAATTTCCCATGTTTTTTTACAGCCATCTGTTTGGTAATCCCCGCCTTGCGGATTGCCAGCGTATTTGCCCAAATATTATGATTGCTGAAATCATAAAGAACAATTGGGTGCCCGTGAGACACCGAGTCCAAAGCAGCCTTATCCAGCTGGCCCAGTAAATCAGCAGACCACCTGCCTCCGGTTATCCAAAAATCCCCTTCCGCTTTTCCAGCGTATTCATCAACTGTTTGCAACAATTCTTTCAGACTTGCAGTCTGCGGAAAGTTACATTTATACAATTTCTCCTCTCCCGCGCTTATTGGATGAATATGGCTGTCATACAGGCCCGGAATAACAGTCCGTCCCTTCAGGTCCACGACACTCCCAACCGAAGAAAAAGCAGAAGGCAAATCATTGCCCACATACAAAAAAGACTTCCCTTCAACGACCATTACACTGGCCCATTCCTTTCCAGGAGCTCCAGTATATATCTTTCCATTGATGAAAACCCGGAGTGGGCCTTCATCCTTCTTTTCCCTCTTGTCCAAGATCTTGCAACTCGTCATAACGAGCAGAGTGCTGACCGCCAAGAAGAAAAAATTTCTTGATGTTAGTTTCATATGCACAATTTATTTTTGAATACAACTTTAATATTAAAACTGCTCAAAACAGTCAAACTCAAGTGAAAGATAAAAAAATTTTCAACCAACCCCGTGCTTTTCATAACCAACAGAACCATTTCCTCTACTTTATTATTAAGGCTTCCTGTTTCCAGACAATCAAAACCGAAAATCCTCGTTTTGTATAAATTCGAGGGCACAACAGTTAGATCCAACCTCTCAAAAATATTTAGAGAATTCCTTACCTTTGCAGGTCGCTATGAGAAAGAGAAAAAAAATAATCCTGGAGAACTTGAGAATTGAGCGTGTTGCCGCCGGCGGAAAATGCATTGCCAGAGGAGAGGACAACCGTGTAGTGTTTGTAGACAAAACCGTCCCCGGAGATGTGGTAGACGTGCGGGTAGTAAAAAAGAAAAAGAATTTCTATGAAGCTACGCCAATTAAGTTTCACCATTATTCGGAAATCAGAACCGAAGCCAAATGCGAACATTTTGGCATATGCGGCGGCTGCAAATGGCAAAACCTGCCCTATACCGAGCAATTAAAATACAAAACGCAAGAAGTTGCCGACCAAATGCAGCGGATAGGCAAGCTGGATATCCCCGAGGTGTCTCCGATTATCGGATCGGATAAAACGGAGTATTACCGCAACAAACTCGAATTCACTTTCTCGGCCCTACGATGGCTGACCGTCGAAGAAATCGAATCGGGTGAAGAGCAGGATCCGCGCGGTCTCGGCTTTCACATACCGGGACAGTACAACAAAGTCATCAACGTAGAGCACTGCTATCTGCAGCCGGGGCCTTCTAACGAAATCCGAAACGCTGTGCTCGACTATGCCAAACAGCAAGGACTGGACTTCTTCGACTTCCGAAAAGACAAAGGATGGCTGCGCAACCTGATCATCCGAACAGCTTCCTCAGGCCAGTTAATGGTTATCGTGCAAGTCTATGCCTACGAAGAAGAGCCCCTGTTTGCTTTGCTGGATTTCCTGAAGGAAAAATTCCCGCAAATTACTTCATTGCAGTACATCATCAACAACACAGGAAACGACGCCTATTCCAGACTGGAAGTGCACTGCTACCATGGCAAGCCTTATATCGAGGAACCAATGGAAGACCTTACTTTCCGCGTAGGGCCAAAATCTTTCTACCAGCCGAACCCGCAGCAAGCCTACGAGCTGTATAAAAAAGCCAGAGAATTCGCGCAGCTTACCGGAAAGGAAACTGTTTATGACCTGTACACGGGAACGGGAACCATAGCCAACTTTGTGGCTCGTCAAGCCAAACAAGTCATCGGCATCGAGTATGTGCCGGAAGCAATTGAGGATGCTAAAATAAACTCGCAAATCAACGGCATCTCAAACACAAAATTCTTCGCCGGCGACATGAAGGACATGCTTACCGACGCATTTGTAACCGAACACGGAAAAGCCGATGTGGTAATCACAGATCCGCCGCGCGCCGGCATGGATCCGAAAGTGGTAGACATGCTTCTGAAAGTGTCTCCGGAACGCATCGTTTACGTAAGCTGCAATCCGGCCACTCAGGCCCGCGACGTCGCGCTGCTTGATGAAATGTACAAGGTGAAGCACATACAGCCTGTCGACCAGTTTCCGCACACCCACCATATCGAAAACGTGGTTTTATTAGAAAAAAGAAAATAAAAAAGAATACCCATGATGAACAGCAACGACCCGGAGCTTAACGGAAAATATCTTGGAACCATTACTAAAGACTTTGCGATTGTAGCTCAAACGCTTAAAGACGCCGCCTACCAGATCAAAAGGCAGGGATTTTCAGATTTTCCGATCTTCACGGCCTGCAA
This sequence comes from Cytophagales bacterium, assembly GCA_022360875.1. Taxonomy (GTDB): domain Bacteria; phylum Bacteroidota; class Bacteroidia; order Cytophagales; family Cyclobacteriaceae; genus JAKSBZ01. Next base: position 1,506 of record JAKSBZ010000093.1, on the reverse strand, counting down.
GATGCCCGATCTTCCCATCGGCCAGCTGCTGCTTGGAAAAAATGATGTGGCTGTGGACTGGTATTTCAACGCGTCTTACATGGAGGAGTTTGTGACCCGAGGCATTATTGCTGAAGACAAAGTGTCGGAATTCAAACAGACTTTTAAAGACAAAGACATTGAGGAGTTTTGCTGTCTGTTTGTGGTTGACGGAGACTTCATGAACTTCATTTACATTCCGTATCCGGAAGAAGACTGAAAAAGCGTGAATTTTTATTTATAAAAATTTACGCTAGTCGAGTTGGATTGAAACAACAGATAAAAGAAAAGCTTGCCCAAAGGCAAGCTTTTCAAATATACTTTATAGGTAAAAATGATTCGTACTATTACATTTTTTCCAGTACGTCCATCACTTCTTTCACGTGCTTCTCAGAAGTTTTCAGCAATGCCATTTCTTCTTCGTTCAGGTCAAGCTCGATGATCTTCTCAACTCCGTTTTTACCCAAAACAACTGGAACTCCCAAGTAACAGTTGTCGATACCGTACTCGCCTTCCAGCTTCACGCAAACTGGGAATACTCTTCTTTGGTCTTTGATGATCGCTTCAGCCATCTGCGCAGAAGCAGAACCCGGAGCGTACCACGCTGAAGTACCCATAAGTTTCACCAATTCGCCGCCGCCGGTTTTTGTTCTCTGAACAATAGCTTCAAGCTTGTCAGCGTCGATCAGCTCAGTCACAGGAATTCCGCCTACAGTAGTGTAACGAGGAAGCGGCACCATAGTATCGCCGTGTCCGCCCATCAACACCGCTTGGATGTCTTTAGGAGATACGTTCAGCTCTTCAGCAAGGAACGCACGGTAACGAGCAGTATCAAGGATACCAGCCATACCCATAACTTTCGTTCTTGGGAATTCTGAAGTGATGTGCGCTTGGTATGTCATTACGTCAAGCGGATTCGAAACAATGATGATAACAGCCTCAGGAGAGTACTTAACCACGTTTTCAGTCACCGACTTCACAATGCCAGCGTTAGTAGCGATAAGGTCGTCGCGGCTCATCCCTGGTTTTCTTGGCAAGCCAGATGTGATGATCACTACGTCAGAATTAGCTGTTTTGCTGTAATCGTTAGTAGAACCTACTGTTCTAGTGTCGTACAGGTTGATTGGAGCTTTTTGCCAGATGTCAAGCGCTTTTCCTTCTGCAAAGCCTTCTTTGATATCTACCAATACTACTTCATTCGCAATCTCTCTGTATGCAAGAACGTCAGCTGCAGTAGCTCCTACGTTACCTGCTCCAACTACGGTTACTTTTGCCATAAGTATAGAACTTTAAAATTTTGATTTTGCCTTTTGAACTCAACAAACTTACCAATAACAAATGAATTTGTAAACCATAGTCTCATGATTATCATCAGGTATTTTGTATGATACGCTCTGTTATGAAAAAAAGAAACACGCACAGCAAACAGTTACAAAATCAGCAACAAAAAAAAAAACATGCGCTTTTCAGCAATCAGCACACACTGTT
>JAKSBZ010000073.1 GCA_022360875.1 Cytophagales bacterium | reverse complement strand
GAGGAACTTTCAGCTCCGCAAGCGGACTGACGGTGAATGCTTCCACAGGGGAGATTGACTTGTCTTCGGGAACTCCCGGACCGCAGACGGTAACTTACCAGACCGCCGGCCCGTGTCCGAACAGTTTGACATTCGTTTTTTCACTTTCCCTGGCTGACAATGCGTCTTTCAGCTACGGAGCAGCGGCTTATTGCAGCAATGTGACTGATCCAATACCAACGATAACCGGGGTGGCAGGCGGAACTTTTTCTGCAGGCAGCGGACTTGCGGTAAATTCTTCCACCGGGGTTGTGGATTTGTCAGCCAGCACGGCAGGCAGCTATACGGTGAATTATCTGACGGGCGGTTTGTGTCCGAACACTGGTACGTTCAACCTGACTGTCAGCGCATCTGATAATGCCTCCTTTGGCTATGGTTCGGCCAGCTATTGCGCAAACGCCGCAGATCCTTCGCCAACAGTTACCGGAACAACAGGGGGAACATTTAATTCACTTGCAGGGCTTTCACTTAATTCTTCAACAGGTCAAGTGGACCTTTCCTCAAGCACCTTGGGGGCCTATTCCGTTACCTATATCACTCCAGGGTCTTGTCCTGATACCAGTTCAGTCAGCTTAACGGTAGCATCGCCCGACGATGCAAGTTTTTCATTTTCTCAGTTAGGCTATTGCGTAAATGGTACGGACCCTTCGCCAAGTTCTATAACCACGCCTGGAGGAACTTTCAGCTCCGCAAGCGGACTGACGGTGAATGCTTCCACAGGGGAGATTGACTTGTCTTCGGGAACTCCCGGGCCGCAGACGATTACCTACCAGACCGCCGGCCCGTGCCCGAACAGTTCGACAGTCAGTTTTTCGCTTTCCTCGGCCGACAATGCGTCTTTCAGTTACGAGGCAGCGGCTTTTTGTGCCAATGTGAATGATCCAATACCAACGATAACCGGGCTGGCAGGCGGGACTTTTTCTGCAGGCAGCGGACTTGCGTTAAATTCTTCCACCGGGGTTGTGGATTTGTCAGCCAGCACGGCAGGCAGCTATACGGTGAATTATCTGACG
>JAKSBZ010000353.1 GCA_022360875.1 Cytophagales bacterium | reverse complement strand
GCGCTTTCGTTTTCCATGCTCCTTGCCAGTTTTCTGGCAGTAAAAACCACCCATTTTTTAACCATTGTTCTGAGCGTTGAGCTAATATCAATATGCTCCTATGTGCTCACCAACCTGAACCGGAGCTCCAAAGCCAGCGAAGCTTCACTGAAGTTCCTGCTTTTCGGCGCCAGCGCTACAGCGCTCATGCTTTTCGGCCTTTCGTTCATTTACGGGCTAACAGGCAGCCTGAATCTGGATATGCTGCAGTATTCCGAATCCTTCCGGACACAGTCGCCCCTGCTTTTTCACTTTGCATGGCTTTTGTTTCTGAGCGGCATTTTCTTCAAGCTTACGCTTGTTCCTTTTCACTTCTGGGCGCCAGACGCTTACGAAGGAACCTCCACACCGGTAGTAGGCCTGTTCTCGGTATTGCCCAAAATCGTAGGCAGCCTGCTGCTGTTCCGCATTGTTCAGGCGCTCAGCTTACCGTTGCTTGAGCATACTTTACTACCCGGCTTGCTGCAGCGCGTCTTAGCAGCGATTGCCTTGCTCAGCATAACCTGGGGAAATATCCTGGCATTTAGACAAAAAGAAATCAAGCGCATGATGGCCTACTCGACCATCAGCCAAAGCGGCCTGATTGCAGGCGCCGCGATGCTTGGCACCGGGGCGGGCCTTCACAGCCTTCTTTTTTATCTGGCGGTTTATCTTCTCATGAATTTCGGCCAGTTCCAGCTTCTTATTCTGGCAGAAAACCTGGGAGCCGAAACGAAATTCAAAGATTTTTACGGAAAAGGAAAAATGCATCCCGCTTTGGGAGTCTGGGCAGTCATACTTGCTCTGGCGCTTACAGGCCTTCCCATTACCGCAGGCTTCAGCGGCAAGCTTTTCGTCTTCTCGGCAATATGGCGCCAATTCACAGCCACTGGATCCGCCGAATTTGCTATACTGGTTGCGGGAGGAATTCTGAACACCGTGCTCGCGCTGTTTTACTACATCAAGCTTCCGTACGTTATGTTTTTTAAAGACGGAGAAAAAAACAACTGGCTGATAACTCGAAGGCTCGACCATTCACTAATTGCACTATTCTGTTCTCCGCTTATTCTTTTCTTTATAAAACCTGACTGGTTGCTCAGTGTAATAGAATCTCTGGTGCCAATTTTTTAATTATTCCGCATTCTCTGGTAGTCATATTGTTGTTCAGTTTGTGTATCTTCGTTCACTCAAATGGGCAAGAAGAGCCTTTTGCCCCAACCACAACAACTCTTGAGCAATGAGCGATGCAATAAAACATGAATGCGGGATAGCAATGATCCGCTTGAGAAAACCACTGGAATACTACTATAAAAAATACGGCACGCCCAGCTTCGGGGTCAACAAGCTGTACCTGCTGATGGAAAAGCAGCACAACCGGGGACAGGACGGGGCCGGAGTAGCCAACATAAAAATTGACGTTCCTCCGGGCGACCGATACATCAGCCGCTACCGATCGGTTGATGCCCAGCCCATCAAAGACGTTTTTTCCAAAATTTCTGAGAAATTCAACGAAATTCAGGATACGCAGCCTGAGCAATACATGAACCCTGAATGGATGAAAAGCCACTGCGCTTTCACCGGGGAACTGTGGCTGGGCCACCTTCGCTACGGCACACACGGCCAAAACAGCATCGAAAACTGCCACCCGATGCTTCGGCAAAACAACTGGAGAAGCCGCAACCTGGTCGTGGCCGGAAACTTCAACATGACCAATGTGGAAGAACTTTTCCAGAAACTTGTGGATCTCGGTCAGCATCCCAAAGCCAAAATCGACACTGTTACGGTAATGGAGAAAATCGGGCACTTTCTGGATGACGAAAACCAGCGCGTGTTCGACAAATACAAAGGTCAGCTGACCAACGAAGAGATCTCGCACAAAATCGAAAACGAGCTGGACTTGCAGCGTGTGCTGAAAAGAGCCTGCAAAGATTTTGACGGCGGCTACGCCATGGCGGGTATGACGGGATACGGAGCCTCTTTCGTTGCTCGGGATCCGGCGGGCATCCGTCCGGCTTTTTACTATGCCGACGAGGAGGTCATTGTCGTGGCTTCGGAAAAACCTGCTATCAAAACCGCTTTCGGCATTAAATACAGCCAGATCAAGGAAGTTGCGCCCGGACATGCCCTGATCATGGAAAAAGACGCCTCCTTCAGGCATGTTCCGTTCACCGATGTTCTGCCGAGAAAATCCTGCAGCTTCGAGCGCATCTATTTTTCGCGCGGTTCGGACACCAGCATCTACAACGAACGAAAAGAGCTGGGCAAGCTGCTGATCCCGCAGGTGCTCGACAAAGTGGACAACGATCTCAAACACACGGTTTTTTCTTTCATTCCCAACACGGCGGAGATCTCTTTCCTCGGCATGATGGAAGGACTTAACGCCCACTTGATAGACAGGAGGCTAGACGCGCTCCATAAAGGCGTTACCGACACTGCAGTGTTAGAGGAACTGCTCAGGCTCAACATCCGCCAGGAGAAGCTGGTAATAAAAGACGCCAAGCTGCGCACGTTCATCACTGACGACCAGCACCGGGACGACCTGGTTTCGCACGTTTACGACACAACCTACGAGGTGATCGAAAAAGGAGTGGATACCATCGTGGCTATCGACGACTCTATCGTTCGCGGCACCACTTTGGAAAAAAGCATCCTTACCATGCTCAGCCGCCTTGAGCCAAAACGCGTCATCATTGTTTCTTCCGCGCCGCAAATTCGCTTTCCGGACTGTTACGGCATTGACATGTCCAAGATGCGGGATTTTGTGGCTTTCCGGGCTGTGCTGGCGCTTCTGAAAGACACAAAGCAGGAGCATGTGCTTGAAGAAGTCTATCAGGCCTGTAAAAAAGCCGTGGCGCAAAGCCTTCCGGTAAACGAGGTAAAACGAATCTACGAACTCTTTACCGAGGAGCAGATTTCCGACAAGATCGCCCAGATAATTACCCCGAAAGGAATGAAAGCGGAAGTGGCTGTTGTATACCAAAATGTAAGCAATCTGCACAAAGCCTGTCCGAACGACCTGGGCGACTGGTATTTCACAGGAGATTACCCTACTCCGGGAGGATTCAGAGTGGTCAACAAAGCTTTCATCAACTTTTACGAAGGCAACGACAACCTGCGCGCTTACTAAAACCTTCGCGGCTGCGGATTCATAACTCAAAACAAACTAAGAAAGCTGAACAGACTTTGACAAAAAACAAAACCCGAAAAAATCGTCTGAAATTTTCGGGTTTTGTTTTTCTGCACATACATACCAGATACTAAAATAGCCCCCGAACCACCAGGGGCTACGACCAACTAAACTTACTTGTATGTAGGGTCTACTGAAAAAGTCAGAAATCCCCTTTCTCATAGGCAAGAAAGAGGATTTTTTACTCTCTGATTCACTTTTATTGCAAGCTCAAAATGCGTATATTCTTGTTATAAGAGCTGTTCGTTACTTTTTACCTTGCACTTATGATCACTAAACCCTCCAATC
>JAKSBZ010000352.1 GCA_022360875.1 Cytophagales bacterium | reverse complement strand
CATTTCTTTTTTTTCGATTAACAACAGTGTGCTCTGCAAACATATTCGGCGGGCTGAAGAACAAACGGTTTCTTTCACAAAACTATGCAAACGATGCGCCCTTTCTTCAGGAAAGCTTTTCCTCGGATCGTGAATCCATTTGATCTTGAGCGCCAGATTCCTGAAAAGCATCTGCCAAAGGCAGCATCTTGTCAACAGGCTCACCCAGTTTATAATCCATCCCCCGATTTTTTGAATAAAAATATGCAAAAAACGACAGAAGCAAAGGAAAGAGCTCCGTTAAATTGTGTCCCGTCCTCAAAGAGCGTAACTCGAAAACAGGAGCAGGATCGCCGCTTTCCAGCTGATCTGTTTTTTCACCAAATCCGCCAAGTGCCTCCAAATGAGGTTTTACACACTCATCCGGATACATACTGCTCGTCAGTAAATCTGTTCCCTGCGAAATAGCCAAGATCCAGTCCTTCCGGGACAAATTCTTCATCAGATCAACCGGATACTGAGGGTATTTTTCTCTGTCGGTATATACGCCCGAAGAAAAGAGCGGCACATTCAGGCCTTTCTCTGGCCCGCAAAAAAGGAGTATATCATAGCCCGGATCATCATACATGTATTCAAGCGGCGGATATAAATATATATTACGCTCAGACAGCAGCCACTCAAAAAGACTTAACCAGTTCTGTCCTTTTGACTCGCTGAAATAGTCTTGCTCATGAGACGGAAGCAGCTTAAACAGCTGGGAAAAATCGGTGCGCATCAAGAAAAAAGTGAATCCTTTGGGGTATATGGGCAGACTTAACGAAGCAAAATAAATGTAATTATGCATAAGACTAAGCAATCCGATAAGCTCCGGGCTGGCCGGCGGCAAAGGAACCGGATACATCTCCCAAAATTCTTTGAGCCCGCGATCCAATACGCGGGCTGTTTTGCCCATCATGTAAGTTCGCGTGTTAAATCCGTTGTACTTGTTCGACCCAACGACCTTACGGCCAAACAAACGCCGATCAGCCAAACGATCTGACTCTATTTCTGCACCGAGGCCAAAATCCCGAAACATGCTGTCGAACTGAGACAGCTTGAGCCCCGCGGTAACCTGAGGCGTAATGGGCCAATAATTAGAAGCGGCATAATATAAAAAAGCGCGGTCCCGCATTACCTTGCCAAGGTCGCTCCTTTCAAACTTATCCAGCTTTATCTGTTCGCGGTTTTTCTGCAGCAACTCACATACCTGCCTCACTATAAGCAAGCTCTTCTGCAGTTCCTCGAATCCTTTGAGCGAATCATCAAAAGGCTTACTGACGATTTCCAAGCCGGATTTTCCATTCGGGAAATTCTCAGCCTGAAGTTCCAGCAAATCATGCTTGACCAGCACATCACCTTTATTTAATAATGCGCAGGCATCAACCGGTACAGGCGTTTGCGCGAAAAGCTCTTCGGACGGAGCTTCACAGACAAGCCACTGAGAAAATTCCAGTTCATATCCAAAAGCACATTGGATTGTCCGAGGAGGCAGTTTGCTTGTACCCCGGGAAAAATTTCCACTATTTTTTTTGGCTTTAGACGATGCCTTGGCAAACATAAAACAAAAATAAATCACCCTTGCTTGCCCGATTGCAAATGGCAGACCTCCCGCAATTATTCGTGAAGAGAAAAGTAAAAAAATATCATTTTTAAAATTCAACCCAAAAAAATGAAGCTACACTTCGGTTTCCTGAAGCGGCTCAATGCGAGTAAGCGTCGATGGAAGAGGCTCCCCGAGCTTGTAGTTGATGCCCCGGTTGAGCGCATAAAAATAGGCAAAAAGCGACAGGAGAACATCAAAAAGCCCTTTTATGTCGGGCTTCCCTTCCCAGTAAACATGACGGAGCTCAAAAATTGGCGCAAGCTCCCAGCCTTCCAGCCAGTCTACCTTGCTTCCGTAATCTCCCATTGACCCCACGCAACCTGCCACAATTTTGTCAGGAAATGATTCCCGGGTAAGCAAATCAACCCCGTTTGGTATGCCCATTATCCAGTCTTTTCTGGAAAGCGCTTTCATAATATTAGTCGGAAATCCCTTATATATCGCGCGGTTCCAATACACGCCTCCGGAATAAAACCGGCCGTTCAGCGGCAGCTTGCGAACAGGATTCTCAAATAACCGGCACAAAGGATCAATATGGCGGCGTTTGAAATCAGGTTCTTTGCGTATATGTTTTTTATCAAGCAAAATTTTAAACAGCCGAAGCCAGTGTTTTCCTCCATCCTCGCTAAAATACTGCATTTCATGATCAGGAAGCAACCTGTAAAGTTTCGAAAAATCAGTGCGCATAAGGTAGCGCGTAAACGACTTCGGGTACAAGCTCACTCGCCTTGCGCCTAAAAAGAGGTACAAAAGCATAATGGTCAATAGGCTCTTGAGTGCCATGCTAGGCAAAGCAAAAGGAGGACTTGGCTCGGACTGCCAAAACTCGTCCAGTCCGTCCTCAACAAGAAAAACACTGCTGCCCGTCAAAAGATGTATGCTGTCGGATTTATTAGAAAAGTCTAGCCCGGTAACATTTCGGCCATAACTTCGCCGTTCGTGCAGCCGCTCTGTTTCCATTTCGCCGCCGATGCCAAAATCCAGGAACATGTCAGAAAAACGCGAAAGCTTAAGCCCTGCGGTAACTTGCGCCGTCACGTCATGATACCGAGAGGGCACATAATGAACAAAGGTTCTCGGAAAAGCAGTCCCTCCCAAATTTTTTAATGCTAGTTCTCTCAGCCGCAGCTGTCCGGGGCAGCCTTTTAGCATCGTAATGATTTTCCGAACCATCAGCAGACTTTGCTGCAATTCGATAAATCCCTGAGGAGAATCGTCAAAAGGCTTGCTGACTATTTCCAAATCAGATTTATTGTCTAAAAAATCATCCGCCTGAAGCTCCATCAGCCGATTTCTCATCAAAACCGTGCCTCTTTCAAAGTAATTGCTGCTCCCAACAGGTATGGGAGACTGCCGGAACACTTCATCAGTCTGAGCTTCCATAGTATGCCAATTAGGAAACTCTAACTCGTAGCCAAAAGCGCACTGAATCAGCCGGGGAGGCAACTTGCTCACGCCCTGGGAACGAGAGCGGTTTGCCTTTTTTAATTCGTACGAAACATGCTCAAACATAGAAAGGGCATAAGAGGCCTGCCGTTAGCATGTTGCAAACCCCAAGCCCCTTTTTCAAAAAACCTACGCCTGGTTTTGCAATCCCGGCTTATCCTCGGCCAGCAGCAAACTGCGGAAAACCGCATATGAAATGCAGGCCGAAAGCGGAATAGTTATTATTACCAAAAGCGGAAAGAATTGCCCGACAACTAAAGTGCTAAGTTCAAGCACAAGCACCAGTCCGAAGAAATTAAACCATTCCCGGTGAATAATCTGCTGACTAAAACGCAGCGAATCCGCCAAACTCGTATTGAAAAACACTTTGAAAAGGTAGGCGAACTTAAAGGCAACCATCAAATAGAAACCCGGAACCACCAGAGCCAAAGTACCCGCCAGAATCATCAAACCCTCGGCAAGTGTAATCAAAAGCACTGGCACAAAGAACTTAAATCCGCGGAAAAAATCGGAATAGCGGACAGTCTCGCCGCTGCAGACCCGATGAGCTGTAAGGCAGTAGCATACCAAAAACACCGGCTGTATGAGCACTTGCGCTCCGTAAAACACATAAGGATTTCCCAAAAGAGACAGCAGCAACACTGCCAGCAAATTTAAGCTGGCAAAGGAAATAAAAGCCAGCGCATTTGACCGGAAAATTCTAAATCCATCCCTTACGTAAGCGTTAAAATCAAAGGCATAGCCCTCATACACCAGCCGGTCCACTTTTTCTTTTATTGAATTCATGCAGTCAGTTTCATTTTTGAAAATGCAAATTTACCGAAATCGCCGAAAAGTGCGCCTGTACTGGCTCCAAATTCTTTCAGAAAGATTAGTAGTGCTCTCCACAGAATCCTTTTTGTTCTTTCTCAGGATATTTTTGTTTGTTTCCAGAAAATATTAATGTACATTCGCATGTTTTTTAATAACAAAATATTGTATCATGAAATTTTTTAACTACTTCATTTTAGCTTCAGCACTGCTCGCGGCAGCCTGCAGCAGCGAATCCAGCGAAAGCGTAACTCCGGAGATTCAGCCCGTTGCCAAAAAACTCCGGCTGGTGTCTTTAGCGGAAAAGTCAACTGAAAAGGCCGGAAACAAAGATTATTACTCATATGAATACATTTTCAAATATAATACTACCGGCCTCTTAACTGAAAAAGTAACAAAAGTAATCAGTAAAGACGGTAAGGATGATGCTGAGTTTACGGATAAATATATTTACAACTTTGTGAATAAACTGGAAAAAATCAACTCTTACAAAGGAAAGGAGATGACTTATGTAGAAGAGTTTATATATTCTAAAAAAAGCAGCTTGGAAGGATACAGGAAATATTACACAAATAAGCAAGGAAAAAAAGTGTATTCGGACTCTGTTGAAGTTACCCATAAAGCAAACGGCCAAGTGGAACTAAAAAGGCAAAGCAATGGGTATCGTAGGGTATCAACAATAATTTTCGATCAGCACGGAAATCTTACACGCAAAGATTTTATTAAAACTAAAGTTGGGGACCCCCAACCAGAATATACGGTTACCGACGAATATACATATGACGACAAAATCAGCCCACTGAGAATGATTATGGGGCCTCCAACAGCAAATTACATTGCGGATAGCCCAGAATATACATTTTTATCCTACAACAACGTTACTATGGCCAAGAGCACAGACTCAGAAGGAGTAACAACAGATAATTACAAGTTCACTTATAATGAATATGGCTACCCGATAAAAAGAGAAGAACTGGGCAACGATGGAGAAGTACACAGAGTGGTCACATTCACCTACGAAGAGGTAGAATAAAGCAAATCATGCCTTCAAAAATCGGCATTCCTTCTTGTTCGGGGATGCCGTTTTTATTTCCACGCCTTCCTGTCTTCCTTTCACTTTTTATTCTTAAATTTGAAAGCCTTTGAATATAAAAAAACTAAGGCCTTCGGTAGAATACAAGAAAACATAAAGATACAATGCTAAGAACTCACAACTGTGGAGAACTCCGCCTGGCCAACGCCACGGAGCAAGTCACCCTGACAGGATGGGTGCAGAGAGTCCGCGACAAAGGCGGCATGGTTTGGATTGATTTGCGCGACCGCTACGGCATCACGCAGCTGATGTTCGACGAAAGCAAGTCCGACCCGGCCGTTATCGCCAAAGCCCGCGAGGCGGGGCGTGAGTTCGTGCTCCAGGCAAGCGGCGAGGTGATCGAGCGCTATGCGAAAAACGACAAGATGCCGACCGGAGAAATCGAGATTTTCGTAAGCAACCTGACGATCCTGAATCCGGCCAAAATTCCGCCGTTCCTGATCGAAGACGAAACCGACGGCGGCGACGAGCTCCGCATGAAGTACCGCTACCTGGATTTGAGAAGAAATCCGGTGCGCGAAAAGCTGCAGCTCCGCCACCGCATGATGCAGGAAGTCCGCAGATACCTGGACGGAAAAGAATTCATGGAAGTGGAAACGCCGATGCTCATCAAATCGACGCCAGAAGGCGCCCGGGATTTCCTGGTGCCTTCGCGCGTAAACAAAGGCGAATTCTACGCTTTGCCTCAGTCGCCGCAGACTTTCAAGCAGCTGCTGATGGTATCGGGCTTCGACCGTTACTTCCAGATCGTGAAATGCTTCCGCGACGAAGACCTCCGCGCCGACCGTCAGCCGGAATTCACGCAGATCGACTGCGAAATGGCCTTCATTGAGCAGGAAGACATTCTGAACACTTTCGAAGAGATGGTTCGCCACCTGTTCAAAGAAGTTCGCAACACGGAAGTGGGCGGATTCGAACGCATGGAATACGCCGACGCAATGAAATTGTACGGCTCAGACAAACCGGACATCCGCTTCGGCATGCAGTTCGCAGAGCTGAACGATGTTGCTCAGAACAAAGGCTTCAAGGTATTCGACAGCGCTGAGCTTGTAGTCGGAATCTGTGCAGAAGGCTGCGCGTCATATACCCGAAAACAGCTCGACGCACTTACTGATTTTGTGCGCCAGCCGCAAATCGGCGCCAAAGGGCTTGTGTGGGCAAAATACAACGAAGACGGAACATTCAAATCGGCAGTTGACAAATTCTTCACGCAGGAAGACCTGAAAGCCTGGGCAGAAAAATTCGGCGCCAAGCCGGGCGACCTGATGCTTATTCTGTCGGGCGAAACCAATGCGACCCGCAAGCAGATGAACGAACTGCGACTGAAACTGGGGAACGACTTAGGGCTTCGCGACCCTAACGTATTCAAACCGCTTTGGGTATTGAATTTCCCGCTGCTGGAGTGGGACGAGGAAAGCCAGCGCTTCCATGCGATGCACCACCCTTTCACTTCGCCGAAAATCGAAGACCTGCCAATGCTGGACACCAATCCGGGAGCCGTGCGCGCCAACGCTTACGACATGGTGATCAACGGCGTGGAAATCGGCGGCGGATCTATCCGAATCCATGACCGCGAGATGCAGCAGCTGATGTTCAAGCACCTTGGCTTCACAGACGAAGAAGCAAAGGAACAGTTCGGCTTCCTGATGGACGCTTTCGAATACGGAGCGCCTCCTCACGGAGGAATCGCTCTGGGCTTCGACCGCCTGTGCTCGATGTTCGGCGGTTCGGAATCGATACGCGACTACATCGCTTTTCCAAAAAACAACTCGGCAAGAGACGTAATGATCGACGCTCCTTCGCCGGCCTCAAACGAGCAGCTGGTAGACCTTTCCATCAAACTGGATGTAAAGGAAGAAAAATAAGAAGCGCAGAAAAAACGTTTCGTTTTCTGCCAAAGTCTAGATATAAAAAAACGCCCTTAACGGGCGTTTTTTTAGACAAAATCTTTTTTGGAATCATTGCCCACAGGCTGCGCACTTCGATCTAAATCAATGGATTTCCCTCCGGCCTGCTCCTCTTCCATCTTCTGTGCGACCAAAGCCAATGCTCCGGTTTTTCTTTTACAATCCCCTCCAGCTTATGCGCATACATTTTTGTAATCATGCCGTTCTCAAAACTTTTCGGATCGTCAGTCATTAGATCAAAGTCCATTTCATAGTAGCCCCTTCTGATTTTCCGAACATTAAAATAGATAACAGGCATATCATAACGCTTGGATTGCCATTCCATGCCATGAACAAAACCCGATTCCTGATTCAAAAACATGGTATAATATGCTTTTTTACTATTCGATGCCGACTGGTCAGACACCAAAACGAAGACACAACTCTCCTTGCCTCCTTTCACAAACGCCTCGCGGGTTTTCTCTATCGGCCACATATTTGAACCCCAGGCCGCCCGTCTCTTGCGGAAATACTTATCGATATACGGATTAGTAAGCCGTTTATAAATAATAGAAACCGGCGCATCAAACCACAGTCCTATGCTTAAAGCTCCCCACTCCCAGTTTCCGTAATGCCCCCCTACCAGCAGCACATTTCTCCCCGATGCCAGCACCCGGTTCACTTCATCGGCATTAGTCAATTTATAGCGCTTAACAACTTCCTTTTTAGTCATGCCAAGCCCCTTGAGCCCTTCAACCATTATATCGGAGAGATGGCGATAAAACTTTTTTGCAATAACTTTCCGTTCTTCCTCTGACTTTTCAGGAAACGACTTTTTCAAATTTTCATAAACAACTTTTTTCCGATAACCTGCCACATTATACAAAATAAAACACAGGAGATCCGATAATAAATAAAGCAACCAAAACGGCACGATTCTCATGAAAAATGAAAACAGCCTAAAAAGAAAATAGCCAATTAATTTCATGTAATAATTCTTTAGAAAACACCCAAAGGTAATGGGGAAAAAATAAATCGGCAACAAAAAAAACGAAACCCCTAATAATTTTGGGTAAAAACAAACTGAAGAATATTTGCACCTGCTTTCAGGGCCTCAACGCGAATTTCTTCCGGATCATTGTGAATGCTCTGGTCTTCCCAGCCGTTTCCCAGATCGCTCTCGTAGCTGTAAAAAACAAGCAACCGCCCTTTGTGGAAGATGCCCAGTCCCTGAGGCCTTTTCCCGTCATGTTCGTGCACCTTGGGAAGCCCTTTGTCAAACCGATAGTGCTGGCGGTATATCGAATGATCGAAAGGAAGCTCTACAAACTCATATTCCGGGAACACCTTTTTCATTTCCAGACGGATGTACGGATCCAATCCATAATTATCGTCTACATGCAAAAAACCGCCTGCCAGCAAGTACTTGCGAAGATTTTCTGCTTCGTGCTGGCTGAAGACAATATTACCGTGGCCCGTCAGATAAACATACGGATAATTCAGAAGCTCTAAACTGCCTACCTCCACAAAGTCTTCCTTCGGTGCAATCTTCATATCTAAATTCTGATTGCAAAACCGGATGAGGTTCGGCAAAGCCGTTTTGTTAGCATACCAATCCCCTCCGCCATTATATTTCAGCTTCGCAATTTTCACTTGAGCGCAAACAGCTCCAAAGAAAAAAAAGCCCAGAAAAGAAAGAACAATTTTTTTCATCTGTTTTTAATGATTTTTCAGTAGTCAGATGAAACATCCATAATAACTATGCCTCTCGAGTGTGTTAAGGCCGAATACTATAAATGCATCACAATTGTCAATTTACCACTCCTCACGGATTCTCGTCAAAATTTGTTCTACTTTTTTCTTCATAACAGCAACTCTGCACGGGAAGTGCGTAGCCATAAAACAAAAATTCAAAACTTTGCCGCTTTTTGCAATCAGATATCCGCTCAGAATGTAATTGTTGCTCATGCTTCCAGACTTGCCGAAAACAAACGGCTCCTCGCTGACAAACTGATCCTTCAGCGTGCCGCTTTGTCCTCCCGCGGCCAGAAAAGTTAATAACCTATCACGACCTATCAGCTTCTCGAGCAAATCATAAGTTTTCAACAGATTTGCAGGCGAATTCAAATTGTAGCGGCTCAGCCCTGAGCCGTCTTTCCAGACAAAAGGATCGGGCAGTTGATAAAACAAAGAATCCTTCAGCAGCTCAAGACACGCTGAATAATCCATCGTATCAAATTGCTGCAGATGAATATGATGAAGCATCTGCTCGGCAATGAAGTTGTCGCTTTCCTGCATCATATACCGCAGAAGTGTGTCACGAACGGCTTCCTTGGTGCTCTGAAACCAATTGATATCCTTTCCCCTGGCCAATACAGGCTTTTGAAGCGTGTCCTGAAGGAGCAGAGCCGTTAGTGCATCGGAAGTTCTGAAAGGTAAGTCCGCAGAATCCCGCTCGTAACGGCAGCTCTTCGCCCGATAAAAAAGATTTGAATGCAGTGCTCTTGTTACGGCATAGGGCAGCGTTTCGGCACTTTGAGCCAACGAATCGCAAAACAAAGCCGGGCTGATGGTATTTTCCTCTTCAAGAAAACGGACCCGCACAAAATTACCGTAGAGCGGAAACGTTGAGCACTCAGTGGAAATCCGGTCGTAGTAATCGTCCCAAGCCCAGCCCGGCCCCAGCGGTGCTATTTTATGAATAGACGGTACATAAACAAGGGGAAGCGCACACTTCTGAAGAAAAGCTAAACTTACACATTTCGGAAAATCAGGATGAAGAAGCGCTGGATTTGCCGTTCCGGTAAAGTATAACGTATCATTAGCTGTCCTGTAGCGAATGCCTTCCATTTCCTTTTCAAGAAGAAAAAGGCTTGCATACAGCGTGAGCAGCTTGGTATTGGAGGCCGGAGTAAACAAGTAATGGCTTCGGCAGTCAACCAGCAAATCGGAATCGCCAGCCTCTTTGACCGCAAATCCATAAAGAGTATTGCTTAAAAGACTGTCTTCCTCAAAAAGGCACTGCCCTGCAACAGGATTAGATGCATAAAGAAAAAGCCATAAAAAAACGCTCAGGTATTTCTTTTCGGAATTAACAAGCATGAGCTAAATAAAAGTGTTTAGCATGTAGAAAATATTCCTTTTGAAATGAACGTGCTAGCTTTCGGAAATAATATATTTTAATTAGCGTCCTCGTAGTAGCTTAGCGGAATAAACAGACTGCGATTAATGTAGCTGAATTGAGAATGTTTTGCAAAATAAGAAGGATAATGCAACTCAGAGCTTGGTGGGCTGCTCTTCGGCTCCTCCTTATATTTTTCCGATTTCTTTTCAGTTTCAAAAGACCGGAACAGGTAGTCTTTACTGAAAAACAAAGACCAGGAAAAGCATTGAAAAAATATAAAAAGTAAGATATGTCGCTTCATTGCTAATTTTTAATCAAAAGAAGTTAGCATTTCAAAATATGGAACACTAAAAATACAAATTCAGTCCGCGGCCACTAATGTAACTATATTTATCAAAACCTCTACTTATTTAATTAAGAAAATTTAAAATCAATTTAGCCTTCCTCAATCTCCCTGACAAGCTCTTCATACCATTCGGTCCCGTATTTTTCAATCAACGGTTTCTTCAAAAACTTATATACAGGAACCTTCAGCTCTCTGCCCAGCTCGCAAGCGTCAGCGCAAATATCCCAGCGGTCGTAGTTTAGTGCCTCATACTCGTCGTATTTTGTTACCCTTATCGGATACAACGCACAGGAAATCGGTTTTCTCCATTTCAGCTTACCGTCATTGCTAGCCTGCTCTATGCCGCACTTCAAAAACCCCTGGTCGTCGTACACAGCAAAGACACACTCTTTATCGTCAATGGTTGGAGTGGAAAACTCATCTTCCCAATCTTTTATCCACAGTCCCTGCTTTTCAATCTCGCGGATTCCCTCATCAGACAGGTAAGGTTTTATGTCTTCATAATGTTTCTCAAGTATCGCCAGCTCTTCCTCTTCCAGCGGGGCTCCGAGATCTCCTTCCACACAGCAAGCCCCTTTGCATTTACTGAGGTTGCATACAAACTCTTCTTCTTTGATGTCGTCGCTTATGACAGCGTTTTGTACTAAAATCATGATCAACCTTTCTTTCTTTACCTCTTCCGAAGACTATAACAACATTAGCCCTAACGAAAGCTTGCGAATATAATGATTGATTTGAGATTCTTTTCTTCGTTTCTGACTTTAGTTTTGTAATTTAGAGCCGTTTTACATTGCCAAAACGAATTTAATTTTCTACACAAATGTCAGACTATTTACAAGGGCTGAACGAGCCCCAGCTTGAAGGAGTGGTGAACACTGAGGGGCCGTGCATGATCATTGCCGGTGCAGGATCAGGAAAAACACGGGTGCTCACACTCCGCATTGCCCACCTGATCAAGGAAAAAGGCGTCGATCCCTTCCGTATTCTGGCCCTGACATTTACCAACAAGGCCTCAGCCGAGATGCGAAGCCGAATCGAATCAGTCGTGGGACCGGAAGCGAGAAACATCTGGATGGGAACTTTTCACTCCGTGTTTGCCAAAATTCTGCGCTTTGAATCCGACCGGCTGGGCTATCCGAGAGATTTCACAATATACGACGCCGACGACTCCAAGCAGCTCATCAAGCAAATCGTCAAGGAAATGGGGCTTGACGACAAAATCTACAAGCCCAACGTTGTCTTCAGCCGAATTTCAGGAGCCAAAAACCGTCTGATCTCATGGAAGGAATACATCAGCAACCCGCTGTTCCTTTCTGACGACGAAATCGCCAAAAAGCCAAAGCTCGGAGAAATATACAAACGGTACTGCATACGTTGCTTCAAGGCTTCGGCCATGGACTTCGACGATTTGCTGTTCAACACGAATGTGCTGTTTAAAGAACATCCGGACGTGCTGCATAAATATCAACAGCGATTCGAGTACGTACTGGTGGATGAGTTTCAGGACACCAACGTCTCGCAGTACCTGATCACCAAAAAGCTGGCGGCAGTTCGGGAGAACATCTGCGTGGTAGGCGACGACGCCCAAAGTATTTACGCTTTCCGCGGCGCAGACATCGGCAACATCCTCAATTTCGAAAAAGACTACGAAGAGCTCCGCACAATCAAGCTGGAGCAGAACTACCGGTCAACGAAAAATATTGTCGGCGCGGCCAACGAAGTCATAAAAAGAAACCGGGGACAGCTGCCCAAAGAAGTGTGGACGGCAAACGACGTCGGCGAAAAAATCCAGCTGATCAAGGCGTCTTCCGACAGCGAAGAAGGGCGCATGGTTGCCGGAGAAATCTTCGAAGAAAAGATGGAAAAAGACTGGCGCAATCTGGACTATGCCGTCCTTTATCGCACCAACAGCCAGTCCCGTTCAATAGAAGAAGCACTGCGCCGCATGAACATCAAATACAAAATTGTCGGCGGTCTGTCATTTTACCAAAGAAAAGAAATTAAAGACATTCTGGCTTATCTTCGCTTTATTCTGAACGATCAGGACGAGCAGTCTTTCCGCCGGATCATCAACCTTCCCAAAAGAGGCATCGGGCAGGGAACGGTAGACAAAATAATGATCGCCGCTGACGAACGCTTCAACGGAGGGATTTGGGACGCGCTGACGAACGCGCCGCAATATTTGGCTGGCCGGGCGGCCAATGCCGTCATGGGCTTTGTTGAGCTGATCAAGTCGCTGCGCATCGACCTGAAGAAAAAGGACGCCTTCGAGGTAGCAAAGCGCACGGCCAAAGACTCGGGCATCCTCAAACAGCTGTTCGACGACAAAACAGTGGAGGGACTTACCCGCTATGAAAACGTGCAGGAACTCATCAACGCCGTTAAGGAATTCGTGGACAATCCGGAAAACGAAGACAAAAGCCTGACGGCCTTCCTGCAGGAAATCGCCCTGCTCACTGGCGTGGACCAGGACAAAGACGACGACCCTGACAAAGTAACGCTGATGACCATTCACATGGCCAAAGGGCTGGAGTTCAAGCACGTTTTCATCGTCGGGCTGGAAGAAGACCTGTTCCCTTCCCAGATGATGCTGGCAAACCGAAAGGACCTGGAAGAAGAACGGCGCCTGTTTTACGTGGCCATTACTCGGGCAGAAATAAAACTGTCCATGAGCTACGCACTGACCCGCTACCGCTTCGGACGGCTTACGTACTGCGAGCCGAGCAGGTTCATCGACGAAATTCCGGCGCAGTTCCTGAACTCCTCGCAAAAGAAGACGCATACAAGCGCGGCAATGTCTTTTTCAAGCTCGACGGCAACAAAAGTATCTCAACTGGTTAAAAACAAAGCGAACACAAAACCGCTGAATGTGAGTACGCAGCACAAGCCTTCGCTGAATTTTGCCCCCTCAGACGCGAATCTTCTTTACGAAGGCGCCCGCGTGGAGCATCCGAAATTCGGTTTTGGCAAACTCGAGCAGCTTGACCTGAGCGGCCCGAACAAAAGAGCGAAAGTCAACTTTGAAAATTTCGGATCTAAGACGCTGCTGCTGAGTTTCGCTAAACTCCGTCTGGTCGAGAGTTAACAAAACAGCCAACTACGGCACATTCCCTTCTTCTTCACTGCAAAACAAAAGCGGTTTCATTATTAGGGATGAAGAGAATTTGCCAGTGTATTTCTTTTTTATGCAGTTATGTAGCCTATTTTTTTTAAATTGTATATAAAGAAATACTGTATTTCCAAATAGAGTTTCTTTACTGAAAGAAACATAAAATTTGCATTGAAAAGCGGTCGAAATGCGGGAACTACATTTTTTGCAAAAAAACAGAACTTCCCGAAAGAAATTCATAAATCCAAAACTATGAAAAAAATGAACAAAATAAGCGAATATAACACCGAAAGGCCAAAGCTCATCCTCAAGGAATACGGCCGAAATATTCAAAAAATTGTCAATTACTTGCTGACCGTCGAAGACAAAGAAAAAAGGACAGAACTGGCCCATGTGCTTGTAGGGCTCATGAAACAAATCAGCCCAGCCCAGAAAGAATCGCCTGAATATGCGCAGCGGCTGTGGGATGACCTGTTCATTATGTCGGATTTTAAGCTGGACATCAACAGCCCCTTTCCAATGCCTGAGCCAGAAATCCTTCAAAAAAAACCTGACCGGTTAGCCTACAACAAAGAACGTGTTTACTTCAAGCACTACGGAAAAAACACGCAGCTCATGGTGGACGTTGCCGTTCGGGAGGAAGACCCGGAAAGACAACTGGCCGCTGTTGGTTTTATCGGGAAGATGATGAAAACCTTTTACTCGGCATGGAACAAAGACAACCCGGAGGATCAGGTAATTTTTGAAAATATCCAGCAACTGGCCAAAGGAAAGCTTCCGATCACTTTTGAGCAAATCAAAGAGCTGAACCTTTTTGAGATGCAAAGAGAACGAAACTACTCTCGCAACACGTCCAAAGAAGCAACAGGCCGAAAACGGCCAGGCGGAGGCAATGCAGGTTCGAAAAGAAAGAAAAACTACTGATGGCATCATTCATTGTAGAGGGCGGGCATCGGCTGAGCGGAGAAATTGTGCCCCAGGGAGCGAAAAATGAAGCGTTGCAGATACTCTGCGCTGTGTTGCTGACCAGCGAACCTGTAACCGTTCACAAAATACCCGATATCCGCGACGTTAACAAGCTTATTGACTTGCTGGATGCCATGGGGGTTAGGGTCGAACGCCTGGAAGAAGAAACTTACCGTTTCTGTGCAGAAAACGTAAATGTCGCCTACCTGGAAACAAACGAATACAAAGACAAAGCCGCCTCCCTGCGCGGCTCTACCATGATCCTCGGACCGCTGCTGGCGCGTTTCGGAAAAGCCCGGCTGCCCAAACCCGGAGGCGACAAAATCGGCCGCCGAAGGCTCGACACTCACTTTCTGGGCTTTAAAAAACTAGGCGCCCGCTTCGATTACGACAAAGAGGACTTCTTCTATTCGGTAGACGCTTCCAACCTGCGGGGAACGTATATGCTGCTTGACGAAGCATCGGTAACCGGAACAGCCAACATCCTAATGGCCTCGGTGCTGGCCAAAGGAAAAACAACCATTTACAATGCGGCCTGCGAGCCTTACATCCAGCAGCTCTGTAAAATGCTCAATCGAATGGGCGCCAACATCCGTGGAGTGGGCTCGAACCTGCTTGAAATAGAAGGCGTCGAATCGCTGGGCGGAACCACCCACACAATGCTCCCGGACATGATCGAAATCGGCAGCTTTATTGGCCTGGCCGCAATGACAGGTTCCGAGCTGACAATTAAAGACGCGCGAATCGACCAGTTGGGAATCATTCCTACGATTTTCCGCCGCCTGGGAATACAAATGGAGTTCCGAGACGCTGACATCTGCATCCCCGCGCAGCAGCACTATGAAGCCGAAAAATTCATTGACGGCTCCATACTGACCATCGCCGATGCCATCTGGCCGGGCTTCACTCCCGACCTGCTGAGCATAGCCCTGGTGGTTGCCACGCAGGGAAGGGGAACGGTGCTCATCCATCAAAAAATGTTCGAAAGCCGCTTGTTCTTCACCGACAAGCTAATCGATATGGGTGCGCAGATCATCCTTTGCGATCCGCACCGGGCGACTGTCATCGGATTGGACAAACAGCAGCCTCTGCGCGGCATTAAGATGACAAGCCCCGACATCCGGGCGGGAGTTGCTTTGCTTATTGCCGCTCTGAGCGCTGAAGGCGAAAGCCATATATTTAATGTAGAACAAATCGACCGCGGCTATCAGTACATCGACAAACGCCTGAACGCACTTGGAGCAAAGATTACAAGAATAGACGACTAATCCGGTCACACAATACCTTAAAGCCCCCTTTTGTACGAACATAAGGGGGCTTTTTTCAAAAAGATTAATGAAAACAACAGCATTTTTAATATTGGCTTTTCAGCTGGCAACCCAGCTGATGAGGCAGGAACTGGAGCTTTTGTCTGTAGGACAAATTCAGCGTCTAAACGGTAAGCGGTTTGACTTAAGCGGAATAAGTTCCAGAAATGATTCCGTATTTGTAGTGGCCGACAAGGCCAGCAATCCGTACATCTATCTTCTCGGTACCGTCGCTAAAGGATATGAAGTTGCTCCCTGGAAAAAAATCCGAAGCGCGGGAAGCTATATAGACTACGAAGGAATTGCGCAGGCAAAAGGCGAATTCTATCTCATCAACGAAAAAACCAGCAGTGTTCAGAGGATTTCAGAAGAAGGAACTATTCGGAAAACTCCTATTCGCTACAAAGACGCCGGACTGAAACCGAAAAACTGGAAAAACGCAGGCTTGGAAGGCATTGCGATCAACGAGAAAAAAGGACTAATTTATTTGGCCAAGGAACGATCACCGCGATTCATCCTGGAAGTCGAAGAAGAAACCGGTCGGATACGCCGAAAAATCAAATTGAAAAAACACGGAATGGATTTCTCAGACTTATGCTTCAACAAAGGATATCTCTATGCTTTAATAAGGAGCTCTTTCGAAGTGCTGAAAATTGATCCAAAAAACATGAAAGTCAACGCTTCGTATTCGTACCGGTCAGTAGCAAAACCAGAGAAAGAAAAACTGTTTGAGCCTTACCGTTTCGGCATGGCCGAAGCGCTTTTATTGACGGAAAACGAAATCTGGATTGGCCTGGACAACAACCATGTAAAAGCTTCGGGGTACGGAAGTAAACGGTTCGGGCTGGAAGGAAACGCTCCTGCTATTCCTAAGTTTCGGCGCCCCGTTGGATTTTAGCTGATGAGAATCAAAAGCCTTAATGACTGGAAAGGTTGTTATGCTAAGCAATAAATTGTAAATTCGACTCTCTTTGAGTATTAATCACTTAAAGAGTTGATTTTGTGAAAGAATAAAAAATAAGGTAAAGTGGATATCTTTGAAAAATTAGATGCTAGAAACACTCCTTTAGGACAATACGCACACGTTCAGGAAGGATATTTCATGTTCCCAAAATTGGAAGGGAAAATTGGCCCTAGAATGCAATTTCAGGGCAGAGAAGTGTTAAACTGGAGCTTGAACAGCTACCTGGGACTGGCCGAGCATCCGGAGATCCGCGAAGCAGACGCCCAAGCGGCAAAAGACTGGGGACTGGCTTACCCAATGGGTGCGCGCATCATGTCTGGAAACACAAAGTACCACGAAAAACTGGAGCAGGATCTTGCCGAGTTCACTAAACGCGAAGACGGCATGCTGCTGAACTTCGGTTATCAAGGCGTGGTTTCGGTAATCGAAGCATTGGTTGACCGCAAAGACGCCATCGTTTACGATGCCGAGTCTCACGCGTGTATCATCGACGGTGTCCGCCTGCACATGGGCAAACGCTTTGTGTACAAGCACAACGACATGGAGAGCCTGGAGCAGCAGCTGAAGAGAGCTACTAAACTGACCAACGAAACCGGCGGCGGTATTTTGGTTGTTACCGAAGGTGTTTTTGGCATGTCGGGAAATGTGGGCAAGCTGAAAGATATTGTTGCCCTGAAAGAAAAATATGATTTCCGCGTACTAATCGACGATGCTCACGGATTCGGAACTATGGGGCCAACCGGCGCGGGAACCGACGAATACCTGGATGTACAGGATCAAATTGACATCTACATCTCTACTTTCGCAAAATCGATGGCAAGCATCGGTGCTTTTGTGTCAGGGCCTAAAAAAATCATCAAATATCTTCGCTACAGCACGCGTTCGCAGCTGTTCGCCAAGTCGGTGCCTATGCCATTGGTGATTGGCAACCAGAAACGCCTGGACATGCTGAAAAACAGCCCGCAAAAGGACAAACTCTGGGAGGTAGTAAACGCCCTGCAAAACGGCCTGAGAGAACGCGGTTTCGACATCGGAACCACTGAAGCGCCTGTAACTCCGGTTTACATGCACGGATCAATGACAGAAGTAGGCAACCTAATCATGGACCTGCGCGAGCGCTACAATATTTTCTGCTCTATCGTTACCTTCCCAATGATCCCAAGAGGACAGGTGCTGCTTCGTTTGATTCCGACGGCTGCCCACACCATGAGAGATGTTGAAGAAACAATCAACGCTTTCGAGGCTATCAAAGACAAGCTGGCAAACGGCGAATACCAAAAAGACGGCATCGCGGAGCTAATGCCTGAACAGCAAGTGTAAGCAGACTAAAAAATATCACAACAAAAAACCCTGTCATTTTGCAGGGTTTTTTGTTGCCTATCGGGTAAAGAAACGTATAAACTTCGACCTTTCACGCTTTCTGTCCAGCCATTTCCAGCGAAACCGCGTACCGGCATAGACCTGAAATTCCCACTCAGAGGTTTCAAGCACAGTCCCTTTTTTTACATTGGCTTCTGTAGCATTGGAGCGAAAACTCCCCCTTATTCCTGTAAAGAAAAGCTTAGACTGATAGCCCAGATTTGCCTTCATCCTCAGATTTACAACCAAATGGTTTTTCGTTTTCTTTCTCGGAGGAGGATGAACCGGATAAAAAAACGAATGCTGATAAGCCAAGCCGGGAATAAAAGTAACGTTCGCAAAGAAATTCTTCAGGACAACCGTCTGTGAATAACCAAACAGAACCCCCGCATTCAGCAACTTTACTTTATGATAATTGAACTGAAAGCTGACCGTATCAGAAAACTCCTCGGGCAACAAAGAAAGTCCTCCATTTCTAATATCATCATAGGACGCCGTAACACCCGCAATCAGAGACCCGGCACTCTTGAGCTGCTGCACATCATGATTAAGAAAGGACCGAAAGGTAAATCGCCGATGATTGAACACATAAAAAAGATCCATGCTCACATAACTGTGCCTGACGTCTTTCATCTTAAACACACTCTGAGAAGTCGAATTTCTAAAAACACCCACCTTGGGATTTGTCAGATAAAGGCCTTTCTGAATTCCGGAATGTGTATCCAAAACAAAACGGGAACCTACAAAGGAAAAATGTGTATTCAAACCCTTCGTCTTACCGTACTTACTGTTATGGCGATCGATAAAAGGAACTGCTACGCTTGCATTAAAGCCAATTGAGTGATAGATAAATCCGCCGCTTAGATTAATGTTGCTGTTAGTCTTGTACTCCAGCTCATTTCCTATTTCATTGTTATCGATAAAATTCAGTCGGAAGGTGCGGACTTTCATCTGGCTGCCCCCCCAATAGGTAAAATACTTTTTGTAGGAAGAAAAATAAGTTGAATCCGGCTGCGAAAAAGCCAATGGCGATAGAAATAAAAAACACAGGAAAAGCTTGACTTTCATGCCTGCATAACCGAAGATTTCTGGTTTTGTTTCTGCTCAAAAAAGTACATGCAAGCACCCTAAAAAAACATCTCTCTTCCCAAATAATTCTTCTGAAAACAAAGGCAGAAGATGTAAATCGGACAATCCGCTAATGATTCGTAATGCGGATCAGCCCGTCAGTCAGCATCGTAACTTTGTATTTCTGGAGCATGCGTTTTGCCGGTCCGCTGCGCGGCGCGCCGTTATGCCAGCTGAAGGTAGACTTGCAGCCCCCGCAATTGCACACAAAGTCCAAGCCCGCGCCCAGCGGATTCGCCTCCACCAAACCGCAGTCGCTGTCCTCTATGCGGTATGGACAAAAGCGGTCATACGCACGGTAAGTAAAATCATTGTCTTTCACAAGAAGAATACCTCTGGCTCCCGCATCAGGCAAGTACGCCCACTTCTTGACTTTCAAATTGGCATACAAAGGAGACCGAAGGTTTACGGTTTCGTTTACCAAAACAAACGGAACGCCTTGTTCCATATCGTCCTGTGAACAGGCCTGAAGCGACCAAGCATACCACAAAAAAAGAAAGGGAGCCAACAGCAACCCTTTTCTTCTTAATTTTTTATTCATAATCATAAAATCCTTTGCCTGTCTTTTTTCCAAGATGCCCGACATCAACCTTTCGCTGCTGAATCCTGCTAGGCCGGAAACGCGGCTCGTTGCCAAAGGCTTTAAACATCGTCAAGGTGATTTTCTGATTGGTATCTATTCCCAGATAATCCATCAGCTTAAAAGGCCCTTCCTTAAACCCAACGTTCTCCATCAGCGCATCAATGGTATCTATGCCGGCCACATTCTCTTCCAGCACCTTCAGACTTTCCAAATAAAACGGACGCGCCACCCTGTTGACAATAAAACCGGGAGTGTCTTTCGCCTTTATCGGTGTCTTTCCTACTTTCAGCGCATATTTGCAGATCAGGTCCATGGTTTCTCCAGAAGTAGCCTCTCCCGCAATCACTTCCACCAGCGAAATGTTCGGTACCGGGTTAAACAAGTGTATTCCGGCACAGCGCTGCGGATGCAGCATATCGGCCGTGAGCTGCGTAATGGATTCGTTCGTAGAATTGGATACAATAAGCGACGTATGCGCATTGTTTTTTTCCAATTCTTCCAGCACTTTTTTCTTCATCAGCTTCGGCCCGCTGACATTCTCAATAACAATGTCAGCCACCACATCGCGCACATCATAAGTAATGTGAATGCGCTTCATTGCAGTATCCCTTTCTTCCTCGGTAAGTTTTCCGGCTTTAATCTGCCGGTTCAGCTCAATCTGAATGTTTTCGTAAGCCGGATCCAGCTGCAGATTGTCGATATCGTACAAGTAAGTCTCCTGCCCTGCAACAGCCGCAACGGCCGCCATGCCCTGCCCAATGGCGTCGGCACCGACAATGGCTACGGTTTGAGGTTGGTTAAAGTTGACCATAAGCTTGGAAATGGCTTAAAGTGAAACGAATTGTTTAAGGAAACGGATGTCATTCTCTGTAAACAGGCGCAGGTCGTTGATCTGATACTTCAGCATAGCCATGCGCTCAATTCCCATTCCGAAGGCGAAGCCTGTGTACTCTTCAGGATCGATTCCGGAGCTTTGCAGCACATTCGGATCAACCATGCCGCAGCCGCCGATTTCAAGCCATCCGGTGCCCTTCGTGATGCGGTAATCCGTCTCGTTCTTCAGTCCCCAGTAAATGTCCAGCTCAGCGCTCGGCTCAGTAAAAGGAAAATAAGAAGGACGAAGACGTATTTTTGTTCCTTTGCCGAAAAACTCCTGAGCAAAGTGCAGCATAGTCTGCTTCAGGTCGGCAAAGCTTACGTTTTTGTCGATGTACAGCCCTTCCACCTGATGAAACACGCAGTGCGCTCTGGCCGAAATAGCCTCGTTGCGGTACACGCGGCCCGGCGACAACGTACGAATAGGCGGCTTCTGGTTTTCCATTACTCGAACCTGAACCGACGAGGTATGCGTGCGCAAGGCAATATCCGGATTTTTTTCTATAAAAAAAGTATCCTGCATTTCACGCGCAGGGTGATTTTCCGGGAAATTCAACGCCGAGAAATTGTGCCAGTCGTCCTCAATTTCAGGACCTTCAGAAAGATTGAAACCGATGCGCTCAAAAATTTCGATTATGCGGGCTTTCACACGGTTGAGCGGATGCTCGGCTCCGATGGTGTCCTTCACTGCCGGCAAAGTCAGGTCCAAGCCTTCAGGAATTTTCGAATCGCCTTGCTGGCTGTTAAAGCCGTCTATCAGTTCTTTAAATTTATCCTGTGCTAAGTTTTTCAGCTCATTCAGCAGCTTCCCGGCTTCTTTTTTCTCTTCAGCAGGAATGTTCTTCATTTCCAAAAACAAATCACCAATCACACTTTTTCGGCTGATAAATTTCATTCGGAAATCTTCCAGCTCTTGCTCGCTGGAAGCTATATAAGCAACAATCTCCTTCTTTAAGGCCTCTACTTTTTGTTTCATCTGTTTTTGATGGTTTTTCAATAGTCAGATGGCGCAATCATTACAATCATGCTTCTCATGCGCTGTAAATTCGATTATCATGAATGCGTCATCTGTATTTGATGACTTTATTTTCCTTTGACCCTCCAAAATTCTAACAAGCTGCAACAGCGTCAGCCTGTGCGGAAAGCCTTTCTCTAGCATCTATCGGAACAATCCCAAAGTCTAGAAAACAGTTCTCAAAGGTATAAAAAAAAATTCATTAATTGTAGATGAATCAGGCGCTTTGCCACAACCATGCCGCTTCTGCACTGCTACTCAATCAATGGTATTTTTTGAACCAGCTGTTAATCTTCAGACGCATCACTCCAAAGAACGCCTCTGTGAAAATCCCTCCGGACATTTTGGAAGTTCCTTTGGTGCGGTCTGTGAAAATAATCGGTACTTCGTGAATATCAAACCCGAGCTTCCAGGCCGTAAACTTCATTTCTATCTGAAAAGCATAGCCGACAAACCTAATATTGTCCAAGTCGATTTTCTCCAGCACTTTTCGTCTATAACATACAAACCCCGCCGTGGTATCGCACACCGGAAGCCCCGTAACCGCCTGAACATACTTGCTGGCAAAATACGACATAAGCACGCGCCCCATTGGCCAGTTCACAACGTTCACACCGGACTTATACCGGGAGCCCACTGCCACGTCTGCTCCCTGAGCCGCGCAGGCCTCGTGGAGCCGAAGCAAATCCCTTGGGTCGTGCGAAAAATCTGCGTCCATTTCGAAGACAAACTCATATCCATGCTGCAAAGCGTATTTAAAACCGGCAATATAGGCCGTTCCCAGCCCCAGCTTGCCCTTGCGTTCCAGAATATGCAGCTTTCCCTCAAATTCATGCACCAGTTCCTTAACCTTTTTTGCCGTACCGTCCGGCGAACCATCGTCCACGACCAAAACATCAAAAGACTTTTCCAGCCTGAAAATGAAGCGGACAATGTCCTCGATGTTCTCAATTTCATTGTAGGTAGGAATGATTACTAAATTTTCTCTCATGAATTCAAAGGAAAAATAAAAATGAACAACTATAAGAACAAACGGCAAGTATAGGTCTAATTCTCATAAATTCATATTGTTCCAATCAAAAAAGAAAGAATCAAATCTTCATGCCTTTCGAAACCAATCTATTCAAAACAAAGACCTAAAGAAAAGACAAAGCGGTTTTCATTTGCAGGCATCAAACAAAACCTGCAATTTTGAGTAAAGCGGCTTATTGGCTGCTCACTGCAAGGACAAAAAGAATATTGAAAATGAAGAATAAACTCCGCATAGTATACATGGGAACCCCGGAATTCGCCGTTCCATCCCTTGAAGCTCTTGTCGAAAGCGGCGCCAACGTAGTGGCCGTTGTTACAGCGCCTGACAAACCCAAAGGCCGCGGACGCAAGCTGGCCACTTCGCCGGTCAAGGATTTTGCTACGGCTAAAGGCCTGCCGGTTCTGCAGCCAACGAACCTCAAATCTCCAGAATTCTTGGAAGAACTTAAAAACCTGCGCGCCGACCTTCAGGTGGTGGTAGCCTTCCGCATGCTTCCGGAAGCTGTGTGGAATATGCCGCAGTACGGCACTTTCAACCTGCATGCTTCGCTGCTCCCCCAGTACCGGGGCGCCGCGCCGATCAACTGGGCTATCATAAACGGAGAAAAAGAAACGGGCGTGACAACTTTTATGCTTAAGCATGAAATCGACACGGGCAGCATAATTTTTCAGGAAAAAGAGCCTATTTTGGAAACCGACAACGTGGGCTCGGTATACGAGCGGCTGATGAACCGAGGCGCCGGCTTGGTGGTAAAAACCGTCAAGGCGATTGAAGAAAACGCCTATAAGCTCAAGCCGCAGGATGAATCAGCAACAATCAAGCATGCTCCAAAAATCTTTAAGGAAACCTGTGAAATAAACTGGAACCTCCCTACGGAATCAGTTTTCAATTTCATAAGAGGCCTATCCCCTTACCCGGCTGCCTGGACGACACTCAAAGGCAAAAATTACAAAATCTTTTGGGGAAACAAGGAAATCGGATCCAGTCCAACAGAACTCGAAGCTGGAGAAATTCTCTCGGACGAAAAAACTTTTCTGAAGGTGCGCACCGCTGACGGCTTTATAGACATCAAGGATCTTCAGGCCGAAGGCAAAAAACGCATGAAGATCGAAGACTTTTTAAGAGGAAACAAACTATGATCATCTCAATGATTCTGGCCCGGTCACAAAACCATGTGATCGGGAACCGCAACCAGCTTATCTGGCACCTGCCTGCCGACCTGAAGCATTTTAAAAGCTTGACCAGCGGCCATGCGGTCATTATGGGCCGAAAAACGTACGAATCAATCGGAAAGCCGCTGCCCAACCGCACAAACATCGTAATCAGCCGGAACAAAAAGCTGCAGATAAACGGAATAATAACCGCCGGATCGCTGAAAGAAGCGCTGGCCCACGCGAAAACTCAAGGAGAAACCGAGGCTTTTGTCATCGGAGGCGAACAGATTTATAAACTCGCTCTGCCTCTTGCCGACAAAATATATCTTACGGTTGTGCACCAGGATTTCGACGGAGACGCTTACGCGCCCATCATATCTCCCGAAACATGGCAACAGGAAAACCGCCAAGACTTTAACCCGGACGAAAAAAATAAATTCGCATATAGCTTCATTACACTATTGAAAAAATAATGGAAATTGTATTTTTGCAGTCGTTTTCCGAATATATTTTCAATAAATATACAAAACCGGAAAAAACGGGTTATTCTCAGGAAACTAAATATTTTTAGATGATCGACGTTCATGATTTCGAGGCGATACGTCCGTACAGAGACCACGAGGTGAAAGAAGTTATCAGCCGCCTAGCAGGGTCCGAAGAACTCCGCCAGGCCACTGATCTTTTTTTATCGAAAGAAGAAAAGGAATATGTGGAGGAGCATATTCCACATATTGAAACCATCAAACAGTTTCAAGACCTCATCATTTCATTCATCCTGGCCAATATATTTAAACGTTCGACTGACGGATTCACAGTTGAAAATGCAGAAGAGGTTGATTTCAATCAAACTCACTTGTTCATATCTAACCACCGCGACATTGTGCTGGACTCAGGCTTTCTGAATTTTTATCTTAATGAAAAAGATTTTCAGACATCCGAAATTGCCATCGGAAACAACCTGCTGACAAACGAAAACGTGAGAGATATGGTCAAGCTCAACAAGAGCTTCATGGTAACCCGAGACGTATCGGCGCGTGAACTCCTCATGCATTCAAAACGACTCTCCAACTACATCAGAAGCCGAATCACGGACAATGCCGCATCCATCTGGCTTGCCCAGGCCGAAGGAAGAGCCAAAGACGGCAACGACCGCACACACTCGGGAGTATTGAAAATGCTGAACATGAGCGCCAAGGACAAACCGCTAAATAATTTTAGCGCGCTGAACATACAACCCTTCGCGATCTCATACGAATTCGATCCGTGTGCAGGCATGAAAGCGAAAGAAGCCTTTGTAAGAGATACAGCTGGACAGTACACAAAAGCCGAAAATGAAGACAACATGAGCATGATGCAGGGCATCGTAGGCTATAAAGGACGCGTGCACCTGTCATTCGGAAAAGCCGTCAACACAAAAATTGACCGCCTTGCCTCAATCGGAAATGCCAATCAGTTTATCAGCTCCTTGGCCGAACTGATCGATTCGGAAATACACAGAAATTACCGTCTGTGGCCTTCCAATTATATTTCCTTTGACCGCCTGCACAAAACCAGTCAGTTCGAAGACAAATACTCTAAAGAAGATATTGAAAAATTTGACCGCTACCTGAAAGAGCAAATCGATTCTGTGGAAGGAAAAAAAGAAGAACTCTCTCCCTACATTATCCGAATGTTTGCCTGCCCGGTTGAAAATTTTCTGAACGCTGAAAAAAATTAGCGATTGTGTAGAAAACACCCAACCTTTTTTCTTCCAGCCTGCATGCATCGCGCATGAATTTATCCAATGGATGAAAAACCTGGCTTCTGAAAAGAGAAGTGAAAAAATCATTTCTCTTTTTTATTTTCCCAATGCCATTAGCGGCCTCTCCCCCCTCATTTGAACATATGACAACTGCCTCTGTTTTAATAAAACAGCAAGTCAAAGTCATATGAAGCATGTCGTTATGTTTTTAACCTCCTCGCTAATGTTTTTTGCAAGCATCTGTTTGCTCTCCTCATGCGGCACAAGCGGTACAGTGTATGTGCGTCCACACCAGCCGCCTGTCATTCACTACCATTACTGGTGGGAACCGCCGTACCCTCCCTATCCGGCCTATCCTCCGTACTACTGGCACGGCTGGCATCACCACCACTATCACCCATATCATCCCTACTATCCACACAACCATTATCACCCCTATCATCCTCACCATCCAAGAGTAAGTCCTTCAGTACCGATGCAACCTCCTCGAGTCAAACCAGCCGTCCCGATACATCCACCTCATACGAAACCGGCCGCTCCTATAAAGCCTTCTCATCCTGTACATTAAGTAAAAAAAACGACTGAAATCTCTAAATTTAAAAAAAGCACCTGAAGGTTATTCAGGTGCTTTTTTAATTCAGGTTTTTGTCAGAAAAGAATTCTTATCTTTTTTACAACATCGCATCCCAAAGCACTTCAACCGGATGAAGGGCTTGCCGCTGCGTACCATCCTTAATCTGATGGCGGCAGCTTGTTCCTGATGCAACGATCAGCGTATCACCAGCCTGAGCACGAACCGTCGGGAAAAGCACCAGCTCGCCGATCTGCATCGAGACCTCGTAATGCTCCTTCTCGTAGCCAAACGACCCGGCCATCCCGCAGCAACCCGACGGGATAAGCTGCACTTCATAATTTTTCGGAAGGGAAAGCACCTTTTTAAGCGGAACCAAAGAACCGACAGACTTCTGCATGCAGTGGCCATGCAGCTTGACCAATCGCTTTTCAGCAGTAAACTGTTCCGGAATCAATTGCTTTTTTTCCAAAACTCTAGCCAAAAACTCATCCACAGTCAGGCAATTCTTCGCCAGCCTGCGAGCCTTTTCCTTCTGCTCCCCGCGAAGCAAATCGATGTATTCGTCACGGAAAGTCAAAATTGTGGAAGGCTCGATGCCCACAAGCGGCGTTTCTTCGGATATCAATTCCGATAGCGCCTCAACATTTTTCCTGGCAATTTCCCGAGCCTTTTTAATCAAGCCTTTCGACAAATACGTCCGCCCGCTTTCTACATGCTTCGGCACGATCACCTCAAACCCGATCTTCTCAAGCAACTTCACCGTAGTAATGCCAATCGGCGTGTCGTTGTAATTCGTAAACTCATCGCAGAAAAGAAACACTTTACCCAAACGCCCCCTTGCAGAAGTATGCTTCTTGGTCCATTTCTCCAAAGTAGTCGGGTGCATAGTCGGCAAAGAACGTTCTGTGGCAAATCCCGTTGCTTTCTTGAACATATGAGAAGTCAGCGGATTCGTGACAAACAGATTATAGAGTGTCGGAAACTTTGATGCCAGCTTGTTGGATTTCGTGAACTCGGCAATCAACCTCGTTCGGAAAGGCACGCCCTTTCGTTCGTAATAATGCTGCAGGAATTCCGCCTTCAGCTTCGCCATGTCCACATTCGACGGACATTCCGACTTGCAGGCCTTGCACGAAAGGCAAAGATCCAGCACTTCATACGCTTCCTTGCTTCCCCATGCCAGCTCACCCTGCTGCGTCAGCATTTCGCGCAGCATATTCGCCCGGGCACGCGTGGTATGTTTCTCGTTCCGAGTGGCCATGTAGCTCGGACACATCGTTCCTCCAGAGAGCTCGGTTTTCCGGCAGTCGCCCGAACCATTGCACAGCTCAGCGCTTCGCACATAGCCTTGGTTATTCGAGAAATCAAAAACCGTCTCAAACTCCGGAGTGATCTGTCCAGGTGTATACCGCAGACTTTCGTTCATCTTCGGTGTGTCCACAATCTTGTTCGGATTGAAAATCTGCTTCGGATCCCAGGTTTTTTTTATGTCTTTTAAAAGCTGATAATTTTGCTCCCCGACCATAAAAGGAATGAACTCTCCGCGCAGTCGGCCATCGCCGTGTTCCCCGCTGAGCGAGCCTTTGTAACGCTTCACCAATTTGGCGATTTCATCGGCAATCGTATGAAACATCTCGTTTCCTTCCTTGGTCTTCAAATTCAGAATCGGACGCAAATGCAGCTCGCCTGAGCCGGCATGCGCATAATGCACACAGCTCAAATTATATTTCTTCAGCGTTTTGTTGAAGTCTCGAATGAATGCCGGCAAATCCTCCACGTCTACCGCTGTGTCTTCAATTACAGGAGCGGGCTTGGCGTCGCCGGGAAGATTGGACAGCAAGCCAAGTCCGGCTTTACGCAAATTCCATATTTTCGGAACATCCTCTCCCTTGAGAACCGGAAAATGATAACCAAATCCCTGCGATTTCAAATCAGCGATAAGCGCCTTACAGAGCCGGTCAAGCTCCGCTTCATCATCGCTGCCAAGCTCCACCACCAATATAGCTTCCGGATCCCCTTCTACAAAAAAGCGGTTCTTCCGCTGCTCAGTATTCTCCTTCGTGCACTCCAGAATATAGTGATCAATAAGCTCCGAAGCGCTCGGCTGATATTTCAGCCCGACCAAATTTGCCCTTAGGGCTTCGTCCACAGAATGGTAATGCGTGCAAACCAGCGCCTTGTGCTTCGGCGGCAGCGGATGCAGCTTCAGTTTCAGTTCGATTATGAAAAACAGCGTACCTTCCGATCCTGCGATAAGCTTGCAAAAATTAAAGCGGACTCCTCCCCTGTTAAAAGGCTCAGTATCCAGCAGCAAATCGACGGCATAGCCGGTATTTCGGCGCGGAATGCTCGGCTTGGGAAATTCTTTCCGAATCTCTTCCTGATTTTTCTTGTCAGTCAACATTTCCTGTATCTGTCGGTAAACCTGACCTTCCAGAGAGTCCCCCTCGCACTTGTCCTTGAACTCGCGCAGGCTCAAATCCTTGAACACCGCTTCCGTACCATCGCTTAAGTAACCGCGCACCTCCAGCAGCTGATCGCGTGCAGAACCATACACCACCGAATTCGATCCGCAGGAGT
Source organism: Cytophagales bacterium (assembly GCA_022360875.1). Classification (GTDB taxonomy): domain Bacteria; phylum Bacteroidota; class Bacteroidia; order Cytophagales; family Cyclobacteriaceae; genus JAKSBZ01. The sequence continues at coordinate 1,415 of JAKSBZ010000352.1, read as the reverse complement.
TGTTGCCAACCATCCCTCCAATCATCGCCCGGTTGGCCGTAGAAGTTTCCGGTCCGTAGAACAAACCGTGTTTCTTCAAATGAATGTTCAGCACATCGCGAACAACGCCAGGCTGCACGCGCGCCCAGTTTTCATCCTCATTTACTTCCAGAATCTCCGTAAAGGTACGGGACACATCCACCACAATACCGTTTCCGACCACCTGTCCGGCCAGCGAAGTCCCGGCTGTCCGGGGAATCAGCGACGTTCCATTTTCGCTCGCAAAGCGTATCAGCGTCAGGATATCACTTTCATCTGCGGGAATCGCCACGGCCAGAGGCATTTCCCGATAAGCGGAAGCATCCGTAGCATACAAGACGCGCATCGTATGGTCAAAAAATAACTCCCCTTTCAACTGCGCCTGCAGTTCCTTCAGTTTCACAGGATTTCTCTTCATAACAATTGACTCAAGCTGTCATTTCCATTTTTTGCAAATTAACAGATTAAGCGCTCTAAAGAGAATAAATTGAAAAAATTAAACAGGAAATCATGTTTTTATACGACTTTCGTATTAACCTTGACTTTTCAGGGCTCAGGCGAATACACAATCAAAATCTCCAGATACGGGTCAGGGATCATCCAATGGTTCGTGTCGGGCGGAACTTTGCAGACTTCGCCTTTCTTCACCAAAATACGCTCTTCACCGCTTACTATTGTTCCGTTGCCTTCCAGCACGTAGCATATTTCCCAAACCGGATGCTCATGCCCGCGACCTTCACGCTCGAACTTAAGCAACTCGCTCACCACCTGCCCGTTTTTCTCCAAAAGCACTTCGATAGAGCCGAATGAGGTTTTTTTTATTTTTTTCATATTAATAAGATAAAACTAATGTTTCCCCAAAAGAAGAACGCATCGATGTCTTTGGTCGTCAGTTGCTTAAGGAAGCTGTTTTCGAGTTCAAAATTCTCGATTTGTTCTCTGATATTTCTGATCCCAATTACCATGAGCCAAAAATTTTAAAAAATGAACATTTGGTAAGATAAATGACCGCACAACAGAATTACAAAGCCTTCAGAATATTTCCTGTCCTGCAAGCCAACACCAACTGACTATTAATGAAACTGAAAATAAAGCGAAACCTTGTGAGCAGTCAGCCGGTCGATGGCTCCGGCTATAGGGCGGTCGTCATTTTCTCCCAGCAGATTCAGCAAGCCGTGGGAAAAGCGGATTTCGGGAGCAAACTTTGAGAAGGGCAGATAAAACTCAGCGCCGAAGCCGTACTCTATCGTCGCATCGTACTTATTGGCTTCCAGGATAATGTCCTTTTTCTTTTTCCCGGAAACTTCAACGGAAGGCGCCACACCGGCAATCATGTACATGCGATAGTTGCCTCTGCGCTGCGAAACGTAGCGAACCAGCACCGGAAGAGAAATCAT
>JAKSBZ010000274.1 GCA_022360875.1 Cytophagales bacterium | reverse complement strand
CGTCCGCGTTCTCGTCGTATGAGCGCACGGCGAAGTAGGTCGGGTTGTTGTCGGGGATCGTCCACGCGTATTCCTGCTGCGCCCAGCAGCCCTCATAGGCGACGTAGGGATCATTCAGCGGCGGATCGCTGAAGTCGCCGCCCGCTTCGGCATCGAGGTAGCAGTAGACGCCGTCGATGCGATCTTCGAATCCCACCGCGATGGTAAACAGCTGATTATAGGTTTTCGGAGCCAAAAACTCCAGTTCGGGCCAGGCAAGCTGCAGACGCATAAGCAAAGCTTCCGCGCCGCCGAGCAAAAAGAAAAACAGCGCCATCCAGAGATACATAATTCCTAGCTGCTTGTGGTCGGTACTCGAAAGCCACTGAAGCAAGCCGTAAGGCGACCGAAGCGACGGAAGTCCCTGCTCGGGTTCCGGAATTTCCACTGAAGAACGCTGAGTCATTGTCTGCTTTTTATTAAAAATGATGTGAGAAATTGATTTTCTTACCTTCAGGAAAATCAAAAGCCCTAATAATTATTTCAGCTGGTTCAAATAAGCCGCCAAAGCCTCAATCTCTTCAGGGCTTAAATTGAAATTGGGCATGTGAGCGCCGGGCTTAACCGCCTGCGGATTGGAAATCCAAGCGCGCAGCGCCCCAAGGCTGTTGGGCTCTTTTCCTCCCAAAATATACTTGCGGCTGGCCAAATGCGTCAGATCAGGACCAATCCGCGCAGAATCGCCTGCTGTATGGCCCCGGATGGAGTGACAGCCCGCGCACACTTTTTTATGGAAAAGCTCCTTTCCTTTTTTTGCCAGCTCGTTTTTAGGCTCCCTCGCACTTTTGCCTTCCTCACCCAGCCAGCGGCGGAAATCTTCCGGACTGTGCGCTGTCACGCGAATGCGCATCCATGCGTGCTGCGCGCCGCAGTATTCGTTGCAGGCGCCTTCATATACTCCTTTTTCTCTCGCCTGCATCCACACATAATTGCTCATGCCCGGAATCATATCCATTTTTCTTCCCAGTGCCGGAACGTACCAGTCGTGTATCACATCGGCGGACTCCAGCCTCACCCACAGCCGCCTGCCTGCGGGAATATGCAGCTCGTTGGCAGTCACCGTGCCGTCCGGATAGCGGATTTCCCACCACCACTGATGCCCGACAATCGTCAAGTCAGGCTGCTGTCCGGGCCGGGGAGGAGTTTGAACTCTATAGATTGTTCTGACAGTAAAAACGAGAAAAACAGCCACGAGCAAGCCAGCAAGACCGAAAGTAAGGATTTCAACTTTTCTTGAAGTGCTTGCGGGAATCTGTCCGGCGCTTACGGCAGCCTGCTTAGCCCGAAACTTGTAAACCGTCCAGGCAATGAGTCCTGAAACCAAAAGGATAATGAAACCGGATACGGCAAGAAAGGCATTAAAAAGCCAGTTGAACGCATCGGCGTCACTGGAAGCAGACTGAAAAATGTGCTGTATTTGAACTAGCATAAATTCAGGCATCGATTCGCGGGAAGCTGATGCAAAAAAAAGACCTGAAAAAAAAATCGTTTCCCGTGAATGAAAACTGCCTGCAAACGGCTTTTGTCCGTAAGTCCTACGTCCAGCTAAAGACTATCGTCATAAGAACCATAATAAATAGGAGCAAAAGCAACAAATGCACAACCGGACAGGTACTCCAGCTGTGCATTCAGTATAAAATTAATATTTTCCTATGTTCCTGTTTACATTTTTTAAACTCACAAAACAAAAGCGTCCGCTACACCTCCAGGTAATCCCCAAGCTTTTCCCATTCTTCTTCAAAAGGAGCCGAAGCGTCAAAGGTATATTCGGAAATCGTTCGGTTTGAAGCGTTGGCAAGCATATCCCGCAAAGACTTGGCTGGAAGCGGCGATGCGGTCTGCAAAAAGCTTACGGCTTCTTCCAGCGGTTCTACAGGCCGAACGTAAATAACTTTTGCACGGTGCTCGCTCAACAATTCCATCAACCTCATCAGAAAACGGTGAAGCTTAAACAGGCTATGGTCGCTGCCGAAAACGAGAATTTCATCTGAAGAATTCTTCAGCACATAATTCGCCAGCTGCAGCTTCATGAACTCATACTCCTCCCGGCTGAAGAACCCCTTTTTCAGCCAATTGCTTATCCATTGCCCGCTGGAAAACTTGCTGGATTGCTTAAAAGCCGATACAACCTCCTTGGAGCCCATTATTTCAAGCTGTTTCTTCTGCACGACTTTCGACTGCTCCCAGACATCCCAGCACATTTTCTCCAGCTCCAAAACACCTCGTGAATCCGATTCGGCAAGACGGACAGCCAGCATGGATTTGGCTTCGCTCTCCGGCCCAACAAGCACCAGGCGAGAACGGGACGCAACAGAAGCGGCTGCCGACTTCAGCAAAACAAAAGCTTCCCGCAGCAGGCCCGCAACCCAAATCCGAAAAGAAAAGAAGAATTCCTGCCCTTCAGTTGTCCATTTTGCACATTTTTCAAGTATATCCATACCTTTCCTTACACGCAACGCATTGATTCGCACAAGGCTTCTGATTTCCCTTTCCCGACTTTTTTCTCTCTTGTACATCCGAAGATCCAGCGCCAGCACATGCGCAAAAGCATATATGCCATGAAACAGCGCGGCAACCGGACGGGGAATATCCAGCCGGATCGGACTGTCAAACAAATCGTCAGGCGAATTTTCAAACAGGGGAGAGGCTTCCTCGAAACCCTGTCCGAGAGCAAGAAGCTTGTTGTGGGCCATTTCATGGACAATAGCCTGCGCAAGCAGGAGTGGATTGTGAACGGTTGCCCAGGCCGCTCCGAACGTGTTTTTAGGCTGGTGGCTATTAGAACCCGGATGATCTGTGTCGTTGTTCACACCTTTGATTCGCATCGGGTTGATGGCATTCAGAATCTGCCCGCACTGTTCATAAATTTCCGGCCAGCAAGCAATAAGCTGCTCGGCTTTCTTGAGATTGGGATGATCCAGGGAAGAATGCTTAAACTGCTTGAGAAAAGCTTCGCTCCATTCGAATTCCCGAAGAGCCACCCGTCCGTCAAAAAGGGCAGGCTCGCCGCTTTCAGGAGCAGGTTCTTTGCGCAAGGCCTGTTCCCTGGCCATTGCCAGCAGATGTTTAGTATCTTCGCCTCCGGGTTGAGGAACTGCCAGCGCTTTCCAACTGACCTCGGCAGTTAACACATGATTAGTTTCCATATTTGAGTCCTGTTTGATAAGATTTTGAATCGGTGATTTTTTTGAAACGAGGCTGGCGGTAAGGGAAGCGATTGCCCACTGCGCCTTCGGCCGGATAGCTTTCTCCTTTTCGCCTTATAGTATATGGCACCGGAGTATAATCGGTATCGTATGCAAGCTTGAGGATCGGCGTTCTAAGCTCTGCAATGCCGTGAAATGCCGACCACTCCAAAGGCCATTCATGAATCTGCCTCAGCCAGCCGGCCTCTCTGGAAAAACCCTGCTGCTGCATATGCTCCAACAGTTCATTATGCCAGATCCGGTGCTTCGGACAGCTCAGCGAACAGCGGTTTCTATACCCTACAGTGCAAAGCATTTTATGCCAAAAAGCGCCGGCGTCGGCCTGATCCGTCAGCTCGATTGTATGCGGCGACGGCACCGGCTCAGCTGGCTGGGCGTGCAATATCTCCGAGCGCAAAGCAGCCTTCCACAAATTCTCCTTTCGCTCCGTCACTGCGTTGGAGCTGCAGCCCTCACAGCATCCAGACTCCTGGTCTCCGAGCTCAAAGCCAAGTCCGAGTTCATAAAAACGGGAGCCCGATTTTCCCGGATTTCCAACCAGTTCACCTTCAGTCCTCAGATTTTTCTTTTTTGCCAAAGCAAGCATTTTAAAATACCAGCGGCCTTCCAGCAATACATTTCGGAAAGACCAATGGCCTGAGTTCAGCGCTTCGACAGTCGTCTGAACAAACGCTTGATTGATTTTGTCAAATCGTGCTTTCCACACCAGTCTGACCGCATCGCTTACCCAAGCGACTGATTTGAAAGGAGAAATTCCTTTTTCCATAGCTTTCGTAGTATTCGTTTAAAAAAAAGCATTAATAAACCCGGCAACAATCAATCGGTCGGCACAGCTTCGGAACAAGACGCGCGTTGCCGCCGCTGCTGTTGCTCCTGAATCTGCCGCATCAAACTTCCAATCGATGAGTTGACGCCATTGCTCCAGCCTTCAACAAGCTTCTGTTCAACAAACATTCTCAAAGGATGCCTGGAAAGCACCGGCAAGCCTGCTTCGATCATTCTCTCTTCACTTTTTTCAAACAAAGCCTTCCACACTTCGCAATGCTCCGTGCGGTTTCTCCAGTCTCCCTGAAGAGACGTGCCGGGGCACTGTCCTTTGCACATAGAAAAAAAGCGGCATCCCTGGCACCCTCCCGCCTCCTGAGGCGTATTGTAGAGCGCCACGTAGCGCATATACGCCGGCAATCCTGCTTTCAAAAAATCAATCCCTTCCTTATTGGTTCGTCCGCAGTTGCTGCGCTGCCCATTGCCCTCAACACCCCTCACGGCTGCCGTGGTATACGGGTCGCAAGCGTTCCAAACGCAGCTGGTATTCTCGTCCTTTCCCAAAAGCAATTGTTCGATTTCCGAGAACAAATCAAAACGCATATGCTGCAGACTGTCTTTCATATCATAAAAAAAACAAAGCGCCTGCATGTTCTCTTCAGGACTCAAATGATACGCCTGCCGAATCTCTTCGAATTCTACTTCCATAAGATGAAGACGCGCTGCCCGCACTCCCATGCGGTCCAGTTCCCTCATCCATTCACCCATTCGTTTCATTTTTTCCGGAGTTCCCGCATTGCCTCGATGCAGCGTGATGATAAGCGCCGGGGGCAAGCCTTCTTCGCAAAGCCTCCGGATTGCCTGCTCGGTGCGATTAGTGCTCCGCCGCGTGCGTTTAAGCGAGCCCGCCCATCGCACATCATTCAGCTCTCCGGGACCGTCAATTGAAATGCCCACATCCACCTTGTACTTCCTAAACAGCTCGATATGCCGGTCCGTAATAAGCGTACCATTGGTTTGCAGCGCATTTTTACCGAACTTTTCCAGTCCCCAGGCCCACAGCTCTTCCAGATCTTCCAAAGGAACGAGCAGCGCTTCGCCCCCAAAAAGCGAAAAGCCGCTGCCTTCCCGAAGAACGGCAGCTTTCATTCGCTCGATATTGTAGGGTTTGGCGCCCTGCTCGACATCCCTTTGGGGGTGCTGATAACAATACTGACAAGCAATATTGCACTTCACCCCAAAGGGTCTTAGTTCTACTCCCATATCGGATGCGTTAAATATCCACTCCTATGGATTCGTCGATGTGATGACTCGTGTCGCCGTGCACTCCCAGACCTGCAATGTCCGCATGCACACCCGCCGATGCGTCAATATTTATATGCGCTTCGAGATCAAGATCGCTCAGCGGATCCAAGCCCAGCGTGACTTTTGAATCTACGCCCACATTTCCTGAAATACCCAGATGTCCTCCCGCAATGCCCACATCCAGGTGCGGATTGATACCCACGCTAGGGGATGTCGCATCCGCGTGAACAGTAGGCGGAATAACGAAATCGAAGTGCTCGCTCGGACTAATATCGATCAGTGATACACTGAAACTTGGCGTTGAGAAGCTCTGGCTGGCTGACAAGTCGGCATGTTCGTCTATTCCAGTGTCTATGTGGTGGCCGAAAATACTTGTGTCGCCGTGCAGTATATCAGCGTGTTTGTCCACGATCGTTCCCAAATCGGCATGAAGGCTCTCGCTTGGCACGCCAAACCCGATATCCAAATCAAAATTAATAGTACCGTTCACATGGTACTTGTCCGGCAGTTTGGCAAGAGTTTCGAACAGGTCCGGTATTGACACGTCGAAAGTATGGTAAAGCACGTTGACGACAAACTCGCCGTCCGTCAGCAATCCTTTTCCGATAAGCTCGAGATAATGTTCAACGTCATCGAGGAAATCAGTGAAGATATCGCTGGCCTCTGATTCAAGCTTGCTTTCGATATAGCTTCCTATTTTTGTCAGGTCAGTAATATTCAAATCCAGCTCATAATCGAAAGAAAACGAATGCCCTTCAAACTCAAAAGAGCCGTCAACCTTGGTCGTTAAACTGCCTGCGTTGTAGTAGCACGAAAGCCCGCCGCTGAGGCCGGTGTCAATATGCAGCTTGCCAAAGTTTACACCTCCTATTTCAATATCCGGATCACAGTTGATGTCCACTTCCAAATCGACGGTTAAAGCCATCGTCTCCCCGCTGTTTTTGTAGACCACAGCCGCATCGCCTTTGAAAAAGTCCAAATCTGTGCTCAACTTGAAGTCAAGGGATGAAGGAGAAAATGTTCCGTCGATGTCAGCAACATCAAGCCCCAGTATCTTGGCGTCCATGCTAGCAGAAAACTCGTCTTCACCCGAGTTGAAAGTGAAATAAGGTCCGCCCGCCTTCACGCCGTGTTGTCCCTTGCCATTTCCCGTAATGGAAATATTGTTATGGAAGAGCGAAATTGGACTGGTATACAGCTCGCCGCTTATGTCCTTGCTTTTCAAGCTCAAGGCCGCATAAGTATCGAATCCCCATAGATCTATGGCGCCGTGGAAACTGAATCCCGTACCGACAGTGGTGCCGTCAGGCAGCGTCTGCGCCTGGTCGCACCACACAAAGAAAAGCTCTTTGATCTTCAAGCCTGAAAGCGCTTTGCTCAATTCTCCCGAGCCCAGAAGCGAACTGGCCAAATCCGACAGGTTTAGGTTAGTAGTGTCTGTGCTGAGCAATGAAAGGTTCGGCAAGCCGTCGGTAATAGCTGCGGTTGCGGCAAACTTTTCATTAAACACGCTTCCTAGCTGAAACTGTCCTTCCAAAGTAACGCCCGCGCCTGTTTCCGCGCCGAAAGACGCGTCAATGCCCACACCGATCTCTTCCAGAGTAACATCCGGAATATGGAACGGCTCGACAATCCGCGTGCCCTTGGCCGTGTCAAGCGTTGCGCCAAGAGTAACGGTTCCCGATCCGTAGGTGAAAGAAAGGGCTCCGTCTACCGTCAAAGTAGATGTCGTCTTGGAAGCCGGAATAGGATTCGGGAAAGTTACATCTCCCTCCAGACTAACCGAAGGCGTGGTGGTATTGGCGTTGATTTTAAAGCCGCATCCTGACATTTTAAACTTGGAAAGCCCAGGAAGACTGAAGGAATTTTTAATAGTCGCATCCAAAACAAAACTGTCTGCGCTCAGGTCCATAGTCACTGCCAGGCTTGTGCCCGAAAGCACGCTGGAAAGCTCATTGATAATAGCCGGAATGGCCGACTTGCTGGAGCTCTTCTTTATAGAAAGCGTCGACTGGAATTCCACTCCTTTAACCACTCCGGTAATGCCGCTAAGCGACAAACTGGAATCTTCAAAATCCGAAATAACTAGTGCAGATTTAGAGAAGCTCAGATTGTTGAGCACCGACAGCTCACTAGCCAAATTCGACAAATGGAAGCTGTCGCTTACACTCACGCCCAGCGCGGCGCCCCAGGTGCCGCTGTCGTCCTGCACATACATTTGCACGTCGCCCCAGACCGTTTTGGCAGTCAGCAGCAACGTGTAATTGCCGGTTGTGCGGTTAATCGTGGTGCTCAGCGACAAATTCTTAAGCTGCAGGTTCGTAAGCGAAGTCGGCACAACAGGCAAGTCCTCCATAAAATGTTTGATCACATTGTTGACCGTCGAGGTGCTTGTGGTGGACGCTTGAAAGCTCCAGGTGATCGAGTCGTCGCTTTCTTGGGTAAACCCCCATTTAATGGCCAAAGCGGTGTTAAATAAAGTAACGCTTCCGCTGAGGTCGACCGAAGAGCCTTCGCACGATACTTTTGCTTTGCTGATGGAAATGTCGGCGGTTTTAAGCACATTTTTCAAAAATCCGCTGACATCCACTGCCGTCACCTTTGAATTGGGCAAGCTCAGAGAACTTTCTCCCGTCAAGGCTTTAAGTTCAGAACAGAGAGTTGAAATGCTTTCACTCATAGTTTTTTAATTGTTTGGCGCAGTTTGCGCATGGAAAATGATTATTCGAACCAGCTGGTCCGAAAGGCTGAAAGCAGGGTTTCCAGGGCAAAAAAACTCCCGCAAGTATGGGAGTTCTTATTAGGTTGACGAAAATTGAATCTTCTGCACACAATCCGGCGGCCTAGCACTTGGGCAGTTTCCTTCAGGAATACTGTACTTTTAGCACCGGCGAATGTATCCCTCAGTTTTTGAGCAGGCACCGCTCATAAATCTGCATATACACGTTTCAGACTGCAGGCAGTTCCGTTCGAATTTCTTCTGGGCTGTTCACAACACAAGAGAGAAATGTTTATTTTTTGATTTTATCGAAGGGTGGGCGAACGTCCCGGCAACAAGAGTTCGCTTTGTTTAAGTTTTTGATTCTTATACATTCTTCATCCAAATTACTTACAGACAATACAATTTCACCTGGGCGCCAGCGCCCACCGAAAAGAAAAACACAGGGGGAAGTTAACACGATGTGCAGCCTTAGGGCTGTGTTTGCCGCTGCTGGCTTGCAGATAAATGTCGGGGATTGTCTGAATAAAACGATTTGTTTTTTTTAGCAATACCCAATGACTCGTCGGTATCCGACCGTTCAACTGTGGGGTCGGCAATATTATATGCGATGAGTTTTCTCACAATTTTCTGTCCATCCAAACAACAAAAATTTCAGCTTAAGGCAATTCAAAAAAAGAAATTTAAAGTAATAGCCAGACGCTCTATATCTCTTGGACAAAAACGAAAAACATTCAATAGATGTATGAAAAAATAAAAGAAGGACTTCCAAAAAAAAATATATTTTCAGGCAAAAAAAAGACTATAAAACAATCAGCCAAAATGACTTTGCCAGGTGTGTTATTTACTAGCAGTCATTTTTTTATATGTGAATTTGAAAACTATTTTTGCAATCTTATGATAAACAGTTTTCCGAATAAAATTCGCGTTCCGATTAAAATATATGGTCGCTTACATATTAGGAAAAAAATAGTTTGTGATAAATTAGGTATTATATGAATTTAAATAATGTATATATCATTTAATGAAATTAATTGATATTATTAATATATGTATTGTAATACATGAATTTTTTTCAATAAAATATATTTAATAATATGTAATTATTTAGTATTCACTTATTGTTTTTAATAAAATTAAGATTAAAAAGTCTATTTTTTATACTGAAAAAAATTGACCTCGTTAAAAAACAACTACAACCGTCTTTATAGTAGTTGTAGTTGTTTTATATATGTTTTAATATGTTTTAGGCCCTTCCAAGCCACTGACCCCCAGAAGGTTACAGAGGCAACTGTCTACCAAAATACGTAAACTGCCTACAAAAATACGTGAACTGTCTACCAAAATACGTAAACT
>JAKSBZ010000099.1 GCA_022360875.1 Cytophagales bacterium | reverse complement strand
ATGTGAATTTCTTTGAATTCGTGCATAATATAAGCCGAAGAGGCAAATCTCTTTTAAGAGATCTTTTGAAAATAACTTTACAAAAAAATGAAGCTCTCATCTAGCCCGTTAATGCTGGATAAGAGCCTTGCTAGCTTTCGGTTTGTTTAGCTGCTGCGAATCATTTTTATCTCATCATACCGTTTTGCAGCCAGAGTATCACGTCAGCTTCCCAGCCGAGATGACTAGGGCTGTAGGTTGGGCTCAGCGGCGTTCCTTGTATTGCTTCGCGTATGGTTTTCGGATGCTGGTATTTGTGTCTGGAGATGCCCTGCGGCGTCCATGTGGTATTCGCGTTGTCTGCATCCAAAAACGATTCGGCATGCCCGATCACTCTTTGCTGGACGTCTTCGTCTATAGCGCCGTGAGAAGTGTCCTCAACTTCAATATTGTAGACGTCGGTGCCTCTTTCAGACGGCGTGTTTGCGTCTCCTCTCGAGCGGATGCGCGAAGGCTCGGTTTGGTAATAGTTGATGTTTACTTCAACGTTTTCAGGAATGGTTCTGTCTATTGGCGATACCATTGGAACCACCGAAAGCGGACCGTAAGCTGCATCAACGGTAAACAGCAAGTCAACTTCTCTGTTTTGGTCATCTAATTCATCGGTTAAGTCCACGGCGGCGTCGCCTCCTCTGCTGTAGCCGTAGACAATAATGGTGGTGTCTGCGTCGCTGTGCGATTCGATGAATTCCAGGCCGGCTTCCACAGCGTCTGTCGAAGTGATGCCCGGGGCCAGAATAGTTGTGGCCACTGTCCTTCCCTGGCTTGTGACGTGATCTTCCAGTTCTATGGCCAGCTGTCCCGCAGTTCCCGAATGCTCAGGATCCAAATCGACAGCGTCTCCGTCAATTCCTCCCCGGTATATAACGATTACCACGTCAGAAGGCCCTTGGCCGTCGGGGTTCGAATTGGGCTGCGCATCTTCGTCGCAGGAAGAGGAGCACCCATCGCTTCCCAATCCGCTTGGATCCGTATAGCGCAGCGGGTTTTGTTTGGCGTAAACAAACACATTCACCCCATCCCTCAGCCCCGCGGGATCGGGCTTGAGCCATCTGGCCAGCCACGGGAGGTAATACCTTGCCGAGTGGTACTCCAGGCCGCTTTCGCTGTCTCTTTCCTTTCCCGTGTAGCGGTAGCGCT
>JAKSBZ010000409.1 GCA_022360875.1 Cytophagales bacterium | reverse complement strand
CCGACGATGTGACGATTTCATATGACTGATACGCTTCTTTCCGAGAATAATTTCAGCACGCTGTCATAGACAACTCGACCAATCGAAGCCAATGAAAAAAAAGCATAATAAAAAACCGGCTTTTGCCGCTTCACAGCTTCAGCTCTTCCCATTCGTCAATTTTCTTCGCTTCGGTCGAAAAGTTTACGCCAACGCCTATGAGCTGCTTTTCTGAATTCCCGTATTTCTGAATATAATTCTTGCGCTTGATCTGCTCAACAGCTTCTTGCGCCGAACGGTTAAACTTGAACTCGAAGCAATACACATGCGAATCGGTCTGCACAACAGCATCCGCCCGGCCATCCGAAGTGCATACTTCACTTTCGATGTAAATCCCCAAAAAGTAATAAGTCAGGTGCACAATGGCATGGTAGAACTTCTCGGTTTGCTCATGAAGCTGGTAAGGCAAATTTTTCAGCATGACATTCATGAAGTAAATCACCCGCTCCAAGTCGTTGGCTTCAAAAGCTTTCTTCATCTTGGCCACTACAGGCTTAGTATCTGAGCTGTAGCGCTCGCTGTAAGCACCGAGCAAATGCTGCATAAAAGCATCCCGCACTTCTTTGTTCGGATAGCCCAGGGTATAGATTTCCGTTTCCTCATCGAAATCCAATATCGTCAGATAGCCCGTCTGGTACATCAGAGAAATCAAATTGAAATCTTTCTCCACCTGAAACGCCTCAAACACCGCCTCGGACACTTCGATTCCGTCCAGGTCGTAAAGCTCATGTTTTTTTAGCAAATTGATGAGGAAGCTCGGTGTTGCAGTGGCAAACCAGTAATTCCGAAAACGCAAACCATCCAATAAGTTCAGAATTCCAAACGGATTATAAACCTTTGCCTCTCCAAACCAATTGTAACCATTGTACCACAAGCGCATCTTGTCTATCGTCCGTTCTTCAGTCATTTCGTTGTGATCCGAAAGCCGGAGAATATCGTCTTCGAAATAACACTTTATCTCCTGTTCAGTGTATCCCAACAAACAGCCGAATTTTTCTTTCAGCGAAATGTCGTTCAGATTGTTCAGATTGTTCAGATTGTTCAGATTGTTCAGATTGTTCAGATTGTTCAGATCCGAAAAAATACTCACCTTGGCAAAGCGCGAAACGCCCGTAATGAACACAAAGCGCAAATGCGGGTCGGCATCTTTCACCACGGAATAAAAGGTCTTCATGATCTGCTGGTTTTCCTTAGCGCGCTCCAGCTCCCCGCCGATGTAGTCAATAATCGGTTTGTCGTATTCATCCACCAAAAGCACTACTTGCCCGTACGAGGTATGCAGCTTCTTGATCAGCTCGTCGAATTTTCCCTTCAGGTCTTCAGACTCCAGTTCGACCGAATAGCTCTCGGCAATTTTTGACAAACGATTAGCGATTGCCTGGCTTAAACCCAGCTCCTGATAACTCATTGAAGAAAAAGGCAAATGCACCACAGGATACTTCTGGCTCCAGTCCCATTGCTTATGCAGCCACAAGCCCTCAAACAAATCTTCGCTTCCCGAAAATATCTCCCTGAGCGTACTGACAAGCAGCGATTTGCCAAAACGGCGCGGACGGGAAAGAAAATAGTATTTTGCCTCGGTGAGCAAACGGTAGATAATGGGCGTCTTGTCTACATAGACAAAGCCCTTGGTGCGCAGCTCGCGGAAATCCTGTATACCGATCGGGAATTTTTGCATGAGTAAAGCTTTAAGAAAACCCACCAAGAGTTTAAAACTCTTGGTGGGTTAAAGATACGAGGAAAAATTGGAAATTGCCCAAAATGCAATTATACAGGGACTTTCCGATGAATTAGTACAAGGCTTAACGGGGTTGCCTCTATCCAACATTGAGAAACATAGAAACAAATTGCAAAACGATCCCAGCAGCTGTTCGCCTCCCGAAAATATTGAAGAAGTTCCTTATAGCTTAATTTTGCCTGTCCACAAAGCAACTCATACAAGCGACAAGACATTCCTCCAGGAATAGAAAGATTCTCGGCAAAAAAACTCCAAAGGCTAAAAAAACCCCTGGAGTCTAAATGTACGGCAAAAGGAAATGCCGTACAAAACCGAATTATCTTTTCAGCTGATAAAACTTCGACTGCGTCAGTCCTGAAAAACCGCTGCGCCGACAAAGCCGTAGACGCCGGCAACCAGGCAAACGGCAAACGAAAGCATCAGTTTATTTGCAGGCTGCTTTCTTTTCCGACCCCAGAATACGATCAGAAGGGAAAAGAGCATATTGACAAACACAGCCTGCCAGGAGAAATTTTTCAGATGAAAATTCACAAAGGTGCTGCCCGCCCGAAAAGCCGACAGTTCGAAAGGGAAAAGATATTGCTTGACTCTTCCCTTGCCGCTGTTTTCCCAAACCGGCAGTTCTTCCGAATACTCATTCTCCAGTTTGAAATCCTTCGTAACGGCATAAGCTTTTACCCGGCCTTTGCCAACAATTCTTATCGTCTGGTAAAGCGGATTGCCCGATATGGAGATGTTCTCATGGTATACATCAATCGGAGGAATAGGAAACTGCACCCACTGGTACGATTTTGAGCGCAAATAATACACGTTTCCGGCCTCAGACAATACCAGCGCGTAATACCTGCGGCTGGACTGCTCGGTTACCTGAACACGGGCCACTTTTTTTACCCCTTCGGGAAGCTTAACTGCCTTTACCAAAGGCAGCCCGTTTCTCATGCGCACATGGAAAAGCTTTTCCGAAGAATCAATGACAAAATATCCCCAGTCATAGGCTTTCCGCGCTGAGGGGTTTCCATAAATCCGCGCGGCGGGATACTGAAAACCGGCCTCGTTAAGCGCCCGGGTGAAGGCCTCCGATTTCTTCTCGTTCACTTGGTTGGATGCGCAGTCCAGAAATTCCATCCGCTTGTTAATCCGGAAAACGTCGTGCGGAAAGCTCAGCTTCCCGCGCCTCAGCACGCTTTCGAACAAAGGCTGCAAAGGAATCTGCGGCCCGTCAAGATCTTTGGATTTCAGACGAACGGTGTAATTACTCACCTTGAACATTTTCGGTCTTATCTCCACTCCTCTTACAGTATCCGGCATTTTCCCCTGCGAGTACAGCTGCCGGTAATAAAACAAAGGAAGCAGCGAGTCGGACTGCTGTTCTGTGTATCTGTTTCCTTCTCTGTCGGTCAGTCCTTTTTTTCCGGAGCGGAAAAAATAAAAGTCCTGGCTGACGGCGCTGTACACCACATAAGGCGGGCGAACGGAATCTTTGAACAACACATCGTAAAAATCGGGCAGAAACCAGGCAAGCGGCACAATGCTTACCGCTATCAACAATATTTTACTGATTTTCATTTTCATCCTTGAACTCCTTTCTTAAATCTTGATCCCGTAAAAAGCATCGCCGGAAGATAGGCCAGGGTTACAGCCAATAACAGCGGCAAGGAGTGCAGGTACATTCCCGTGCGGGTATACAGATAGTTTAAATAAACAGATGCCAAACCAATCAGCACGTAAGCAATCCGGCGATTCCACTTGGGCTCGACCACCGCAAAGCTGACTATAAGGTAAATGCTCCATCCCGCCAGCAGCCAAGGAATGATAGTCTGAAGCACCGACACAACGATTTCGTAAGGAAAATAAATGGCAGAAATGCCCAGCAATAGCGCCGACACCACAAAAAATACGCCCAGCAGCAGCATTGTGCCTATCAGCGTATGAGAAAACAGCACCCGCAGATGATGCGCAGGCAGATGCATGACCAGCTTAATGCGCTTGTGCTGCACTTCAGGAATCATCTGAAACAAGGCCAGAGCCAAGCCCATCAGTAAAGGAAAATAGCGGAACGAAACATAATACATGAATCCCTGGTGCAATACCGCGTCCCAGATGGCCACAGCGCCGCTTTCGCGGAAAACAAATGCCAGCTCGCTCCAAATATACAGCACGCTGCACAACCCGAAAGCAAAACCGAAGAGCACTGTCCACTTCAGTTTCACCCATTCTTTATAAAACAATGCCTGAATCATATCAATACTTTCCTGTTAATCCAATAAATGCGTCTTCCAAAGACAATGAAGAAACCTCCAAATTTTCAGAGTGAATTCCCCTGCTTTCAAAAATGCTTTTTACCTCAGGTTCACTTAAAAAAGAATAGCACACTTTTTTCCCCTGGTGCTCCTCCAAACTGTAAAATCTCTCGTCGGACTTCAGCGCGTCCACCGGTTCTGCACTGCTGAAGGTAAATTGCCTGAAGCTGCCGAGCAGCTCGCTGACAGGACTCTGCACCAAAACCCGGTTGTAGTCCATAATCAAGCAATCGTCAATCAGCCGCTCCATGTCCTGAATGATGTGCGAAGTCGTAAAAATGGTTTTGTTTTCGGCTTTGGCGTACTCCTGAAGATACTCAATAAACAGGCGCCGATAGCCGGGATCAAGCCCCATCGAAAAATCGTCAAGAACCATGAACTCAGGGTCCTGAGCCAGTATAAGGCCGAGAGCCACCTGCGAGCGCTGTCCGCAAGACATCGTTTGGATCTTCTGTTTGGGACTGATTTTGAGTTTAGACATCAGCTCAAAATAAGGCTCTCGCTTCCAGTTGGGATAAAACTGAGAATAGAATTTTTCGATCTGAAAAATATTCATGAAATCATACTGAATATGGCCTTCAATAAGAAAACCTATGCGGGCCTTTATCTCGGGAGTAAGCGAATGGGAAGACTGGCCGAATACCAGGCATTCACCGCTCGTCGGTTGCAAATACCCCGTCAGGATGTTGATCGTCGTAGTTTTTCCCGTTCCGTTTTTTCCCAGCAAACCGAGAATTTTCCCCTTTTCTACTGAAAAGTTCAAGTTCTCGTAAATCAGCCGTTCCCCATAGTGATGAGTGAGGTTTCTACATTCTAAAATGCGTTCCATTATTAAAATTTTAGTCCTGTTTTTAATTCCAATGCCAGATTTCTCCGATAACCCGAAGCCTGCGCTCTGCGTATGCTCGCCTCGGCAAACCAGCGGTACACTTTTGCCAAAGGCCGTTCGTATGCCGCCGCTATCTGCCAGATGGTGCGGTCGGAAAATTCTACTTCCAAATCGGGCAATATCATTTCAGCAACTCCAGTCAGCGCCTGGTTCAGCTGAAAATCCTTCGTCAGCACCTTTCGGTAAGCCGTAAAAAACTGCCCGGAGATCTGGTGCTTCCCTACAGTATATTGGGCCATGAAACCAAGCTGAGGAGTCAGTTCCCTCTGCTCGATAAAATAGTCGGGCTCAACGTACATTTCTTTTCTGTAACGATAAACAGCTCCAGCAGCAAGCTCTGCATAAAACTTGTCAGAAAAACAACTGCGCCAGACATAGTTCAAATCAGCGGAAATAACATCCTTGTAATATCTTGTCGACTCCGACAACAGCGCCCATTTTCTAACATTTCCTTCTTCATTAGCGTCCCTGCGCTCGTAAACACGCTCCAATCCCCTTCCGGTATACCAACCAAAGCCGGCATTGATTCGATAAAATCCCTCAGACAGCGGATGAATAAACTGCTGTCTGGCTTCAAATTCCCGGATCTGATATTTGTAAGGAGTTCTAACATCGCTGGTTCCCGGCTCAGTAACACTCTGAAGCGCATTGCGCAGGCTCAATTCAAGAAAGCTGCGGTTTTTCTTTTCGCTGGAAAACTGAAAATTCACTCCCCAGCCGGGGGTCTCGTAATTCATCGACGCCGACTCTTTGTTCGCGCTAAAATTGGGATCGTGTTGCCCGAGTCCTTTAAACAAATAAAAATCGATGCGCTCGTTTTCCCTGGCCAGCTCTCTTTTTACTCTTTCCTTGTCCTGCCCCGCGAAAACGCTCAGGCCTATTGCCAAATCCCCCGGACGCCAAAGCAAGCCAAGGCTTCCTTCCAGATTCGACAAGCTGTTGTTTGGCCGCGGATCCGCAGTTCCCCACATTTTGCCGGAGAGAAAATCGAAACCAAGTCCCAGCTGCAATACCTTAGAGAGTTCCAGGCTTACCTTTCCGCCCATACCGTAGCTTTCCTTGCTCATTTCTCCCGACAGGGAGTCAGCAACAAAATACGGAGTTTTCACTTGGTTCGAGAACATGGCATTCCAACGCCGCTCTACTTCTTCGTCGCGCCGGTAACTGAGCCAGCCGGTGTATGACAATTTTCCCTTTACGCCTGACCGCAGCGTCGAAAGACCATAATACAACGCCTTTTCCGGCTCCTGCAGGCGTTTTAACTCTTTCTGAGAAAGCAATCCGGAAGACAGCTGCACCCTGCTGAAAGAGTAGCGCGACACAGCCATGCCTGCCGGATTTTTGGAAAAATTCCACGGGGAATGAGACAGAGAATCAATATCCTGAGCCAATACAGACCTGGTTTGCCCCTTTGTTTCTGAAAGCGCTGCAAAAAAAACAAAAAACATCAGACCGATTCGCCAATAATGTATGCTGCCCATTCCTCTCTTTTATTTTCTTTTTTTAATATTATTCTGCTCTTACTTTTTTCCCGGATACTGCGCAGGCAATACGTTTGCGTCGAAATCGCTCGCCGAGTTATTCGTGTCAATAAGTTTCCCATTGCTGTCCGCTTTCCTTCGGACTCCACGTCCAGAATAAGGGCCGGTGAATTCCGCCGAAGAAGTTTCTAGAAATGACGGGAATACAGAAAACACTTTTTTTGATGGCGTCGACAATTCCACGGCATCAAAAACTCTGTCGTAAGGAACTTTCACGCGTATCATTTTTCTGCCGCTTGCAGAAACGCGCTCTACCTGATAGCTGCTTGCAAATGCATCAGGAGCCGTGTTATCTACTCTGAAAAGCACATAACCTCTATTCCCGGCAACGCTGGCTACCCAAATCGAAGGGCTGTAGCTGTAGTACTTAATCAGATTGGGAACTTCAGGAACATCAATGTCAAGTCCTTTGTAGTCATCGTACCACTGGAAATCGGCGCTGACAAGCGATTTTACCGGACTCGCAGCATTCCCATACCTGTCATCGCGGTTCATTTCCACCGGATACTTGGCTATTACTAAACTTTCTCCTGGCTTCAGAGAAGTCTTCGTTCCGCCGAAAGGAACAGTATAAACCGTTTGCACAACCACTCCGTCTGTCACCTTTTCCCACAAATCGTCGGTTTTCGAATTGGTTTGGCTTGTTTCGCCGATTGCCAGCCCCTGGATATTCTGTGTTTCGTCCGAATTGTTGCGGATAACAAAAAACTGGTCTCCTCTGAATGTTTTGTTCGCAGCTGTGCGGGACCCTGAAATATAAATTTCTTCAAACACCAATGGCGAAGCTTCCGGCTTAAGAGCCATTGTCAGCTGCACCGGCACGAGTTCTTGGCCGATAAGCGAAACAGACTGTTTCAAAGCGGAAAAGTTGCCGGTGAACGTTTTGCCCTCCTTCACGACTTTCATCGTTCCGCTGACCATAATGTCGTATACTCCTTCCTCCAGCTGATGAGTAAGCATGCTTTGATTTTCCCGTTCAAGTGTGCTTACTCTTCCCGAACCCTTATTGGTAAAAGTATAAACAAGGGATGTCCATTTGCTAACGGTTATGTCCTTCGAAGTGCTCAGCTTGAGCTCAACTCGGGTATAGGAAATGTCTTCCTCGCTCTGGCAGCCCCATCCTGCAATTGTCAAAAAGATACTAAAGAGCAGTATTGTCTTTCTCATGTTCATATTTATTTTGTATTAAAAGTTGATTGTCATCCCAGCATTGAAATACGGGCTTGCCGCGCGTCTGATTTCCTTTCCAATTTTATTGGTGTAGACCGGATAATAATTCAGTAAGCGGTTGACCAGAAACGAAAATGAAAGATTTTTCGAAGCCTCCCAGCTTACATTGATGTTCAGATCTGTTTTCGAAGCCGTTTCATCCAGCTTGAATGAAGCCTCCGAAAGGCTTCGATCCAAATGCCTGAAAATAGGATCGTCCAGCATACCGGATTCGAAAGGATATTCCTTGCCCTGGCCGTCGAGGTAAGCGACAGGAATCCCGCTGTAGTAGCCTGTCCGGGACCTGGAGTACCACACCGTTTGCAGATTGAGCGAAACGGCAAGCCGCAGCTCAGGAATATGCGTCAGCCAGCGCAGATTGGTCCGCAATTCCGACTTGGTCACTTCGCCCGAACCGCTTTCTTCCGAATATACACCAACATAAGGATATCTTTTGCCGCCGATAATCACAGACGGATAATGGTAAGTATATCCGGCCGTTCCTCTTTTTGTCTGAAACCAGGCCCCGCGAAAAGAAATCCGGGAATTCAGCATTTTGATTTTTTTAAAATTCCACTCGAACTCAATTCCTTTTTTGTTCACCGCTTTTCCATTAACTGCCTGATTGTGCCGCGCTATATAGCGCTCCATGGTGTATTCAAAATCACTTATCGACGGCTTCCCGGTTACTCCTTCCCGCAAGCTTTCCGGATCGTAAAATCTATAGTCATAAAAAGAATAATGATCCTGGTAGTAAAATCCGTTGAAGTGGTTTTCATCAAAATAGGTAATGTATCCTTTGCCTATTTTTGTGCTGATGTCCAAACCAAGCTCACGCTTCTCCGAATGGGCAAGCTCTAGTTTCGTATTCGTCGGATCGATCTGCTCGCTTTTTATCCACAAAAAATTATTTTCGGTTTGCTGAGAAAAATAATTCAGACTGACTATGTCATAATAATATCTTTCCGGATACAGCAATTCCAGAGAAGGCATCTTCGACAGCCTCCCGAATCCCGCGCGGACAGCTAGTTTTTTCAAAAAAAGCTTTTTGTTCTCCCAAACGGTATACTTTGCATTGATTCTCGGTTCAAGAAAAGGCTTGCGCAAATGAGCAAACCTGTCGTCCACAAAAAATTTGGACATGCGGAGCCCCGCCCGAAGACTGAATTCCCTGCCCATAACCGAGACTTTCCAGTGATCCTCGATATACGCGGCGGCAGATTTTGAAGCAGGAATTGCCTTAAACGCTCTGGGCCGTGAAGAACTGCTCTGCACGGGAAAAGGCGGCAAAGCAATATCGTACAGGATTCCATCACCAAAATTCTTGTCGTAATTGCCTACTATTCCCCACTTCATGCGGTGCGTGCCCGCTGCCCGATCGTAATGCCACCGGCTCTCAAGCCGTCCGAACAGATGAACCGGAAGGCCTTCCTGCGTATAATGCGACATGTATTCGGAAGGCAAATAAACGCCCTTGTGATATCCAGAGCTCTGACTTAAGGGCAAAGGCACAGGCATTCCGTTCGAAACAATCCTGTTCTGCTCATCGAACTGTCTGCTGAAAGATGCACCGAAACTGAATTTGATTCGGGACAGATAGCTTCGGTTGGCAAACCAATCTAAACTTGTATTCCAACTGGTTCTAATTCTCTGGCTTTTAACAAACTCTCCCAACACAAGCGTTTCTGGATCTTCTTTTTTATCATCCAGATTCTGTGTGTAAGAAAGCGAGGTGGAAAAATTCAGCGGCGACTCGCCCTTCCTGAATACTTTGGAATACCGCAGTTTTCCCGTAATCCGCTCAAAGTACTTCATCGGATCGGTCAGCGAGCTTTTGCTGTTCAGATAGCCGAATGTAAAGTGAAAATTTCCGGAAGCGGGAGAAAGTCTGAATCCTTTGGATATTGAAGCGGATTTTGTAGCAGGATTAGCCTTGGCACGCAAACGAAAAGGGCTCACGTTTGCCTTCGTCTCCACTTTCACGACGCCCGACGTAATGTTTCCGTATGAAGCGGACGGAATTCCGCGGATAATCTCAACCGAAGCTATCTGATCAGCGGCGATCTGCCGCAAATCCACTCCTGTTTTCATCGTTTCCGATTTCCCTCCGGAGTTCCGGATATTCAGCAAACTGGCATCCTGCGAAACAGGCACACCGTCAATCACTATCGCCGTTCCGAACGCAGTATTGGAATCGTCCCCGACCTGCCGCATCGAGATTTTATTCTTGCCTTTGTAGTTCGGATCCTTGATTATTCCGCCCGGCGCAAATGCAATGACTTCAGATAAATTGGTTGCCTGCAAGTGCTCGATCGCCAGCACGTCAACCTTTGTTGTACTGGACTTTTCCTCAAGCTCCCGCGCGGTTATTACCACCTCATCCAAACTCAGGCTCGACTCTTTAAGCATAATAGGCAAAAGAACCGTATCGCTGAGCAAGACAATTTCCTGCGCTGCTTTTTCGTACCCCAGAAAAGAATATTCAAGCCGGTGAACACCTTTTGCCACTTTGTCGAACCGAAAAGTTCCGTCAGACAAGCTTATCGTCCCCTTTGCTCCTTTACCCAAGACAACCAACACCCCTGCCAAGGGCTTGGCTGTCTTACCGTCGATCATTTTTCCATGAACACTCAGCCACTCCTGCGAGAATGATAGGTGCGGATAAAACACCATCCAAAACAAAAAAAATGTCGCGGCATTCGCCGTCAATCTTGCTGCCCTTTTACTCACCTATCTTTTAACTTTTTTTTATCTCTGAAAACAGGGATCGCTGTGTTTATTTTGACTAAGTCTAAATAGGGTCGCAATTTAAATTTATTCTAAATATAAACAATGGAGCATGTTAAAAATTTGATGAGATTATTCGAGAGAAAAAGAAAAACCCGAATAATCGGGCTTTACAGGAACCTCGCCCAGGGAAAAACGAGGCATTAATAATAAGTCCGTCACCAACTGAAGCGACAGCTGCGAAGGAAACTCTTTATATCAGACAGATAACAACAAAAAAATGACAGGAATCGCCAGTCCCAAAAGGGTTAGCCACAGCCCCCTCTTGCTGATGCCGTTTTTTCCTTTCACCAAAAAAATACCGGTGAGCGTTACAACGATC
Organism: Cytophagales bacterium; assembly: GCA_022360875.1. GTDB lineage: Bacteria > Bacteroidota > Bacteroidia > Cytophagales > Cyclobacteriaceae > JAKSBZ01. The sequence continues at coordinate 2,695 of JAKSBZ010000409.1, read as the reverse complement.
AGCAGCACCGAGAAACTGTCGGCAAACCAAATCCAGTGCTGATCGCGGTTGTAGTGCAGCCGGTTCATCCAGTAAAAAAGCGGGCGGCGAGTCACCAGTTCCACTTTTGCAATGCGGGCGGCCGGATCCAGAAGAATCGTTCCCGACTTCACGTAAACCTTCAGCTTTCCGTTCTTCTGCTTGTAATGCTTTCGGTAACGGATATGGTCGCCTATCTGCTCGACAGATGTCTTTACATCATTAGGGTTAAAATCAGTTAGCTGCACTTCCTCGCGCGAAAGCACATAACTGGGGTCCCAGTGGTCCAGATGATTTACAGCCAAACCTGAAAGGGCGTACATTAATGTAAGCCCTGTAATCAGGTATCCAAAATCCCGGTGAATCCAGCGGAACACTTTGCGAATTTTTGATTTAAATTTCGACCACTTCATAGCTTATGCCATCCAACGACAGGATCGGATAGTATCCTTTTCCGTTTTTCTCCACCAACTTCTTCAGCTCGCTGTATTTTTTGTAAGCTACGCTGCAGTTTGTTTTGTTTTTGGCGCTGTGCTTATGCCCCTTGTGCTTATGGCTGTGCTTGTCCTCTCCGCAAGTTTCAGCCTTTTCCAGCTCTGCGGCCCAGTTGTCCAAGTATGTTTTGTCAATTTTCTTAACCAGCACTTTTCCAGTTACAGTGATGTCCTGCCCGATAAGCGACTTGTCAAACATAGCGATTTTTCCACCGGCCAGCACCTTCAGGATTTCCCTCGGATTTTCGCCAATCAAAAAGGCTTTTTTTCCGGATCTGCTGCACACGCCTTTCACCATTCCGGTAACTACCACTTCTTTGCCTTCGTACTTTTCGCCGCTAACAAAAAACTCCTCTATGCTCAGACGCTTTTGAGCAAAAGCGCTTGTATTCAACAACATTGCGCCGAAAACAAGAGCAAACAACTTGACTGTGATTTTCATGATTATCTTATTCATTAAAAATATTTTACCCCACAAAGATACTACTGCCCCTTTAACTTCCTAAAAAATAATGAACTTATTTAGAATTATTATTGATAACAATTAGGCATCCCCTCCAAATCTTTCTTCAGGTTTTACAACAACCAACCGTGGCACCCCGCCACTGCTCCCGCAATCGTAAGCAGACTCAGAATAAGCAATACCCAGTGCATTCTGTGCAGCATTCTGAACATTTTCCCCGGGTGTTTCCTTCCATAAGTTTTAAATAGCTTGTGCATCACCAGTGGCTCAAACACAAAAAGAATAAGCGTAAACAGCACCCAAACCAGGGTCATAGATGTTATCCACCAATATTTCAATTCAAGATAACGATGCCAGGCATTTAGGCGATACATCATGTAAAAGCCTGAAATTCCTGTGAGAAGCGTCGTGATTTTCGCCTGCAGTGAAAATCGTCCCTCAATTTCCTCAAACGTCTCCATTTGTTCGTCTGCTGATTTCATACGCCTTACTGCCGGAATAATCACCGTAGTGACCATAGCCACTCCTCCTATCCAAAGCACTACAGCCAGAACATGAACAACCCGGGCCAAAGTAAAATATTCCATCTTGTTTTTTTATTTAAAATAAATAAAAATAATGGAATGGGATTTATGTCTTCAGTCATAAGAGTTTATTACAGCGCAACAGGCCAAAACCTGCTGCGCCATAAATAATCTATGCTACTCTTCAGGGTCCACATCTACCCTCCAGCTGGACAAAGTGAACAAGAAATAAGGAGTATCCCCCGCTTTTACAGGATGTATTGCTCCCTGAGGGTCAAAATCGGCTCCGTCAATATCCTCCCTTCTCGCAAGAGAATCCGTCAGTGCGCTCGTGTAGCATTGCTCCCCAAATATAGCGCTTCCGCAATGCCAGTTTCTGTCAACCCATGTCCCCAGAGTTCCGCTGTAGTCAGTCCTCTTGATATAGGCGCGCACCTGCACGCCGGTTTGATTGGCCAGTTCCGCCGCAAAGCTCCCCTCTATGTTAGGTCCAAAGAAATCGAGCGTATCGCTATCGTCTCCCAGAGCAGTCCGGCAGGCATAAGATGCTATTCTATTCGGCAGGTCGTCACCGTCATCTCCAAATGCGTTTCTGTCGATATCCCCGACATTCGAAGAATCCAGACGATAGCGTGAAGCCACATCCGAGTCCAAGCCGTAGCCAAAATCTATGGATCCCACTAAACCATGAGAAAAAATATCGAGATTAGAAATCTTGTCCATGTGTCTTGCTCCAGGACCCACCATCTCCGGCGCCAATCCTGTGTTTATATAATCAATCAGCTCTTGGGCAGAATCAACGGTAATAAACGCCGCGCCCTCGCCTTCCACCACTTCCCTTATTCTGTTTATCTGCGCTTCCGTATATCCTTCGGTAAAAAGCACAAAACTCCTTGACTCCTCCCCCTCGTTGGCTCCGTACTCTCTTATTTGCCGGATTCCCTGATGTACAAACATCATTTTATTCGCCCTTGTCTCTTCATACTGAGCCCCAACCACCACAACATTTTCCGTTCCCGTCGGATCCTTGAATTTTACTGGATTATTTTGCCCAAAAACAAACACATTCACCCCATCCCTCAGCCCCGCGGGATCGGGCTTGAGCCATCTGGCCAGCCACGGGAGGTAATACCTTGCCGAGTGGTACTCCAGGCCGCTTTCGCTGTCTCTTTCCTTTCCCGTGTAGCGGTAGCGCT
>JAKSBZ010000287.1 GCA_022360875.1 Cytophagales bacterium | reverse complement strand
TTCTCATTACTCTTTCTGGGCTTTTTGTTTTTTGAATGCAGTCAGAAATCGGAAGTTGAGGTTAAGAAGCAAGAACTGAAAGAAAAGAAAAAGGCTCTTAATGATATTCGGGAGGAGATAACGGCGCTTGAAAAGGAGCTGGACGATCTGGATGCAAATTGGAGGGGTGAGTCGGTCAGTCAGGTGCTGGTAAAGGCCCGGAAGATGAAGCCTCAAAGGTTCGAGCACAAGATTGATGTGCGTGCGTCTGTAAAGTCGCGTCAGCATATTGATGTGCTTTCCGAAACTTCAGGACGGGTTCAGGAAGTGCTGGTGACGGAAGGACAGAAAGTCCGCGAGGGAGAGCAGTTGCTTCTCGTTGACAGCGAGCAGCTTCGGTTTGCGATCAAAGAGGCCGGAAAGGCCCTGGAGCTCGCTAGAAAAATATACGACAAGCGTTCGGCGCTTTGGAAGCAGAACATTGGCAGCGAAATTGAGTATTTGCGCGCCAAAAATGATTTTGAAACGCTGGATGCAAGGCACAAGCAGCTTCTGACTCAGTTAAAATTTGCTCGGGTTGCTGCTCCATTCTCAGGAACAGTTGATCAGCTGTATGTTAATAAAGGGCAAGTAGTTCAGCCCAGCGTGCCGATGATCCGGCTGGTGGATAATAAGGATCTGTATTTGGAGGCTGATATTGCTGACGGATATGTAGGCAGATTCAGAGCTGGCGACGGTGTATTGGTGAACTTTCCAACGATTGGAGAATCGTTTCGCACGAAAATAACCTCAGTGGGCAGAGTGATTGATCCGGTAAACCGGACTTTTATATTGGAGGCTAGAATACCGTCAAGTTCGTATCATTTGCAGCCTAATCTGTTGGCAATGGTGCAGCTGACGGATTTGGCTGTCAGGAGCGCAATGGTGCTGCCTACTAAGGTTCTCCAGCGAGACAATAAAGGCGTTTATGTATATGTGATTGAGGAAAAAGACGGTCAGCCGGTGGCGGAGAAAAGACATGTATTGGCAAAAAGCAATTATAAAGGAGCAACTTATGTTTCCAAAGGTCTGAATCCCGGAGAGCGCGTAATTGTAGATGGTTATAGGCAAGTGGCTCCTGGAACGGTTGTTAAAATTATTCAGTAAGAACTGGGCGAGCGCATAAATATGTTGATTCACTTTCAAATGTAAAATATCCAGATGCAGGATTTATTAGATAAAAATGCGGGAGAGTTCAAGGGAAGCAAATGGAAGGACAGCAAGTTGTTTAAAGAATTTGCCCTGACAACAACCTCATTGAAAAACAGCGCAACAGTGTATGTGCTGACGGCTTTGATTGTTCTGTTTGGCGTTATTTCCTATGTTTCTCTGCCCAAAGAGAACTTTCCGGAAGTTCAGATTCCTACAATTTACATCGGGACCACTTATCCGGGGAATTCTCCTGCGGATATGGAGAACTTGGTGACAAGGCAAATTGAGCGGTATGTGAAGGTGGAAAAGGGCGTGGACAAGATCAAGTCAACATCTCTTGACGGTTACTCTGCCATCACCGTTGAATTTAAGACCGATGTGAGTGTTTCGGAAGCCAGGCTTCGGGTAAAGAATGCCGTGGATAAAGCCAAGGCTGATCTTCCGAAGGACTTGCCGGCGGACCCGGATGTACAGGAACTGGATTTCGGTGAGCTGCCGATACTGAATGTCAGTTTTGCTGGACCATATACCAAAGACCAGCTTCGTGCTTATGCGAAGGTTTTAAAAGAGGAAGTTGAGCGGATTCCCGAGATTTCGAAGGGAGAAATAAAGGGAGTTGATGACCGGGAGGTGCATATCAATGTCGATCCGTATAAGATGGAGGCTCGCCAGATCAACTTTGAGGATATTGAGCAGGCTGTGCAGTCCGAAAATGTGAATATGTCTGCAGGGGATATTATCAATGACGGAATTCGGAGGTCTGTTCGTGTACTGGGCGAGTATGAAGATCCGCTGCAGATGGGTGATATTGTGGTTAAGCATGAGAATAACGTGCCTGTTTATCTTCGGGACATTGCTGATGTAGATTATACGTATGTGGACCAGGAGTCATTCTCGAAGGTGGATTACAAGAATGTGGTTACGCTGGATGTTATTAAGCGGAGCGGCAAAAATCTTTTGAATGCCACGGCAAAGGTGAAAGCTGTTTTGGATGAGCTTAGGAAGGGGCAGTTCCCTCAGGATCTGGATTTGATTGTCACAGGAGATCAGTCCAATATGATTAAAGAGCAGGTTTCCAGCCTGGAGAACAATATTATTTCCGGAGTGATATTGGTGGTTCTGGTGCTGCTGTTTTTCCTTAATACGCGCAATGCGCTGTTTGTGGGTATGGCCATTCCGCTGTCTATGCTGATGTCGTTCATGATTTTGGGAATCTTCGGCATTACGATTAATATAATGGTGCTGTTTTCCTTGATTATGGCTCTGGGGATGCTGGTTGACAACGGGATTGTTGTTGTGGAGAATGTATATCGCCTGATGGAAGAAGGCATGCCTCCGCAAGAGGCAACCAAGTATGGAGTAGGTGAAGTGGCGTGGCCGATTATTGCTTCCACGGCAACTACGCTTGCGGCTTTTTTTCCGCTGGCCCTGTGGCCGGGCATTATGGGGGAATTCATGAAATATCTCCCTATTACGCTGATTATCACGCTTTCATGTTCGCTTTTTGTGGCCTTAGTGGTGAACCCGGTGTTTATCAGGCATTTTATGAAAGTGGAAAAAGGCAAGCTTCAGATAAACACTATGCGGGTGCTTTTTACTTCCGGAGCATTTATTCTGGCAGGAATTCTTTTTATTTTACCCACTGTTGGCAATGAAAAGGCTGTAGTGCTTCGCGTTATCGGGAATTTGCTGGGGTTTTTCGGCGCGCTGATACTTTTGGATGTTTATGTGCTTTCGCCTCTTTCCAGAAAGTTTCAGACCATCGTGTTGCCAATATTGGAAAAGATGTATGTGAATACGCTGACATATGCCCTAGGTGGACTCAGGCCGCATTTATTCTTTGCAGGCACAGGATTGTTGTTTGTTTTTTCTGTGAGTTTGTTTCAAATAGCACCGCCTAAGGTGTTGTTTTTTCCTGAGAACATTCCGGTTCAGTCATATATTTTTATTGAATACCCTGTAGGTACAGATATTCAGAAGACGATAGAACTTACAAATGAGATTGAGCAGAAGACCGCTGGAGTGCTGGAGGATTATAAGGATGTTGTTAAATCGGTAGTCACTAGTTCGGGGATAGGTTCGGGCGATCCGCAGACTGAATTTATGGGAACGGGTTCAACTCCGCATAAAGGACGCATTGTTGTGGATTTTGTCGAATTTAAGTACCGAAACGGTAAGAGCACACAGGAGGTAGTAAACAGGCTTAGGGAAGCAGTGAAAGGTTACGCGGGGGTAAGCATTACCGCTGATAAGAATTCGGACGGCCCGCCGGTGGGCAAACCGATACAGATTGAGATTTCGGGATCAGAGTTTGATCCGTTGATAAACATCAGCGAACGCTTGATTTCGTTGATAAATAATGCAAGGATACCGGGAATAGAAATGCTAAAGTCGGATCTTGAGGTGGGCAAGCCTGAGTACCTGGTGAAAGTAGACAGAGAAAAAGCAAGGATGTTTGGTTTGTCAACTGGACAAATTGCTTCAGAGCTCCGGACGTCTCTTTTCGGAAAAAAAGTGTCGACTTATAAGGATGATATCGATGACTGGGACATTAAGCTGCGCTTGGCTGGTGATTACCGCTATGATACAGAAGCACTTAAGAATCGTACGATAACCTACCGCAATAATGAGGGGAAAATTGTGCAGGTGCCGGTTTCGGCGGTGGCGGATTTTCAATTGAGCTCGACTTATGGATCGGTTAAACGTATTGATCAAAAACGAGTGGTGACGGTTTCGTCAAATGTACTGGATGGCTTCAATCCCACGGAGATTAACGACGAGATTCGGACGTTGGTGGCTGACTTCGAGCTTCCTTACGGCTACAAGATCAATTTTGGAGGAGAACAGGAGAAGCAGGCCGAGGAAATGTCTTTTTTGACTACAGCGTTGCTTTTAGCGATCTTCATGATCTTTTTGATTATCGTAACTCAGTTCAATCAGATTACAGCGCCGTTTATTATACTTACGTCTGTGGTATTTAGTACTATCGGCGTATTTTTAGGCTTGTTCATTTTCAATATGGATTTCATCGTTATCATGACTATGCTCGGTATCATTTCGCTGGCCGGGATTGTAGTGAACAACGCAATTGTGTTGCTGGATTATACAAATTTGCTGAAGGAGAGAAGGCGTGCAATGCTGGGTGAGGGAGAGCAGATGACTGTCGATATGGTGCGTGAAGTGGTTATTAAAGCCGGGAAGACCCGTTTGCGGCCAGTGTTGCTAACGGCTATTACTACTATTTTGGGGCTGATTCCGCTGGCTATCGGACTGAATATCGATTTTATGAAATATCTGAGCCACTGGAATTTTGATTTTTATATCGGGGGCGACAATGTGGTCTTTTGGGGGCCGATGTCCTGGACAATTATTTTTGGTTTGTCATTCGCGACTTTCCTTACACTGGTAATTGTACCGGTTATGTACTTGCTAATCGAGCGTGCCAAAGTACGATTTGGGATGAAACTGTAGAAATCTTCTGGTTGGAACAATGACTCCGGGTGGCAAAATTTTGCATTCGGAGTTTTTTAATCACTTTGTGCTAATTATTATTTTTCTGAAGTGGTTATTCACCAATGTTTTAAGCTTAATTGATACTTGGTTGTCTTGAGTGGTTTCATAATAAAAGTATTGTTCTGACATGAATAATATTTTTGAAAAAACGAAGTTATTTTAAAGTGTATTAATCCAAATCAAAAGCCGGATAAATAATGAAGTTTTTTCTCATTTGTCTTTTTGTTGTTTTGCTGCTGGCAGTGGATATATATTTTTTTCAGGCATTGAAGAGTATATTCAAAACCAAGAAAAAAGCAATAAAATGGAGTAAGAGTATATACTGGGGTGTAAATAGCGCGGGTTATTTTATGCTTATGGCATTAATGTTAATCCCCTTTGGATTTTCTGTCTCAAGAGATTTGGTGAGGCTGTTCGGTAATTTTCTTATTGCAACTTACATGTCCAAACTTACCGGAAGCATATTTTTGCTGCTGGACGATGCGCGGAGGCGGGTGTTGAAGCTTTTTAGAAAAAAGGAAAAGAAAGGAGAAAGCGCTGTTGTAGAAAAGGTTGCAGGAAACAAGATATCCCGCTCAGAATTTTTGTCGAAAGCCGCTTTGGCAACCGCCGCAATACCGTTTTCGACTTACGGTTTCGGTATTGTATCTGGAGCTCACGATTACCGGGTTAGGAAGGCGCAGGTTTTCTTGCCGAATCTTCCGCGAAAATTTGATGGATTGCGTATAGCACAGCTGTCTGATATTCATACTGGTTCTTTTTTTAATAAAACGGCAGTTAGAGGCGGAGTAGACCTGTTGCTTTCGCAAAAGCCAGACGTGGTGTTTTTTACGGGGGATTTGGTGAATGAAGAAACAAAGGAAGTGAGAGACTATATTGATGTTTTTTCGAAAGTCAAAGCCCCGCTGGGGGTTTATTCTACTTTAGGGAATCATGACTACGGCGATTACAAACGGTGGTCTAGTCCTCGGGCTAAGCGGCGTAATATGGAAGATATGTATGAAGCGCACCGCAGTCTTGGTTGGGATTTGCTTAGAGACGAGAACCGGCTGTTGACAGTGGGAGGCGAAAGCATCTCAGTTATTGGTGTGGAGAATTGGGGAACGGGCCGTTTTCCGAAATATGGACACCTTTCGAAAGCCCTTGAAGGCACCAGTGAGGTTCCTGTAAAACTGCTGCTTTCTCACGATCCAAGCCATTGGGACGCTCAGGTCCGTCCACAGTCGGATATCGATATTCAATTCGCAGGGCATACACACGGTTTTCAGCTTGGAATCGAAATAGGCGACTTTAAATGGAGCCCTGCGCAGCTTCGGTACAAACAGTGGGCGGGACTTTATTCGGAAAGCGGTCAGCACTTGTATGTAAACCGTGGCTTTGGCTATTTGGGATATCCTGGAAGAATCGGGATTTTACCGGAAATTACAGTTCTGGAGCTAAAAAAATCATAGCCGTGCGCTGAGAGTCCTCAGTTCAGTTTTTTTGTTTTCTTTTCCAGGCTTCCACTAGCACGACAATGCGGCTGTAGCTTTTTATGCCTTCTTTCACACCCTGAGTTTTCAAGTACGAATTGTAAACCTGATCTCTGAATTTTGGGAAAAATGAGGCATAACCGTTGTGTTTCTTGATAATAGCAATAATATCATTTCTTACATTGTCAGGCATCGCTTTAATCAGGCGGTTGTAGGCTTTGGGGTTTATTCTTCGGATAGCCGAATAGAGGTACCGAAGATAGCGGAGTTCGGTACAGTACCGGATGAGCGGCTCTTTGGAAGATGAATTGGCGACATATGCCCAGAAGTTGCAAAGTCCTTCGTCGCCGAAGCCATAGGCGTGGCTAAGTTCGTGACAGGCCGTGAACGGTTTGCTCAGGTCGTGAAGGCCGGAGTCGTAGTAGCCCTCGCCGGCAAAGGGAATGTAAATTCCGGCTGTTTCAAAATGCAGGAGGCTGCCGTCAAAAAGCGGTTTTACAAAAACCCATTCGGGCGCCGCATACTGGGAGTTTCGAAGCGTTTGTGTGAGCGCTTTATGAATTTCCGGAAGGTGTTTTTTTTCATTGAAATGAAAATCATCAATTTGTTTTCGGTAATAAAGCGCGCTGTCCAGTGTGTATTGATAGGCTGTTTCGAGCTCCTTCAATTCGAGGCCTTTAAGGTGCAGTTTCAAGTGGCGTTCTACCGGAATGCGCTGGTAATTGAAACCCCAGCTGAATTGAAACAGGAATATTGCCCATCCGATAAAGCTTAGAATGCCTAACAGAAGCCGAGTGCACCTGCTTTTCCAGCCTTTCGTTTTCAGCCATTTTTTTATTGAAAAAAAGAAAAGAATAATAAGAAGAACGGCTTCCAGATAGACAATAGGGAATGGAAGCAGCCGGGAAAAAATGCCAATTAGGTGCCGGAAGGCGATAAAGAATGTTCGGGAGTAAAGCTGCTCGCAAAGCTGGGGATAATAATGAAACAGAACGCTAACTGCTATGCTGGTTGTACCCAGGAGAATGCCAGGCAGAAAGGAACGTTTGGTTGGTTGGAGTGTATTGGTATGGGATTTTTTTTGCATATAAAAGGCAATGGTTTGGGAAAGAAAAATGCCTCCCGGCCGGCAGGCGGGAGGCTTTGTAATTAGTTAAGTGAAGTCTTTTTCGTTATTTTTTTAAAATCTTTTCCCTCATTGATTCTGAAAGGGCGTCTTTGTGAACGAGCACTGAAAGTCCTTTCATGCGCATGTAAGCTTCAGACATGTAGATATTTCCTTCGAAGCCTCTTCCGGCTGTTCCCCAGGAATTTTTCACTTTGTAATATTTGTTGCCTTTTGCGTCTTTTCCAGTTCCGACAATGTGCATCAGATGATCGTCGGTGGTTTGGTAGCTGTCGTAGGCTATTTGTCTATCCTCAGCCCTTACTTTTCTTTCAGTCCCGCGGGCAAATATTTCTTTCATATTTTCGGAGTTGAATCTTTCTTCGGGGACAATCGCCAGCCCGAGTGAGGATGAAAACCCTTTTTCCGAAACGTCAGCATCCAGGCTGAGTGTGTAGCCATTTGCCAGTGCCTGGTCGATTGCCTGAATAAACTCATCCAGCGGAAGGTTGTAAAAGCTTCCGTCTGAAAAATTGTCAGGAACCTGCAGCACGAAAGGCTCGTAATACGGCTTGTGCGTAAATGAAGTGAGCGATATGTAATCGCTTTTCTTGATGCCCATTTTTTTTGCGAAACTTGCAGGTGTGTAGTTTTCGCCTTGGTATTCAAAAGTTTCAGGGATTTTTCCGAGATATACATCCAGCACGGCTTCGAAGGCTGCTTTCCATTTCGGAGAAAGTTCTTCGTTTTCTACAACCGATTCCAGAATCTTTTTCAGCATTTTTGTCATTTCCGAGTGGTTGTAAATATCGCCGTAGGTAAGTCCGGAGTAAGCGGACTCCGGCATCATTCCGTACAGGTCGATGGCATTGATTACATCGTGGGCCAGGCCGCCCTGGCTGAACTGGGCGTTGCCGTGGTTGCGGACAAACACATCTGCTTTTTGCGGATAAACGCGGCGAACAGTATACATCTCTGACAGATTATGCGCGCCTTTGCCCATTCTGATTAGTTCGCTTTCGATAAATGAAATTGTCGAAAAGCTCCAGCAGGTTCCTGTCCGGTCCTGGCTTTTTACCTGTGTTGCTTCTATGTCCAGTACAGGTTTGATTTTTCTTAAATTTTTTTCCTGTGCCCACGAACTTGCCGTGATTCCCAGCAGAGCACAAGCGAAAAACCGCTTTAGTAGTTTCATTAGTTGTTTATGGTTTTAATGGCCAGATGGAACATCCATCACAATCATGCCTTTATGTGTTAAAGCCGGTTATTGTGAATGTTTCATTGGGGTAAAAAAAATTGCTGTGTTTTTATTTTTTAAGAACAGGCAAGTAACTGTTCAAAAATAATCAAGTGCTTTTTATAAAGAAAAATCACTGGTAAATCACCGCGTCGAAAATAATAATTAGCACGAAGTGCTTAAAAAGGTACGCAATTATTTTAACCTGTAAAAGAAACAGCCCGGAAATGAATAAACAGCTTGCTGCCGAGGCTTTCTGTAGTGTTGATGATGGGTTCAGGGACGGTTTGACGGTATGGATATGTTAGTTTGAACCGAAAAAAAAGCTTCCCGGAAGGAAGCTTTAGTAGAATAATAAACGAACGTGTTATTTTTTTGCTAGCACGGTTCCCTTAAGCGTAAAGCGCTGTGTTGGTTTAGCGGGATCGTTGCTGATGATCGTAATCGTTTTGTACTGCTTGCCTGAACGGCCTCTTGAATTGAAGGTAATAGTCATTTTTGTTGACTCGCCCGGTCCAAGGGTTTTCTTAGGCAGCTGGCTGGCCGTGCAGCCGCAGGTTGTTTTTGTTTTGCGGATGACAAGCGGTTTTTTCCCTTGGTTGGTGAGCGTGAACTGATGAGTGACTTTGTCTCCTTCTTTTATGTCTTGAAAGTCAAATGATTTTTCTGAAAGAACGAGTTTGGGTGCTTGGGCAAGTTCCGAATCGCTCATTGGCGGAAAGTATTCCTCAACGCTTGCCGTAATACGAATGGATTTGTTTGGAGTTTCCGTATCGTTGGTTCCCAGGGTGATGTAGTCGTACTGGTAGCCGAAGTCATGTTTTGCTTTTCCGTCGTACACAACGATCATTTGGCCTTTCTGCTTAGGCTGCAGTGTTTTAGGCTTTATTTTTATTTTCAAATGAGCAGGGATACGGTTGTTTCCGTTGAAGGAGATTGGTTTGTCTCCTAGGTTGGCAATTGCGAAAGTTTTTGTTTCCGGTTTATTGGTTTTTACTTTCCCCATGTGCAGGATGCTGTACTTGAAGCCCAGGTGTCCTTTTTTTGATCTAAATTCCTCTTCGAGTGTCAGCTCTTTTTTCGCTACAGTTCCTTTAATGGTTAGGCGATGGGTGTTCGGCACCGCATTGGATGTGATGGTCATGGTTTTGTTGAACGACCCGGGCCGGTTTCTTGGATCGAATTTTACTTGAACGAAACCTGATTTTCCCGGAAGCACGGGTTCTTTGGTCCAGGCAGGCGTGGTGCAGCCGCACGAAGCTTTTACCTTTTCAATAATCAGCGGGGCTTTTCCCGTGTTTGTGAATGTGAATTTATGTTCAACGAAACCGTTTTTCTCGTTAACAGTGCCGAAGTCATAAGTGCTCTCTTTAAAACTGATTCTGCTGCCGCTCTGCGCCCACATTGTTTGCGACAGCAATAGAAGGGTAAGGCATAGAAAAAATGATTTGTTTTTCATAATGATCCTGTTGATAATACTAACTCTACAAATTATTTACACTACAAAAATATAAATATAGTGAATTATGTTAGTAAGCCCTGTGGGGTTTTGCAATTCGTTAACACAGTTGCCGCCATATCATATAAGAGTGTGATAATTGTTAATAAAAACAAGAATTCAGAAGAAAGCGTTCGGATTTGTTGCTAATGTATTATCTTTAATTTTTTATTTGTTTCAAGGAAAAAAGAATCAGCTAACGATATGTCTAGAATACTTACAGGGATTCAAAGTTCAGGTTCGCGGCCGCATCTTGGGAATTTGCTGGGAGCAATTATTCCGGCAATTGAGATGTCCAGGGAAGAAAAGAATGAGTGTTTGTTTTTTATAGCGGATTTGCATTCGCTGACGACAATCAAAGACGGAGAGGAAAGAGAGAAGAACACTTACGCTGCTGCTGCGGCCTGGCTGGCATTTGGTTTTGATGTGGAGAAAAACATGTTTTACCGACAGTCCAGAATTCCGGAAGTATGCGAGCTGACATGGTACCTGGATTGTTTCACTCCGTACCCGATGCTTGCCAATGCCCACTCGTTTAAGGATAAGGCAGGACGATTGGCTGATGTAAACGCCGGTTTGTTTACCTATCCGGTACTGATGACGGCGGATATTATTTTGTACGATGCTGAGGTTGTTCCGGTAGGGAAAGATCAGATGCAGCATCTGGAGATGGCTCGCGATATTGCTTCGGCCTTTAATAATAAAACAGGCGAAGAGGTGTTTGTCTTGCCTGCTGGGAAAACCGGGGAGCATACGATGCTGGTTCCTGGCACCGATGGAACTAAGATGAGCAAGTCGAAAGGCAATTTTATTGATATTTTCGAGTCGGACAAACAGCTGAAGAAGCAGATAATGAGCATTCAGACTGACAGCACGCCGTTGGAAGAACCAAAAAATCCGGATGTCTGCAATGTGTTTGCTATTTACAAATTGCTGGCTTCTCCTGAACAAGCAGAGGAGATGAGACAGAAGTATTTGGCTGGAAATTATGGGTATGGTCACGCAAAGAAAGAGTTGCTGGAGTTGATCAAGGCAAAGTTTGAAAAAGAGCGAACCACGTTCAATGAATATATGAATAATCCGGAGGAGCTGGAGCGCATTTTGAAAATCGGCGAGGAGAAAGCCAGAAAAATGGCGCGGGAAAAGCTTGCTCAGGTGAGAAAAGTGCTGGCGATTGGTCAGTAAAAAAGATTAGAAAGAGATTAGAAGAAGAAAAGCGAGCCGTGCTCGCTTTTTTTGTAGGTTATGCCTTACAAGCTGAAAGTTTTTACCTGCTCGACAATTGTAGCTTAAGGATGACGGCTTACAAATCTCCGAGCTGCGGGCGAAGAGTGAGTTCTTCCACGACGGCATTGTCGGACAGCGCGTAAGCGCTCCATATTGCTTTAGCGATGTCTTCCGGGCGCATCAGGCGGTTCTCTTCTACTTCAGCGCCTTCCCAGCTGGCCGTTTCGGTAGGCCCGGGCAATACGGCGGTTACCCGCACGCCGTGTTTTTTCATTTCCTCGCGCAGCACTTTGGTCATGCCGAGCATGGCGTATTTCGAAATGCTGTACGAGCCTCCGTTTTCAAACGGCGTGTTGCTGGCCGTAGAGCAAATATTGAATATATGTCCGCTGCGGACTTTCATCATGTCTTCTATAACGCCTCTTGTCAGATAGTAGGCACTGTGCAGGTTGGTATGCAGCATCCAGTCCAGTAAATCTTCTGACAAGTCGTGGATGTAGCCAGGCCGGTAAACTCCTGTGTTGTTGATAAGAACGTCCACGGGCCGGCCGAGCTTGCGAATGTCTGCCGCAAAGGCCTGCACTTCCTCTTTTCGGGACATATCGGCTTGAATGCCCGTTACGCTTCCAAACGCATCGGGCTGGTTTAGCTGGCTTTCCATTGCTTTCAGATCTTTGGCGTTTCGCGCGCAGGTAATTACATCGAAGCCATTAAGATGAAATAGCTCCACCAGCGCCCGTCCGATTCCTTTGGTGCCGCCGGATATTACTGCTAGTTTGTTCATGTTTTGTTATTCATTAGGCCGGTTGTATACCGGCGATTGGTTCAAAATGCGCATAAATGCTTTTCAAAAAAAGCGATTTTTTATAATGAGAATTGAAATTTCCATAAAAGCAATCTTCAGCATGTCTGAGTCGTGATTGTCATGGGAACCGTCTCTGGCAAAATTAATAGTCCATTTATTTATTGAAAAATTGTGAAGAACAGACAAGGGCCGCCGAAAAGTTTTCGTTGTGTCTTCCGGTTTGCCTGGGCATGACCGTGCCGCACAGTGAACTGTCCTCAAACATAGACTGATGGATAAAATATTAATGAATTTCGTTTATTAACTGAAAGCAACTTAATATTTTTGTTCTTTATGTGAAACAGCATATTGTTTTAATTTTTTATCAGATAGAATATCTTTATAAATTGAGGCACTGCATTTTTGAGCCAAGATTGAATTTGAACGTATATGGGGAGCTTTTTGCTTCTGGCTCAAATAAAAACTGTCAGCGTTTATGAAGTGAATGAGAAGAGCGCTTCTTGTTTTGTGTAATGAAATAACTTATGATAAGAGCAGTAGGAAGGTATACCTTGTTTCTGAAGTCGATGTTTGTTAATCGCGAGAGTTTTGCAACATATGTGAAGCGTGTGTTTTCCGAGTGCGTCAGCATCGGCATCGACTCCATTCTGATTGTTTTTTTGGTTTCTATTTTTATCGGGGCGGTAACAGGCATTCAGACTGCCTACAACATGACTTATCCGCTGGTGCCGCGCAGTGTAGTGGCTTTTATTGTCAGGGAAATGGATCTGCTGGAGTTGGCTCCTACTTTTACGGCGATCGTGTTTGCGGGAAAAGTGGGTTCGAGCATTGCCAGCGAACTGGGAACCATGCGAATTACCGAACAGGTGGACGCCATCGATGTAATGGGAGTTAACTCCGCCTCGTATTTGGTTTTGCCGAAGATTCTGGCGAGCATGATCACCTATCCTGTGCTGGTTATCTATGCTATTGGGTTGGGGCTTTTCGGCGGTTATCTGGCAACAACGCTGACCGGCGAACTGACTCCGGTGGAGTATATCAGCGGGCTTCGCCTCGATTTTAAGATGTACAATGTTTTTTTCGCTTTACTGAAATCATTTATTTTTGCCTTTCTGATTTCTTCCATTTCCTCTTTTATGGGCTATTTTACCCGCGGAGGAGCACTGGAAGTGGGTGTGGCCAGCACAAGCGCAGTGACCAACAGCTGTATTGCAATTTTGTGCGCCGATTATCTTTTGGCTCAACTATTACTTTAAGAGGATATGATCGAGGTAAACAATTTGTCTAAAAGTTTTGGGAGAAAACAGGTACTTTTCGACATCAGCGCTCGTTTTATGCCCGGTGACGTGAACATGATCATCGGCGCCAGCGGTACGGGCAAAAGCGTTTTGATGAAAAACATTGTGGGCTTGGTAGAACCTGACGAGGGTAACGTTGTCTTCGACGGCCGAGATTTTACGAACGGGGACAAGCAGCTGAAGCGCCAGATCCGGCAGGAAATCGGAATGCTCTTTCAGGGAGGAGCGCTGTTCGATTCGCAGACAGTTGAGCAGAACGTTATGTTTCCGCTTGACATGCTTACCAAAATGCCAATGGATGAAAAGCTCGAACGCGTAAATCTGATGCTGGCAAGAGTCGGGCTGGAGAATGCCAATGCCAAGATGCCTTCGGAACTGAGCGGAGGAATGAAAAAACGGGGCGGAAATGCCCGGGCAATCGTCAATAATTCACGTTATTTGTTTTGCGACGAGCCGAATTCGGGGCTGGACCCGCAGACGTCTATCCTGATTGACAATTTGATCAGCGAGATTACCGAAGAATTCAACATTACGACCATTGTGGTTTCCCATGATATGAATTCTGTGATGAATATTGGCGAGAATATCATTTTTATCAGGGAAGGGAAAAAACTCTGGGAAGGAACCAACAAGGAAATAATGAGCGCATCGAGCAAAGACCTTCAGGAGTTTATATTTGCCAACAGCTTGGTTCAGGCGCTGAAAGACAAAGAAGAGAACCAATAAATTTGAAGAGAAAATATGAAGAAGATAACAGTGCCGCAAGGTACGGAAGGGCTGATTTTTGATTTGGACGGCACGCTGGTGGACAGCATGGCGCGCCATTATGACGCCTGGCTGCAGCTGGGCGAAAAATATGGTTTTACGTTTCCTGAAGAATGGCTTTTTGAGCTGGCCGGAACGCCCAACAAAAGAATTGCCGAGATTTTAAATGAAAGGCTGGGAATAGATTTGGATCCCGCCCGCATCGACAAAGAGGAAGTGGAAATTTACCACAGGATGCAGAAGGAGATGAATGTTATAGAGCCTGTGGTGGAGGTTGTGAAGGAGTACCATGAAAAACTGCCGATGACCGTGGGGACAGGAAGCATCCGTCTTTCTGCAGAGCATACGCTGGAAGGAGCCAATCTTGACGGGTATTTCTCGGGCATGGTTACCGCCAGCGAAGTGACTTGTCCCAAGCCTGCTCCGGAGACTTTTTTGAAGTGCGCCGAGCTTATGGATGTTCCTGCTTCCAAGTGTTTGGTGTTTGAGGACAGCGAGCTGGGAATTCAGGCAGCCAAGGACGCGGGAATGCAGTTTGTGGACGTTAGGAAGTATTACAACTGATTTTTTACCATTATTTCAAGATAGCACCATTTCGATATGTACATAAGCACGGAGGCTTTATATGAGAGGTTTCTTTCCTGTTCGGGTGTAACAACGGATACCCGCACACTGAAAGAAGGGCAGATGTTTTTTGCTTTGAAGGGGCCGAGCTTCAACGGGAACGAATATGCGGCCAAGGCTTTGGACGGAGGTGCGTCTTTTGCGGTTGTCGACGAGGCCGAGTATCAGATTGACGGCAGGTGTTTACTGGTGGAAGACGTGCTGCAGAGCCTTCAGGATTTGGCTAACGCCCATAGGCGCTATTTCAATATTCCAGTTTTGGCTATTACCGGCTCGAACGGAAAAACAACTACGAAAGAACTAGTACATGCCGTGCTGAGCAAGCGGTACAAAACACTGTCGACAGTCGGAAACCTGAACAACCATATCGGAGTGCCGCTGACTTTGCTCCGGCTGGATGCAAGCCATGAAATGGCGGTTGTCGAAATGGGCGCGAATCATCTGGGCAACATTACCGAGCTCTGCGGAATAGCCGAGCCGACTCACGGTTTGATCACCAATATCGGTAAGGCGCATATCGGGCCGTTTGGCGGTTTCGAGCAGGTGATACGCGCCAAGAGCGAGCTGTACCATTACTTAATCCAGCACAGCGGAAAGGCATTCATTAATGCGAAACAGGAAATATTGATGAACATGTCGAAGCGGTTTTCTTCTCCTGTGCTGTATCAGAAGGAAGGCGGTTTTTGCAATATCAAATACCTGGAATCTTCCCCCTGTGTTGTTTATAAAGATGAACAGGGCAGGAAGGTGCAGACCCAGCTGATCGGAAATTACAATTTCGACAATATTGCAGCGGCCTGTTGCATCGGCAAGTTTTTTAACGTTTCTGAAGAAGATATCGCCAGCGCCGTAAGCGGTTATTTGCCGCAGAACAACCGGTCGCAGGTGTTGAAGAGCGGAACGAATACGGTGATAATGGATGCCTACAATGCAAATCCGAGTTCGGTGGAAGCCGCTTTGGTGAATCTGTCAGAAATGGCGGCGGAAAGAAAAGTCGTTATTTTGGGAGACATGAAGGAACTGGGAGAGAACTCGCTCATGGAGCATCGGAAAGTGGGAGAACTGTGTCGGAAACTGTGCTGGGATGAGGTGTTTTTTTGCGGCAGTGACATGGTCGAGGCTCATAAAGCCTGTCCGGGTTCCTGCTATTCGGAGACCCCTGAACAGCTTCGGGATATTTTGAAAAAGCACGATTTCAATAATTCCCTGATTTTGGTAAAAGGCTCAAGGGGAATGAAATTGGAAGAAACTGTGCCTTTTGTATTTGTAGAGTAGTTGCAGGCAGTTTGCTGGGATGAGTTTGTTGGTTTGTCTCGGAATTTTTTCAGATGTGGTGTTTAGTAATGAAGATAGGAGGGCAATGGAATTAATTTTTAAAAGACGTTTTGCAAGGCTGGAGTATGACAGTGAAAAAAACAGACTGTGTGTGGTTTGGGAGGGCTTTGCTGCTACCGAGGAATTTAATGATGTGGTAGATCTTCTTGCTGAATGGGTGAGGAAAAAGAATATTCAAACAATTTGGTCGGATTCCAGCAAACAGGAGGTGATTTCGCAGAAATCGCTCAAATATTATATTGCCAAAACTAACGAAATGGGCAATCACGGGCTTCGATTTTACGGAATTGTTAGGCCGAAGGACGATTTTTCTTTTTTGGTTTTCAAGTCCTATTTAGCTGCGCTGGAAGACAGCAAGGTAAAGATTGGGCATTTTGAAACAGAATGTGAAATGGAAAAGTGGCTGGAGCAAGAAGGATGTTCCGAGAAACAGCCGGAAGCTAAAGAATAGATAGTTTTTCAGTTTTGTTTCACAGCCAACGACATAGCTTAGTAATAACATAAGGTAAATTACTGGCGGTACTTATCAAGAAAAACAGCTCTCTATTTTCGGAGAGCTGTTTTTCGTTAATGGCTTAGCTGTTCTCGCAGCACTTGCAGCTCGTTTTTGACTTTAGGATCAATGTCGGGCATTTTGAACGGAATTTCTCCCAGCCGCTGTGTTAGAATGTCGCTGACCAGTGTGCGGGAAAACCATTTCTGATCGGCCGGAATAATGTACCACGGACAGGATTTGGTAGACGTAAGGTTCAGCATTTTTTCGAAGGCAGTTTGGTAGTCATCCCAGAAATTCCTTTCCGTGAAATCTGAAAGCGATATCTTCCAGTTTTTCCCCGTTTCGTCTATTCGGGAAATAAAGCGGCGCGCCTGTTCTTCTTTGGAAAGGTGAAGAAAAAACTTAAGAATCAGGGTTCCGTTTCGTGTGAGCATGTCTTCAAAGTGGTTGATGTCCTGATAGCGGTGGTTCCAGAACGATTCGCCGATGTCTTTTACAGATTGTATTCCCGGGATATTTTCATTGAGTATCCATTCAGGATGTACTTGGGTGGCCAGCACGTTCTCGTAGTAAGAACGGTTGAAAACGCCTATCATTCCTCTTTCAGGCAGGCATTTGTAGTGCCTCCACATCCAGTCGTGTCGAAGCTCGAGGCTTGAAGGCTTGCGGAAGCTGTGCACTTTGCAGCCTTGCGGGTTCAGGCCGCTGAGCACGTGGCGGATAAGTCCGTCTTTTCCTGATGCGTCGGTTGACTGAAGAATGATAAGCACGCTGTGCTGAGCCGAAGCGAAAAGCTGGTACTGCAGTCTTTCGAGTTTGTTCAGGTTGCTTTGAATTCGCTTTTCCGCCGAGCTTTTGCCTTTAAATGCACTGGGCGGGGTAGTGGGGAAATCGTCAAGGGAGGTGTTTTTTGTCCCGTCTACAAGAAATTCGGAGAGTGGGGGAATCATAAAAAAGTTGTTTTAATACATATTGTTACAGGTTTCTGGCAAAGCTTGCCAGGCCGGGTTAAAGGATTTCGGCTGTGCGGATGAGGATATCGAGTTTGAAGTTGTCGTCGATAGCCCGGTTTTTCAGGTTGTCGAAAAACGAACCCGATTTGTAGGTAATTCCGAATTTTGTTCGGTTGATGATGAGATACGCTTTGGCGGTGTATCGGTTGCCTTCCTTTTTCCATTCCACGGGAAAGCTCATTGGTTGCGTCTGGTTGCGAATAGACATATTGCCGCTGACTCTGTATATGTTGGGTCGTCCTGTAGGCGTCACTTGAGTGATTTCGAAATTGGCGGTTGGATACTGATTGGTTTCAAAAAAATCTTTGCTTTTCAAATGGTGCACTAGCTTTTTGTTTTTTCCGGGGTTTTTAATATCGTCCACCTTCAGCGTGTTCATTTCGACAGTGAAAGCGCCGCCCTTAAGTTCTCCGTCAGAATGAATAATGCTTCCGCCTTTGAGCATTATATGTCCATTGTGCTGACCTGTTACTTTTTTGGCCAGCCACAGAATTTCGCTTTGGTTGGGGTCTACGTCAAGGACTTCTTGATTGTCTTGTCCGAAAGATTGAAATCCGAGAAACAGGAAGATAAAGCTGAGAGATCGGATGAAGTTTTTCATTTTTACTGTTTGTTTTATGTTATACATGCAGCGTATGTTAAAACAGAATATTTTGCACTTCGGGACTATATAACAGGTGTTTGTCATATATTTCTTGCTTGCTGCTGTTGTAGGGCTAAGCGAAAAAGGCGAGCTATAGTTTTCATGGCTGTTAGTTTTAATGTAAGCAAAAGCATTGGAATCGCATTTTTCGAATGCAAAAAATGATAGCGGATGAAAGTTTCGTTTAGCAATATTATTTTTGGAATAAATTAAATATATAATTTAAATAATGGAATTTTAAAATTGAGTTGATTTTTTTAAATAAAAAAAGACAGCCGAGGCTGTCTTCCAGAATGCAAATTACAATGTTTTTTTAGTGTTCCCGGACCTGAATAATGTTTACAGGACAGGCTTCAGCGGCTTTTTGGTTTTCCTCCAGCTCTTCCTCACCGACCTTTACGTTCCAGAATCCGCGCTTGTTTTTTGCGCCGAGCAAGACGGCTTTACCGTCTTTTTTGGACATCCGCCATCGCTGGTAGGAGAGTTCCACGCAGTAGTTGCAGCCGATGCATTTGTCTCGTTGGTGGATGATCGTTACCATGCTTAAGCGTCGACTATTTTATACAGTTTGTCCGATGGGCGAATGACCGATTCGATCGGCATGGAGAACACATCGCCTTTGGCAACCTCTTTTACCGGTCCGTTGTTCAGGCGCAGTTCCTTGACAGTTGTTTCGAGCGCGCCGGTTGTCGGTCCTGTAATCAGAATTTCGTCGCCTACGCGGAGTTTGTGGGTGTCCATTTTAAATTCGGCCACCTTAATGTTCGAGTAGTAGTGGCTTCCTTTGCCGAGATAGATTTTTTTCTTTTTCGCTTTCGATCCCGGGGCGTCGGTCCATTCTCCCAGTTTTTTTCCA
>JAKSBZ010000297.1 GCA_022360875.1 Cytophagales bacterium | reverse complement strand
GTTTTTTCAGTGCTACTTGGAATTTAATTTACACTGACGTCGCTAAAGAAATAACTGATGTTTTCAGAAAACTTGAGAAAGACGAGGCAAACAATCAAGGGAAAATTGCTCAGGCGAGAATTGTAAGAGCGGTTAATTACCTAAGATTGACTCAGATGTACGGAGATGTCCCGTATTTTGATGCAGGGAAGGCTGCAGAGGATTCAAAGTACTATTTTCCAAAGTACGATCGTCAAGAGGATATATTGAAGCATATTATCAAAGAGTTGGAAGAAGCCAGAGACCAACTGGATAATAACACTTTTGCTTCTGGCGGTGATATTTATTACACAGGAAATATTAGCAAATGGAAAAAGCTGGCCAACTCGCTGATTATGCGCACGGCAATGCTTATGGCAGAGACGAGTCAGTCAGATTTTGCCCGCATTTCTTTTGAAAAAGCAGCAAAAAATCCTTATGGATATATCAGTTCAGTTGATGAGGCAGCTAAAGTTGTTCACGATACACCGGGAGGTTCTTGGGGTACTAATCAAAATGGATACGGAACACCGGTAAATGGAAAAGTCGGTGGATTAGGCTATGCTACTATAGAGGAAAAGCCTCTAAAAATGATGCAGCGAGATGAAGATCCTCGTATTTTCTGGATGCTTTGTCAGTTAAGACATAATGGTTCTGAGTATGTGGCTGTTGAACCAGAGTTGTATAAAAATTATAACCCTTTTGCATTGGCTGAAGAAGCAGGTGAACCGTTTAAACCGGTTCATTTGAGGGGAACAAGAGAGTCTTCTACGACTGAGGCTAGAAATGGAATTTATGTTCAAAGGAGTAAAGATGAAAAGGGCGAAATGAAAGATGCGGTGGTTAAATTCAACTACTTTATCGACAACAAGCTGTTTAATGATACTATAGCAGGCTACAAAGTTAATCCGCTTGAGCAATTGAAGACAATGGCTTATGTTAACCCGCATACTATAGGGAATATTGTTGCTCCTTCTATTGTTTTCGCACCGGATGAAACCTATTTCTTGTTAGCTGAAGCGGCTCAGAGAGGATGGAATGCAGGGATCAGTGCTAAAGAAGCATACGGAAAAGCGTTGAAAGAGGCGTGTATGAAATACCCTAATTTCTTGTCATCTCTTCCAGGTGCCGACATTGCTCAAAAACAAATGAAGGCGTACGCTGAGTATACAGGAAAGGCTTATGTTTATGAAGCTGAAGTGGACAAATATATTGGCAGAAAGCTGGCAAAATACGACGCTTCGTCTAATAAACTGGAAGAGATAGTAACACAACACTGGCTGTCAAATTTCGACAGAGGATACGAAGCATTTACTATCTACAACAGGACTCACTATCCTTCGTTTGTAAAACCGGTGATTGAAGAAAGCAAGCGAATAACAACGCTTCCAATTTACAATATGTCACAGATTGCTAAGATGGATTTTGATGATCCGATAGGCACTAAAGAAAATATCGTCCGTCATTCTGGAGGAGATACTGAGTTTGTAAGGCCAACTCGCTTTACTTATCCTAGCGGAGAAGTTGACAGCAATGAAGAGTGCAAGAAGGCTATTCAACGGCAGGCTAAAGAATATGGCTATGCTCAGGGTAAAACGGGACAATTAATCCTCAACCAATGGATTTCTAAGAAAAAGTAATTATTTAAGCTGGATTTTATAAAAACAAAAAAGGCAGTCTCACAAAAGGCTGTCTTTTTTTCTTATTAAAAACCGAATAATATTAATTTACATTGATGTATATTTAGGTTGAAAATTTTTTATAAGAACTATGTGCAGAATATATGATGTAGTAAAATCGCTTGTGCTGCTTGTTGCCGGTTCGTTTTGGGCCTGTAATTCGCACAAGGAGGCGCCGGCGCTGGGCAGCCAGCAGATAACGCTGATGGAGAATGCACACATGCGTTTTGAGCCGGACCATTTCAGCCAAAAGATTTTTAAGGAAGATTCGGCTACTTACCGGCTGGAGAGCGGCCGTTTATTGCTAAAGAAAGTTAAACTGCCGGACTTTGGTCGCGATGTGCGGGTAACTCTCGATGTGCAGCTGAAGTCGGCAGGCGATCCGTGGGACAAAGCGGGTTCGCTCTTTGTCATTCCGGCGGATTCAAAGGTGAATTTTCTGACTGTCAAGGAAGGCACGGGGAACTTCCCGGGCGTTTCCGAGGACTTGGAGGGCTTTGTGGGCATTCTTCCCGACAGCACTTACAAACCGGTTTTGGAGCTGATGCGGTTCATGACGCCGTTTGGCGTGGGATATTTTAATGAGCACAAAAGAATCAGGAAGCCGGTGTACATTCCGTGCTGGGAGGACCTTGTGGAGTGGAAAACCGACGTGACGCCGTTAATTTCTCGGCTTGAAGGCGAGGCGTGGGTTGGCGTGTGGATTGATACGTGGACGAAAGAAGGCTACGAAATCAGCGCTAAGCTGCAGTATGTTGAAAGCAAGTCGCCTTGTGATCTTCAGATAAAGACAAAAGTGGAGCCGCTGCTGAATACGACTGCTTATATCGGTGGTCAGAGGGGAACTGATATTTTCTCCAGAAAGAACATTAAGGTGGCAGCCGATATTCCGGAAAATGCCAGAAATGTGCGTCTGCATTATATCACTACCGGCCATGGCGGTCATTCAGAAGGCGATGAGTTTGTCCGCAAGCAGAATGTTGTGATGGTGGATGCCGATACCGTGATCAATTATGTGCCTTGGCGCGATGACTGTGCCTCGTTCCGCCGTTTCAATCCTTCTTCGGGCGTTTGGCTGAAAAAAGACACGGCAAGGTATTATGACGATAAGGCTAAAATAGCTAAGGAAAAAGTCATAGAAGAGCGAATAGCTTCTTCGGATTTGTCGCGTTCGAATTGGTGTCCGGGCTCGCAGGTTGACCCGTATTCAGTTCCTTTAACGGTAAAGCCCGGCCGGCACGAGTTTGAGTTCGCAATTCCTGAAGCGCAGAAGCTGAAGCCTGGAGAACTGAACTTCTGGATGGTTTCAGCTTACCTTACCTGGGAAGAGTAAACCGTTTAGCGCTATATGTGAATTTTCCATAGCGACGGTTGCAAATGTTTTAAGAATAAACACTTGATGAAAATGAGCAAGAGAAATAAGATCTTAAGTATATTGGTCGGTTGGTCTGTCTGTGCGTTGTGGAGCTGCGGCGGTCATCGCGAGGTTCCAGCTTTGGGCGATAGGGAAGTGCAGCTGATGGACAAAGTGAATATTTGTTTTTCTCCTGACCGATACCAGAATGTTGTGAAAGAGGACGAAGGAATTTTTCGTTTGGAGAGCGGACGCCTGTGGTTGAAGAAAGTCCGGCTGCCGGACTATAATCGGACCGCTCAGGTAACTCTTGACATAACGCTAAAGTCGGCCGGTGACCGCTGGGACAAAGCGGGGTCTTTTTTTGTTATTCCTGCGGAATCCAAGATTAATTTCAAGACGATAAAAGAAGGAAAAAACAAATTTCCGAAGGAGCAGGAAGGATTGGAGGGATTTCCCGGTATTCTTGCGCAGGGAGACTACAAGCCGGCTATTGAACTGCTGCGTTTTATGACGCCGTTTGGAGTAGGATACTACAACGACAAAATGGATCTCCGCAAACCGGTTTACATTCCGCACTGGGCTGAAGACGTAAGGTGGTCTGCGGATGTGACCGATCAGGTTTCGAGGCTTGAAGGCGAGGTTTGGGTAGGTGTGTGGATTGACACCTGGACAAAGGAAGGCTATGAGATGAGCGCCTCGCTTCGCTACAAGGAAAGCAAGATCTCTTGCGATGTGCAGAAAAAGACGCATGTTGAGCCGGTGTTGAACACTACAGCTTATATCGGCGGACAGAAAGGGACAGATGTTTTTTCCAGAGCGGACATCAGTACCGTTGTCGATATTCCTGAAAATGCGAAAAATGTGCGTTTGCATTACATCACAACGGGGCACGGCGGGCATTCTGAAGGTGACGAGTTTGTGAAAAAACGCAATATCGTCAGAGTGGACAGCCGTCCGGTAATCGACTTTGTGCCTTGGCGCGATGACTGCGCTTCATTCCGCCGTTTCAATCCGGGTACGGGCGTTTGGGTGCAGAAAGACACCACCGAATACATTGACATGAAAGACTGGAAATACAAGGTCAAGGTAATCGAAGAGCGCATATCGTCTTCCGATTTTTCCCGTTCCAATTGGTGTCCGGGTTCGCAGGTCGATCCGTATGTTGTGCTTTTGGATCTGACAACCGGAAAACATACGATTGAATTCTCTATTCCCGATGCGCAGCAGCTGAAGCCCGGGGAATTGAATTTCTGGATGGTTTCGGCCTATCTTACTTGGGAAGAGTAGGTTCGGAGACGGTTATTATTTTTGAAATTACTGTAAAAAAATGCCGCATTATGCGGCGGACAATGTTGTGTGAAGTAAAAAAGGTTCCGAGTGAAAAGCGCGGAACCTTTTTTTGTTGTGGCTGGAATAAACGAGAATTCGTTTTTTATTCGTTTTTTAGCTTTTTGTAAAGAATATATTCTCTTTTTGCGTCGTCAATGAGTTCATTGATTTCGAATGAAAGATCATCCAGCACTTCCTGATAAACCATAATCACATCTGGTGTTCGAATCATTATTTTGTTCAGCGTGTGTTTGTCTATGGAAAGCTGCAGGGTGACCATGCAGAGGTCATGAAAGCAGAATTCTTCAGTATGGTAGTAGTAGGATTCAGGATCGGATTTCAGGCAGCTGAAGTTCCAGCAAACCTGTTCGTAAGCATAGCGCAGAATGTCTTTTGACAGCTCGAGATCGACCAGGTGATCGTCTTTGGAGAAAGCCTTAAGCTTCCCGTACTTGTCAATGTAAGCTCCTTCGTTTCTCATAAGCAAAAACAGTGTTTTTTTTTGAGCCAACGCAATAGCAACCGGCAAAAGCGTTGCCGATTGTCGGGTATGCTGACATGGGTTGCGATGGCGCTGATGTGGACGGCATGGATTTTCGGACTCTGTTTTTTGTGTAAGCTAATTAGTAAAGATTTTCACCTTTTTTTTGTTTCTGCTAATAGCGTTTTTGCCGACCTTTGTACTTTATTGTGAAATTCAAATATTATTAATTTTAATAACTATCTTGGCGATTGATTTACAGGCTTTAAGTTGGTTGAGCTAATGAATATCAATAGAATTTTAGCCGCATAT
Organism: Cytophagales bacterium; assembly: GCA_022360875.1. Taxonomy (GTDB): domain Bacteria; phylum Bacteroidota; class Bacteroidia; order Cytophagales; family Cyclobacteriaceae; genus JAKSBZ01. The sequence continues at coordinate 10,321 of JAKSBZ010000297.1, read as the reverse complement.
GGCTTGGGGGAAATGCGGAGCTGCAAGGCGCTTTCTGGCGGGTTTGCCAACGAAAACTATAGGGTTGCAACTAAGCAGGGCACATTTTTGCTTCGAGTCTGCAAACAGCAGACCAAGGAGAGTATAGCATATGAACTTTGGGTGATGGAAGGTCTGAGGAAGCTGAATTTTCCAGCTGCATTTCCTTTGCCTCGCAGGGACGGTATGTATCTTAGTTGTTTTGCTGAAGGAAATGTAATGCTCTATGAGTTTGTTGAGGGAGAAGAACCTAAGCCTGGCGAGCCAGCTGCCCGGGAAATCGGGCACGCGGCGGGTTTGCTAAGCCGTTTTTCCGACGACGGAAAGAAAAGGAAGGAAAACTATTTATCGATGACATTCTGCGAGCGTTTAGCGAGTGACTTTTCCAGGGCCAAAAATCCTATGCCCGATGTTTTTTCCTTTTTTGAAACTGAATTGGAAAAGCTGAAGCCGGCCTTGAGGGCCGATTTGCCTTCAGGTGTTGTGCACGGAGATATGTTTGCGGACAATACAGTTTTTTCCGGCAACAAGCTGCGGGCTGTTATTGATTTTGAGGAAGCCTGCCATGAGCGGTATCTGTTTGAAATAGGAGTGGGCATTAACGGATTCTGTTTTTTGGAAAACCGGCTGCAGCCGCCGTACATGCGTGCTTATGTATCGGCCTACGAACGTCATCGGAAACTAACGGAGGAAGAGCGAGGCTGGCTGTTCGATTATATCTGCTGGGGCGCTCTGGCCATGATAGCGTGGCATCTTCGCAACCGGTTAATAGATGTGCCCTGTGAGAGACAGGAGAGAAGGGTCAGGGAGTTAATGGACCGCATTGCCGGACTCAGAGAGCATTTCTCGGCAAATGGAATATTCGCATAAGTTTATATTAATTCTATAAAACCTCCTTCACATGAAACGCTTCGGAAACCGATTTGAAATTCAGGGAATTAACGTTCAGGAAATCTGCTGCCGATATGGCACTCCGCTCTATGTTTATGATGCCGACACAATTTGTCGCCAGGTGGAAACCTTTCGGGAGGCCATGCACGGACTGAATTTTCAGATAAAATACGCAGCAAAGGCCCTGACCAATCTGAGCATTCTGAAGTTGATGAAAGCTTTGGGTACAGGTTTGGACACGGTTTCGGTGCCCGAAATCCGTATGGGAATCGAAGCGGGATTTTGCCCGAATCAGATCGTTTTCACGCCGAATTGTGTGGATTTTTCTGAGATAGAGGAAGCTGTTGAGCTTGGCGTTTTCATTAATTTGGAGAGCCTGTCGAGCCTGGAAAAATTCGGCAAGCGTTACGGGGGAGAAGTTCCCTGCTGTTTGCGGCTGAATCCGTTTATTGTGGCCGAGGATAATCGGGAGAAAGTGGATTGGTGGCATCAGCAGTCCAAATTCGGCATAGCCGATGCTCAGCTCGGGGAGGCCAGGCGGTTAATTGCCAAGTATTCTGTACAGATAAAAGGAATTCATATACATTCCAGTTCCGTAATTATGAATCCCGAGGTTTTCTGCAAAGGCGTTGAGACGGTTTTTGGGGTGGCCGAACAGTTTGATGAGCTGGATTTTATAGATTTTGGAGGCGGTTTGAAGGTTAAGCACAGAGAAGAAGATAAAGTAATCGATATTTATGAGTTGGGAAGAGGTTTGAAGAGCGCGTACGTTGACTTTGTCAAGCGCTGCGGAAGAGATGTGCAGCTATGGTTTGAGCCTGGGCGGTATCTTGTAAGCGAAAGCGGTTTTTTGTGCGTCCGCGCGAATGTGGTTAAGTCCAATGGAAGCCGCACGTTTGTGGGGGTGGATTCCGGCTTCAATCAGCTGATACGGCCGATGTTTTACGGGGCTTACCATGAGGTTGTGAATCTGAGCAATCCGGACGGGAAGCCGAGCAGCTATACGGTGGTGGGAAACGTTTGCGAAATCGATAATTTCGCCGTGGACCGCCGGCTGCCGCAAACGAGAGAAGGCGATTTGCTTGCGATAAAAAATGCGGGCTCATACGGGTACATGATGGCTTCGAACTACAATTCCCGCTACCGTCCGGCGGAAGTACTGGTAATTGACGGAGAAGCCCGGCTGATACGCCGCAGAGACACCTATGAGGATTTGGTGAGGAACCAGCTTGCCATTGACATTCCTCAAGAGGCGCTGATGAATGATGCTTAACCAGGAAATTTTTCCTTGCTTCACGGTCTTGTTATTGGAAGCAGTGCGTTGTTGAGAGTTTGGTATTCAGCTCGATAGCGGCATTTTGTGAGTGCCGTTTGCTGGATAAACATTGTTTTGCAACCAAATATAGTTGCTTTAGTTTTATGCCTAAGAATGAGAAATTGCTGCTTTCGAGATTTTTTCAGAATTTTCCGATAAAAAATATCAGGATGCGTTTCTTAATTTAATCGAAATTCATGCAGTGTTTTTACATGCTCTTTTCGCTGATACCAATCGTTGAATACCAGTTCCAGTGAATCAACTTTAAATGTTCCAAAATCATAGTCTCGGTATTCTTCCACAACATCCAAAAAACTCTTTTTATTCATTAATTTTTCTTTCAATCTAAAAATTGTCGAGTGAGCTGTTTGAATGGCATATCTTATATCCATTGACTGCTCTAATTGAGTATCCTTAAAATCAGTTCTTAAGTTGTTCCGTATGTGGTTTAGAGTATCATTTTCTAAAAACCCTTGTGCCATTATACAAGAGGGCGAGGCAGTCAGTCCTTTAAATTCTATGTTAAAACAGTTTATTCCGCTTATGCTTTTCTGAACGACATCAACATACTTGTCAATATTTATCTGGTTAAGATTGAATCCTTCGTAACAAGTGATTATTGACATTACGGTCACATGGATATCAGAATCACGATAAAAGTACTGCTTTGGTTCTACTACTTTAATCTTTGAAAGGATTTTTTGGATATTTGTCTTTACCGAACGGTCTGGTCTTAACAAGAGAGAAATCCCGTATCTGTTGTCATTATTCGAGTCAATCAATGTATCAACCTGATATGAGTCCGATTGAATTTTCTTAATCGAGTCTTGATAAAGCTTATTATAAAGTTCTTTCATATTTATTTGATTTATATAATTTTTACTGGTTTGAATATAGCGATAGGATGAGTGATTAATGACAGACTGCGTGGGAATTTCCTGTCAAACCACTGCCCAGTTTGAGCGGGAAGAAGTAATAATAATAACCAATAGCCTAACAATGTTTATGTGAAATACCGATAAAGGAATATTTTATATCAATATCTCAAATTACATTTTTTATTGATAAATTTTTAAAATCACAAAGTATTATTGATGATAAACTTACCTGAATTTATATCAAAATACGCAGAGCAGAGTTTATCGCATTTTTGTGTCTGCTTGCTGATTAATAATTGTCAGTCTTGTGAATGGAGGTTCTGTAACAGAAGAATGCAAGAGCAGTTGCTGGCCATATGCGCAGAGGGTTACTGAAGTAAATATCTGTAGAATTAAATACATATTGATCACCGGGGCACAGAAGCTATTCTGCAATGCTATATGGCCAATGGCTTGGCCATTATGAAAAAAATATTCAAGGCCAGCGGTTTTTACTCCATGTTTTCTGAGTTAATTTTCGAGAGGACACTTTTATCATGCAGCTGGCTTCCGGCTCTGAACGCGGTCACCGGCACTGATCAGCCTTAGCGCTGATCTTTTGTTCTGTGCTGTTCGCAAATTAGAATGCAACCACCGCATTTGTGCTTTGGATACGTTTAGCATCTAGAGGGTTCATACACAATGTTATGTGTTGTTTTGTATTCTTGATAATTTGTTTTAAGGTGAGCGGCCAGAATAGAATTTTCCTTTAGTAAGCAGGGAATATTTTCTAAAATTGGATAGGCTAAAAAGCTGTCTTTTGAATAGAGAAAATGGTCTCCAATTTTTTCTAAATTAGTAAAAGTAATTGGGCAGACTAAATTTTTGTCAGCATTGTCATTATCATTTTGTTTTTCGATTATCATTATGCAAGTTGGATTCACTGGTTTAGAATAACAATCAAACAGCCTGTATTCAATGATTTTGTATTTTAAGTCTTTTGCCGTTTGGTACAGCTTGGTAATATAGCCATGCTCAATCATTCGTTTTCTTGCTTCAGGACTAGCTAATTCGAACGATGGCTCAAGAAGCACCAAATATTTTTTAGTTACCCTGTAGAGTTCTTCTAGCGCTTCTTTTTCTTTTCCTCCATTGGGTTCGATAGAATGGGAAGTATAAACAAGGTCTATTGAGTTGTCCAGAAGTGGAATTTCAAATAAATTGGCAGTAAATAAATTGACGTCATTGCGTCCAAAATCCTTTAAGAATTCCTTGGCAAATTTTAGTCTTGACCATGAAATGTCGAGGCCCATCGTAGTTTCAGGCTTAAAATTCAAGTTTTTTGTGAGATTGCATAGTGTAGTTGCTTCGCCGACTCCGGCTTCAAGCACCGAATCGAAGGGGCCTAGCGCATTAATCACTTTAGCTAAAGCCCCGCAGTATATACTTGCAAATTCAGGATTATTCGAAAATCCTTTAATGTACGATCCCGATTGAAAGTCATAGCTAATCAAAATATCATCAATTGAGTTTGATTTATTTTGATCGGAATCTTTAAGGAATTTGATCATGTTTTCCCCTCTGGAGTATACTTCCTTGACTTCTTTCAATTGATTGAATTTTTTCATTTTTAGAGCTTGCTTGAATCAGTGCTTCTTAAATCTTGCCAATATTATATGTCAGGATGTGAGCGCAATGAATGATTTATCTGTAAAACTCTACTGACAACACGCTGGGAGGGGAAAAGTTGATATTTGACATGCAGCATCTATCTTGCGTGGATCTCGCCAGCAATGAGTTGCTCAAGCGTTGTTTTTTTTATTCTGGATTGCATGCACAAAAAAACACCTGATGAAATTTTCGGGTGTTTCTATGGATGTGTATATGAAGCTTTATTGGAAAATTATGACAGAATCAAACCGTCAAATTGACGGATGTTTCCATTTCAGAGTAGTGAGGTAAAGAATGTGCCGGCTATCTTTTTCTGTCAGATAAGGCTTGCTGAAAGTCAAAAATTATTTTGATATGGACGGAATTGGTAAAAGGAAAAGCAGCCCCATCGAAACTTGATGAAGGAAAGTTCAAATCAAGTCTGCCGGCTTTTCTACTTTTTGGGAGCGTCAAAATCCGTTTATTCATTTTCCATCAAGTAGCGGATCATTTCCACTGTGTGGTACGAAGATTTTCCGATGCTCCCTTTCAGCTCTTTCGTTATTGCTTGGTTGTTTTTATCAATGAAAAAATATTCGCCGCCGTTTTCAAAATCAGGAAAGCTTTTGAAGAAAAACGATTTCAGCTGGTCGATTTCCTTGCGGTATTTTTCGCCGCACAGCGACAAAGCTATTATGGCTTCGCAATGCTGCCACCACGTTTTGCGGTCGTCAAGGACTGCGTTTGTAATCGGATTTACTTCGCTGACAAATCCCTGCGACAAATTTTCAGCAAAAAAGATACTGTTTTTCTGGAGTGTTTTCTCAATGATCTCGATGCCAAGCTTTTCAAATTCTTTTCGATCTTTTTCAGAAAAAATTTTCATGTCCTTCGCTCTCAAAAATGCGGAAGCCAGCTGGAAATTATGTCCGGGAGTGACTGTAAAGCAAGGATTTTTTTCATCTGCAGAGGGGCAAGCGTTCCAATGGTCATCAAACTTTACATTCACCCATCCTCTTTCTCCATTCCAAGCTATTTCTTTGGCCAGCAGTAAATTTTCTTTTAAGACAGGCTCGTATTTATTTCTGTTCCCGACATCGACAGTCCACAGATTGTGCATATAAGCCGTTATTGGGTACATCAAAGCTTGCAGCGTTTTGCTGCCTGAAACCTGTCCGTTTTCAAAAGAATATTCACTGAAGAAACCTCCATTTTTTTCATCCTTGAATTTTTTTACAAAAGCATCGTGAAAACGGTGAATGTCTTCCAATAACCTATCATCCGGAGCGTTTCTGTACAATTCTGTTAAGCCGCACAAACCGTAAGCTTGCTGCCAAATATCCACTTGAGCGGGCTGGTCTTTTTTTCCGTTTTCTACAAATGAATGGAAATATGGAAGCGTGGTGTTGCTTTCTGCAAGATGTTTCAGCTGGAAAGCTGCGGCTTTTTTTGCCCGGTCAAGGTTTTCAGGAAAAAAATTCGAGCTGTAAGCCAGTCCGTAAACCAAGCGGCTGAGGGCAACATTGTAAACTTTTTTGGAAATCAGCTTTCCTTCATTATCCAAATCGGAATAATAGGTCTTCAAATCAGAATCATAAGCATTTTTGTCAAAAAAGGAAAAAAGGTTTTTTAACGTTCGCCCGTAGGCCTCGGGGAGGTTGCTGTTTGCAGATGCTGTCTTAACCTGTTTTTTGTTCTGACAAGAGAAAGCAAAAATTAATGATAATAAAAAAATAGTTCTTTTCACTGTATGAGAATGTATGTTAGAATTTTCCGTTTCTGATATTATTTTCAAAAAAACGAAAATCTAAGCAACATATGCGCTTTATACTCAGGAAATTTCTTTTCTGTCGGCGGCATTGTCCTTGTTTTCTCCTGAGCATATTATTAACTCCGACAATTTTTTATTTATGCTTGTTTTGATGTTATTTTATTGTTTAAAATGAAGAATTAGGAAAGGAAGCGTCCCCGGAACGTTTTAACTGCGAAGTATTTATGAAACGGGGAAGGTGAAAGACGACCGGACGCTGTTTTACCGTCCGGCTGTTGGCATCCTCTTTATAGATTCTGTTTGTCCTTTCTTGCCTGGTCTCTGATTTTTTCGTAGACGGCGCGCAGCTTTTGCAGTTGTTCGCTGTATTTTGGATCGTCCGCCAGATTCACGTGCTCTTCGGGGTCGGACTGGTGGCAGTAAAGTTCTTCTCTTCCCGCTTCGGCGTTTTCGCTCCAGCGGGTGTAGCGCCATTTCTGGCTTCTTATGGTTCCGGCGCTTCCTCCGTAGGTTACCGTATAGGCGTATTCTTTCTCAGAGCTGTTTTTTCCTTTCATAATGGACTCGGCAAGGCTCTGGCCATGAAGCCTTTCAGGACGTCCGCCGGCTAGGCCGCAAAGATCGGCAAGAGTAGGGTACAGGTCCACCAGTTCTGTTATTCCGGTAAACTGCGTCCCCTTTTTCTTCATTTTCGGATGCGAAATAATCATCGGCACCCGCACGCTGCCTTCCCAGAGGCTCACCTTCGACCAGCAGTTGTGTTCTCCCAGGTTGTAGCCGTGGTCCGATACAAAAATGACGATGGTGTTTTCGCGGAGCTTTAGCCGGTCGAGCGCGTCCAGCAGACGGCCCACCTGCCGGTCCATGAACTGGACGCTGGCCATATAGCCCGCAAGGGTCTTCTGCTGCTGTTCGCGGCTCATTTTCCATTTTCTTCTGTTGTTGTTGGCAAGCGCTCTTTTCGGGACATTGTCTCCCGCCGCGGTTTCGGGGATTTTCATCTTGTCGTCCGGATAGTCCTCGTAGCAGTTTTCCGGAGCTATTAGAGGAACATGCGGACGGACGAATCCCACAGCCAGAAAGAGTGGGGCGTGTTCTTTCTTTTGTGTGACGTTTGTTTTCCAATCTGGTGCCCTTCCTGCACGGTTTTCAAGAATAGAAATGGCCTGGCTGGCGGCAAGATAGTCCGTTTGGGTAACCTCCTGCTCGTTGCCGATGATCATTCTGGCGAAAGCCCCTCCGGAATGTGTAACTCCCGGAGACAGATGTTCCAGCGAGCCTTTGGTTCTTGTTTCCGGACCCATTACGTTGTAGGCATAGTCCCAGGAATCCGGGTCGTCGCTGCCGACTTCGCCGGCCTCGATGCCTCCCGGAACGCCCATGTGGTAGATTTTGGAAACCCTGGCGGTGAAATAGCCCTGCTCTCTGAAATAGCCTGCCAGGCTCGGATGATTAGACAGCTGGGGCGTGATGGCTCTATAACTCCCGATGTCTTTCCGGTTGCTTAGCACGCCGTTTGTTTCCGGGTACAGGCCGCTCATCAGGCTGGCTCGCGATGGGCCCGAAACGGGGTACTGGCAGTATGTTCGGGTAAACTGGACGCCTTCTTCCGCCAAACGGTTCAGGTTCGGCGTATGTCGGTCCAGTTCCATATAAGGACCGATGCGCGTGTTCAGGTCGTCGGCGATGATAAAAAGCACATTGGGTTTTTCTTGTGCCTGGGAGGCTAGCGGAGCCAGAAGAAATGGGGCGGCTGCCAGCCCTTTGGACAGGCTGTAAAGCTTGCTCTTGAGCGGTTTGGAGAAGTAGTTCATTCGGTTTTTTTGTTGGTTAAAAAAAATACAGCGGTACTGGGTGTTGGGCTGCTGGCTATTTTGCTGAAAAATTGATACAGAGTAATCAGCTGGCCAGTGAAGTAGTTTAAATCTTGTTTAAGTTAAGTATTGGTTTTCAGATAGTCAACAGCTTTTATAAACACTTTCCGACTTAAAACAGGACGCCGCTTAGTCAGGCAGGAGTGGGGGTGATAAAATGATTTATCCGGTTTGCGTTTGTTTACTGATTGTCTGTGGAAACCTATGACATTCTGGAAAAGTTAAATTACCGTCCTGTGTTTCATTAACCTTTGACTGAGCAATTGTTGGTTTCGCCGATAAAATCCGCTGATTGGTCGATTGTTTTTTTTAGACTCGGAATACATGGTTGTTTTGTATTAAGAACCTAAAAATAAAGAGCATGGAAACAGCACAAAAAAGATTATTTTCAGTCCTTCTGATGCTGACATTGGCGGGACTGAGCATTGCTTTCTGCTCCTGTCAGAAGGACGACGGGACGCCGGACCTAAACGACGGAACAGTTGTTTTGCCCGATATTGACGGATATCCGATTGTGGGTACCGGACAAATTACATTTTACGATAATGCAGCGGTAATAGGGCAGCAAGCGGCCGGCGATGATTTCTACGGTCAGAATGCCAACTATCCGGGTAACGCGCCGCAGTATCACGACAACAGCGACGGCACGGTAACAGATCTGGTTACGGGGCTAATGTGGGCTAAAACTTCGGACCTAAATCTTGATGGGGAAATCAACGTGTCGGACAAAAAGACGTATTCCGAAGCGGTGGCCGGAGCTCAGGATTTCAGTGTTGCAGGGTACAGTGACTGGAGGCTGCCGACCATTAAAGAACTTTATTCGCTGATTCTCTTCTCGGGAAGGGACCCTATGGTTGAGGGGAATTCGGCCGAAGGCTTGAAGCCGTTTATCGACACGGATTATTTCGATTTTGGTTACGGCGATTTGAATGCGGGAGAAAGGATTATTGACGCCCAGTTTGCCAGCACGAACATATACGTGGACGGCGAGATGATGTTCGGTGTCAATTTTGCCGACGGCCGCATAAAAGGATACGGACTGCGAAGACCAAACATGCCTGGGGAAAAGACGTTCTACGTGCTTTATGTGCGCGGTAATTCGACCTACGGGCTCAACAATTTTGCGGACAATGGTGACGGAACGGTCACCGACAGTTCTACGGGACTGATGTGGATGAAAGAGGACAGCGGCGAGGGCGTTATGTGGCAAGAGGCGCTGAGACTTGCCGAGGGAAAAGAGTTTGCCGGCTATTCCGACTGGCGTCTGCCGGATGTGAAAGAGCTTCAGAGCATTGTCGATTACACGCGTTCACCGGGCACTACCCAGTCAGCGGCGATCGATCCGTTGTTCAGCTGCACGCCAATAACCAATGAGGCGGGAGAGAGAGACTACGCTTTTTATTGGTCCAGTACTACACATGTGGGAGACGGTGAACATCGGTCCGGCAATTCCGCCGCCTATGTATCTTTCGGGCGCTGCATGGGAAACATGAACCAGTGGGTGGACGTTCATGGAGCCGGAGCGCAGCGAAGCGATCCTAAGTCGGGTGATCCGAGCTTGCACGAAGATGGTTTAGGGCCGCAGGGAGACGCCATCCGCATCTATAATTATGTCCGGCTGGTCAGGGACGCAGATTGAGGCCTGAGCAGGAAACCGGGCGTAAGCCCGGAGTGTCAGTGCGGGCGGCGGTTCGTACTGGCACTTAAATGTAAGTTTCTTTGTTGATGGAAATTTTTTCAAAAAAAAGAGATAACTTGCCGGTAATGAGGCGGATAATTAACAACAGAGTAAGCTGGGCGCAGCATTTGTTGATGCTCCTTGTGTGGCTGATAATATATGCCTTGCCGCTGCAGTTTGGCGACTTTTCCAATGGCGTGGACTGGCCGCATGTACTCAAGGTCTGGAAAGAAAACACCGTGGTTCTTTTGGCCGTCCTTGTTAACC